>JBBRYE010000049.1:0-25309 GCA_038237895.1 Sphingobacteriales bacterium | reverse complement strand
ATTTAATAATGCTATGATAATAACAAGAAATTATGAGTATATTTATATAACATCATTTGATTCCAATAATTGCAAAAGAAAAGGGAGTAATTCGGGAGTTTTAAATAAAAACTTTTATAAATCCTTAGTTTAAAGGCGCATATGGAAACGGTCCGAGTCCCGTCCATTCCGCACAACACAAGTAAAAACCCCTATAAATCAAGCATTTATAGGGGTTTTTCGTTTTTGGCAACAACAAATCTCTACATAATTCTGTTATGGCATTCTGGAACTTCCACTCTCGTTAATAGAAATTTTAATTTATTTGCTTTACTCTAATGTTTTGAAATTATGGCTTTTTGAAGTTTAAAGACAAGGTCAATAATTCACACACCGATTTTATTAGCATGAGTTACTTTGGGCTTAAAATCTTGGTTGTTGGCGTACGAGTTATGCCTTAAATGTCAAGAAACCAATTTGGAATTAGGTTTTATACTGTTTTTATACTCTTGATAAAGTTTCCTGTTAAAAGACCCTACTGGAACATCTAATCCAAAAAAATCTGCATCATGAGTTATCATAGTTGCATCGTTTTCTTTTGCTAGAAGATACAAGTAATGATCGTTAAAATCTAATTTACTAGCATCAAATTGAGTTACTTTGTCGAAATCTTGTTTAATTAAATCTACTGATTTAAACATTTTCTCATAACCAGCTATATCATCAATAATACTTTCTTACTTCAACTTAAAATCTTCTCTACAACGATATTCACTTTTGTAGAACTCTGCAAATAAAGGAACGTTACCTGACTTTCCTTTGTATTTAAAATGGTAGAATTTTCTTGCATTAAATCTCAACATGCGGATAAGTATCTCACTTACTTCAAGTGAGCAAAGGATAATCTAGTATTATTTAAATTATTTAAATTTGAACCAGTCTAATTTGAAAGATTCTTGATTATCAGAATTGAATCTTAACCAAACAGCATGTACTCCCTTTACACTCTTTATTGTAGTTGATATTTCAATATTTTTATCGTTTCCTAAAGCGGCAGGGATTTTAATAGTCCCAACAGAAGGACCCCAGCTATTGTCTAGTACAACATCAATACTACCACCAGAACGACCAGGAATAATGCTTGCAGTTACATTATTTAAACCGTCTTTAAAGTCGATATATTTGTAAGCAGCGAAATCTCCTTTCTGAATCTGTGTTAATGCCTCATTTGTACTAGTAACAGTATCTACCCTTACATTTCCATACAGTAAACATGCTCTTTCAGCATCAATCTTTTCTTTTGCATCTAAGGGGCTGCCTGCACCTTGTGTAGTCATTTCCACTTCATTTATACTGCCATCTTCATTAAATTTGATTGGTTCAATACAAATTTTCCTCATCCCCTTGTCGCCATGGGTAGAATGATGATAAACTACGTACCATTGCTTGTTAAATTCTACTAAAGACCCATGGTTATTCCAAGTTGCAGTGTCTGAATGATCTGTATCTATAATAACACCTCCATATTTAAAAGGACCCATAGGAGATTTACTTGTAGCGTATCCTAAACTTGTCGCTCTATCAGCTCTTCCCATGTGGGTATATATGAAATAATAGATTCCATTTCTTTTTATCATATATGATGCTTCGTGGAAAAAATGCTCTTTTTGAGTAACCACATTGTACTTAATTGTTGCTGAGTCTATTTCTATCATGTTTGGTTTTAGTTTGGCCATTTTAGCCTGAAACTGCCCCCAAATGTAATAAGCTTGTCCGTCGTCATCTATAAAAACACCAGGATCTATTTGATTATTACCAAAAAGATTGATCGATTTACCGTTAACGAAAGGCCCAAGTGGAGATTTAGACGTAGCTACCCCTTCCGGATTTTTTAAATCTGGCTGACAATAGTATAAATAATAGGTTCCGTTTTTGTAAGCTATATCTGGCGCAAATAGTGGTGCATTACTGTAAGGTACCTGATCCTTATCTCCTTTTGATGAGAAAATATTTTTTGTAACTGTCCAAGTTTTAAGGTCAGATGTTGATAATGCATCAAAATGCCATGAGCATGGATAATTAACACTTTCATCTGTTGATGCGTATATATATAATTTACCATCCTGCAAAACACGAGCTGTTGCATCTGCACCGTAAGTACCTGCCGGTATAATAGGATTTTGCGCCTGTACGCAAACAATTAATAATAAATTAGTAATAATTGTTGTCAAAAAGTATTTAGAATTAAGAAGCATAATTTTAATATTTTATTTTTTTGAAACGGATTATTATTTGGTAAGCATAACGGAATGCTAGGTAAATTTAGACCAAGCTTTCTAATTTATACAATTAATATTATTTATTTTATAATTATTAATCCCTAATGTGCACTTTAGATTTTAAAAATTTAAAGTGCACAAGGATAGATTTGTATCAAATAACGAAATGATTAGGTCTTAACTGAATATTATTTATTTATAATATTTTTTGTTCGGCTAAACTAAATAATGAGAAAGCAAAAACCGCTAAGTTAAAAACGTACGGTGCAGGCATCAATAGAAAAACAAAAGATGAGAGTACTGGCTGGCATGGACTAATGGCACTTGCTATTAAAAATGGAATTGCCCCAACTGAAGATATCCCCGCTATATTAGCCAATTACATTGAGAATATGAAACAGAAGTACAATAGTCATCATGCAGCAGGTATTATTACTCATGTGGTGTTATACGAAGTATATTCTGAAAACGGACTTATCGAAACCTGTTACGACATGATGAATGCAACAAGTTACCCTAGCTTTAGATGGGTGTTGGCTCAATCTGGTAGTAAAACGATAACTGAAGGACCAACTTCACCGGAGTATTTGCCATCGAGAGCCAGTGTTGCGCAGAATTAATTTCAGGAACCTACTCGTTGGTTTACACAAACACTTTGTGGAATTTCACCAGATTTTGATGAACCTAGCTTTAAAAATATTTTTTTTAAGCCAAAGTTTCCATCAAAACTTTCCTCTGCAGCACTAAAAACAAAAACACCGTTTGGTGATCTTGAAAGTTCGTGAGTTCAAAAATTTGGAAATATAACTTGGAAAGTAAATATCCCTGCTAACAGTTATGCAACCATTACAATACCAGCCAAATTAAGTCAAATTAATGAATCTGCTGTTAATATCAATCAAGCTAAAGGCTGTACAATTTTATCTTCGGAAAAAAATAGTGCTGTGATTAAGCTTCTATCTGGTGAATATAGCTTTAGCTTTCCTTCACCTCAAAACTTACCGTCATTATTATCTGATTTGAGGTAAAAGTTGAAGGGAAGATCAGATACCATAAATTAAAATGTAATTAGACGCGTTGATGTAGAATTTTAGAAGCAAATCACTACTTAACCAGAAATTCAAAATAATACCGACAACATAATCAGATTTTTATCATTTCAAATGTGATTATAGTTAAATAACCTTTGTTGGTCTAAAATGGTAAAGTTCAGCCTCCTTTTGATTGAGTAGGCTTTAAAAACCAATTACTTAAAATGATGCCAACCGTCACCAAATAAAAGCTATGAAAAGTTTTTCTCAAATCTATTCTTCTTTAATTTCAGGCAGTTTCATAAAGTAGAAAATAACTGCAATCACTAAATAATTAAACAACATAGAATTAGATTGGAAAAGGCCTAATAAGGATTTAAAATTGAGTTAATTATTAGAAGTTCTACCTAACATCTCCTTGAAATTTATTTTCAGATACTCTTCTTTTTAGTTGTGCATCATATAAAGATAATGGGTAAACTTTTCCTATGTTTAAATTCTCTGTATAAATCCAAGCGTCATCAATATCGGCAGTGTTTCCATTTACACTCACTTTAAAATGAGGTTGATAAACACCAACCAAAATACTTTTAGGGTACATTTGATGGCTCAAATTTTTATTAACTAATCCGTTTATAGGCAATTTCCAACTATAAAAAAGTTCGGAATTATTAGTATTAAAATCTGCTAATTCAATATTCCACCAGGTGTTATAATTTGCGGTATGAGGCAAGTTATTTGCTGCTCCACCACCGCTAATTTTATTCATCCCTTTAATATTTTCAAATAAGTTTTGTGCCGGAGCAGAAAAACGCCTGTCATTAGTTCCATGGAAATCAAAGAAACCCGGTTGACCGCTTAAAGCTTGATAATTGATGTTTCTAAAAACATTGCCATAAGCATTGCCTTCGCCACTTAAAACATGTGAAAAGCTATTTTTAAAACTTAAGTTTTCTACTAAATTATCACAAGCATGACTGTAAATTTTAATACCACTATGACCATCAAAACCTAGAAAATTCACATTTTTAACCGTTACGTTTCTACTATCTAACAAATAAATTGGGCTGGTGAAGTTTTCTAAAGTCACATTTCTTACCCAACCATTAGCTACTCGGCAAAAATTAATTGCATTCCAGCCGTAATCCATTTCCTCGCTTTGGTATTTTGGACTTCCCTCGCAGCCGTGGTGACAATAATATCCTGCCCAAGCAGATTTAATATAAATATCCTCCACTCCTATTTCTGTAAGCATTGGTGCTTTAGCTAAAACTGGCTTGTATTTTAGGTCGAAATCTCTTCTTAAAGGCTGCTTTAAGGTAATGCTATTTTTATTTACCGATTGCACTTGAACTAACCATTGATAAGATGGCGCACTACTTGGTCCGGCTTCTTTTGCAGATGCCTCAAAGTCGTAAAATTGTTGAATAGGTTGTAATATATTTTTAATGAGGCTTCCGCTAATATCAATATTATAAAGTCCTAATAAAATATAATCGTTGCTCTTTATACCTTCAGTGCTTTTTAATTCTAGTTTTTGATCACCTTTTTTTGCCCTTTTAATTATTTGAGTTAAAACCTCTGCCACTTGGATTCCTTCGCTTACCACACCTGCATTAGTTGAAATTGCTTTAGAGCGGTAGGTGGCATCTGCCGGATAATCTAAGCCCCAAAAACTTTTTGTGTTTTGTAAATTAAAACCGGTTTGAATGAGTGCTGGAGATAACCAAGGACTTCCATCATTTTGAGTAAGCTGATTTCCATCAAAAAATACAGTTCCATCTGTAGTGTTTCCCTCACCACGTAAAACGATATTGCTGTAATTAATATGCAAGAATCGCTTTTCTTTAGCGTCCATATTAAAGTAATATGTGCCTTTCGGAAAAAATAAAACACCGCCACCTTCTAAACCAATTTTATCAATCAATTGTTGAACTTCTTTGGTTTGGTCTTTCATGGAGTTTGCTTTTATACCATATTTTGTTACGTTTAACACGTTTTTTGTAACAAATGGAACCTCTTTTTCTCCGTAATAATAACCGGCGTAGGAAAAATCTGGTAAATTACTTTTTTGACTGTTCTTAATAAACTCCTTATAAATAGCGGCTTCTTGTTGAGCAAAAGTTGTAAAATTTGCAACAATAAATAAAAAAGTAATTAAGGGAAACTTCATGGTGGTGATTTTATTATTCATCCTCAAGGGCAATTAACCTTCCTGGTATTTTTAAATTATAACTCATAAAACTCTATAGGCAAATCATCAGGATCGGCAAAAAAAGTAAAGCGTTTTCCTGTAAATTCATCTATTCTTATTGGTTCTGCTTCAACGCCTTTATTCTTTAATAATTTTACACTTTCATCCAAATTATCTACACCAAAAGCAATGTGTCTTAATCCCGCAGCTTCTGGTCTTGACGAACGTTCTGGTACATTTGGAAACGAAAATAATTCAATTAAGTAAACCCCATTTAAACACAAATCTAATTTGTAAGATTGCCTTGCTTCTCGGTAAATTTCTTGCTTAATTTCAAAACCTAAAACTTCAGTATAGAATTGTTTAGACTTATCATAATCACTACATATTATTGCGATGTGATGGAGTGTTTTAATCATGATTTAAAAATTATTCTGTAAAAATTTACATCAGTTTTACTCAATTTTTGAAATAAAAAATGCCAGTTTTTTATATCTGGCTTCCTTCATTATAACTCAATTTCTTTTTTAATTTTAATATTATCTGAAGCGCTCCCAATCATCACACTTACTTTGCCTTCCCCTAAAACCCAATTCTTTTTATCTTCATCATAATATCTTAAATCATTTTTTGGGATAGTAAGCACAATTTTCTTCGACTCCCCTGCTTTCAAAAATACTTTCTCAAAAGCTTTCAATTCTTCATTTGCCATTTTAACGGTTCCAGGCTTTTTCACATATACCTGTACCACCTCGTTACCGTCAACTTTACCAGTATTCTTAATTTCAACCTTAATTTCTAAATTTTCCTTTTTAGATTTAATTTTAGCTTCATCATAACTAAAACTGGTATATGATAAACCATGTCCGAAAGCAAATTGAGGTTTAACATTAAAAGTTTCGTAATAACGATAACCTACAAAAATGTCATCCTTATAGTTGACAATTCCATTAGTTCCGTGAAACTCTCCCAATTTATGAGCAGGAACATCTTCTAAAACTTTTGGAAAAGTCATCGGTAATTTCCCAGATGGGTTTACATCTCCAAAAATAATTTTCGCTAATGCATTACCACCTTCCATTCCTGGATACCAACCCTGAATAATTGCTGGAGCTTGATTAATCCATTTCGACATATCTACTGGTCCGCCACCTAATAATACAATAATAGTTTTTGGGTTTGCCGCTATAACCGCCGCAATTAATTTATCTTGCTCAAAGGGCATTTTCATATCAGGCTTATCCACACCTTCTGCATCAAAAGTATTATCTCCCCATTTGCTATAATCGTAACCATGTGTCCAGCCACAATAAACAATGGCAACATCGGCACTTTTGGCTGCTTTGACAGCTTCATCTATTAAATCTTCGTCAACTTTTTGTTTTTTATCTATTTTATATCCTCTTGCATAAGTGATATTAGTAGTTGCACCTAATAGATTTTTTAATCCCTGTAAAGGTGTAATTTCATATTTTGCTTTAACCTGAGAAGAACCTCCACCCATTGAATTTTCTCTACTAGCATTTTCACCAATTACAGCTATACTTTTTATAGATTTATTTAAGGGTAATATATTCCGATTTTTTAGTAAAACGATACCTTCTTCTGCAACTTTTAATGCCACTTGTTGGTGCTCTTTTGAATTATAAACACCAACTGCTCTATCATTACTATCAATCATTTTAATAGCAAACATCACCCTTAATATTCTTGCTACTTTATCATCAATAATAGATTCTGCTACTTGACCTGCCTTAACCATATTAAGGGCAGAATCGGCCAAGAAAAATTGATCATAAATTTTTTTGCTTAATGCTTTGCCAGATGCATCTGTTTGAGAAACACTATTGTTCATGAGTTTTAAATCTGTTCCCATTTCCAAATCTGTTCCGTTATATAATGCTTCTTTAACGTTGTGAACTGCGCCCCAATCACTCAATAATATCCCTTTAAACCCCCATTCGCCTTTCAAAATTTTATTAACCAAATAATCGTTTTCGGTAGCAAACTGACCTCTAAATTTATTGTAAGAACCCATTACTGCATAAACATTTCCTTCTTGTACCGCTGCTTTAAAAGCAGGTAAATAAATTTCTCTTAATGCTCTTTCGCTCATTCTAACATCCACAGTATTTCTGTCTTGCTCCTCATTATTAGCAGCAAAATGCTTTACACAGGCCGAAACACCTTGATTTTGAACTCCTTTTATATATCCTATAGCCATTTTAGATACTAAAAAAGGATCTTCACTGGCATATTCAAAGTTTCTACCATTTAATGGGGATCTAATGATGTTTACACCAGGACCTAATATCATGTCTTTTCCACGGAAACGGGCTTCTTCTCCCAATACAACTCCATAATCATATCCTAATTTTGGGTTCCATGTTGATGCCAAATTTATTCCGGTAGGTAAATAAGTTCCAGCATCGTCAACATCCTTATCTAAAACCCAGTCTCTGCCATGTTCTGGTCTTACACCATGAGGACCATCGGACATTACCAATTCTGGAATTCCCAATCTTGGAACTCCTGCAGATGTAAAAGAAGAATTGGCATGGATCATTCCAATTTTCTCTTCTAATGTCATCTGTTTAAGCAAAATCTTTATCTTATTTTCTGTTTTTTGATTTTCTTTTTGTTGAGAAAAAGTTGGAGTGGCAAATGCAATTAAAATAATTGCACTAAAAATGCAAGGTAGTTTCATAAGTTTTTTATTCGAAAAATTTTATTTGTTTTTGTTTTTGAGAACTATAAATAGGGGTTCTAAATGCTTATTATTTTCATCACTGCTATAATATCCATTACCTAAAACAATATCTAACTTTCCATCTCCGTCTAAATCTGCAACATCCATGGTTATTCCTTTTTCAAAAGGAGTGTTTATGGGTAGTTTGTAAGGAGCAAAGTTGTAGTTCCCGTTGTTTTTTAAATAGGTAAATGCTTCTTCAGGTTGTTGAGAAGATGGGAAAAAACTAACAGCTGCAATGTCTATATTTCCATCATTATCAAAATCCCTTGCAATAGCTTTATAACATCCATTTATTGGGTAAAAATATTTTTGAGTAAAGTTATTTTTACCATCATTAATAAATATATAAACACCGTGATAAGGTTTTAAAATCGGGGTATAATCTGCATTATCTCCACAAGTATAAATAATATCGGGAAATCCATCCTTGTTAAAATCTACTAAATCAAAATAGGTAGATCCGTAGCTTGGAGGAAACTTAAGTAATTGTTTTTCTTCAAAAGTGTTGTTGCCTTTATTGGTGAATAAAAATACTCCTTCGTTACCTTGTGCAAACAGTGCCCAAATATCTTTAAGACCATCTTTATTATAATCATAAGGTATGGTGTTTGAAACTCCGGGAACATTTTTTATTATCATCTGTTCAAAACTGTTATTCCCTTTGTTGTGCATTAGAGAAAGTCCGCCAATAATATTTCCAAATTCTGAAGTTAGGTAATCCATTTTACCATCATTATCTGCATCTAAATGAGTGATTTTTACGGGTCTGGCAAGTTTATTAAAAAGTACTTTTCCCTTAGTCAAACTCCCATTAGCATCCATTTTTAATATTCTTACATCACCTGATCTTTGGTTATTGCCCTCTAAACTTGCTCCCAAATTTGATCCTAAAATTTGATTGGTTTGGAAGTCGATATCAGTAATTAAACCTAAACCAGTATTCACTTTTTCTAAGTTAATATTTTTATCAAAAACATATAGTTTTTTCGACATAGCATCATTCACTATCAATCTCCTTGGACTTACGGTGGTATCTATCTTAACATAAGAAGTAATGGCCATTTTACTAAAAATAGCCTTTGTTTTTGGAAGTTCAACAGTAAAAAAAGGTAAGACTTTAACTTTTGAAATATCTTTACTTTGGGCCGGTAAAAATTCAGGGGCAGCATTAAAATAATAATCAGAAATTTTTTGCCACTGCAAAGAATCTAAAACTGGTTTTGATGGAAAATAAGAAGCATCAACATCTTTAATTTGATGATAAGCAATGCCTTTAAAAGAATTGATACCAAAAAAAGGACCCATAGTTGGCATTGCACCTTCTATCCAAATTTGTTTTGATAGTAAAGAAGGATCAGGAAGTTTATGACAAGATTGACAATATTGTGCTGCTAAAGCCTCTCCTTCTTTTACATTTGTTGATAGCTGATTTTTTGAATTTTTATTACTAAAAACGAAGTAGAAAATTAACAGAATATTAGCCATAGCTAATACAATTACAATAATTAAATTTTTATTTTTTTTAAACATATAAACAAGCCATCAATAAAATAACCGGTTGCAATTACTTGCAACCGGTTTCCAATTAAACCAACTATTAACTTAACCTATTTAAGATTTAGTGCGTTAACATCAATTATTATTATCACTTTTTTAGCTTTATCATTTAAGCTATATTTTGAGGGATTTGATAATGTTATACAAGCAGCTACCTTTTTACCTGCATAAGTTTTTAATATTGGTTTGTCTATCACCATATTAAAATTAACAGTTGTTTGTCCTGCCGCTACAGAAACATTTGTTGGTATAGTGTATGCTGTTGAAGGCAAAAGAACAAAGCTTGCTCCTTTAGTTATCAATGTGTTAATAGTATCTGCCCTGCTAGATAAATCTACCGTAAAAGGTTGGGTATCTTGCTTACCAGATTTTGAAACCCCTAAATATACAAGTACCTTATTTGCTGTAATATCATCTTTAAAGTTTAAAGCAGCTCCATAATTTATATTCCCTGGTACAGCGTAGTTGTTATCTGAAGTTGATGCAGAAATAGCTTGAGGAATATAAACATTCTCAATCCCTATTGCTTGTTCACTTATGTCTTTCTCGCAAGCACTAAAAGTTGCAAGAACAAGAACAAGGACAAGAAACAAGCTATTTAATCTATTAAAAAGTATTTTCATCATTGTGATTTTATTAAAATTAATAATTAGGGTTTTGAACTAGTGCGCCTTGTGAATTCACAATTTCTGTTCTAGAAAAAGGATAGTAATAATTTGCAGCAGCATTAAATTTTCTTGCGGCAACGTTAACTTTTTGGTACGTAAAAACACCCGGAGAAACCTTTGTTACTTTAATACCAATAATTGGTTGATTAAGTACTGTTTCTGCGTCTTTCCAACGTAGTAAATCCCAATAACGATGACCTTCAAAAGCTAATTCTATACGTCTTTCATGTTTTGCGGCAACTTTAAAATCATCTTTCGACGTAGTATTTAGAATATTTACAGCCGGCATAGCAGAACGAGTTCTAACTTGGTTAAGTGCTTGCCTGGCAGTTAATGTATAACCATTATTATTATCAGGACCATAAGCTTCGTTCATGGCTTCAGCATAATTTAATAATACTTCCCCGTATCTAAAAACAACCCAATTGTGTTGTGCAGTTCCATTTTGCACCAAATTTAAATTTTCGTTTATAAACTTTCTAAGATAATAACCTGTTTTGCTACCATTAGCCTGATTCATGTCATTAATACCCCCTGGCGAGAAATCTAATACTTGACTATTGAATGTAAGATTGTTGAATGCAATTGTATTTGCCAAGCGTGAATCACGGTTTGCATAAGGATCTGTAGCACTTGGTGCTCCGGTGTACTCATAATCTGAAACTAAATTATCTGAAGGTGAAATTGCTCCTTTACCTCCTGGTATTGAAAGTGGATAATTTTCTTTTTCTAAAGTATTATTAGCTGGTCTTCTGATTGCGAAAATAGTTTCGGCACTTGTTAAAGTATTTGCAACTCTAAAATATGAACCATAAAACTGGTTAAGAGCTAAGTTTAATCCTGGAGCAGTGATTAAATCTTTAGAGGCTGCTGCTGCTCTTTTCCATTTTTCAACATCATTTGTTGGGTTATGTAAAGGGCTTGCCGCATAAAGTAATACTCTTGCTTTAATTGCTAACGCTGATCCAAGGCTAAATCTTCCGTCATTTGCCACAAATGAAGATGTTTTCCAATTAACTTGCAAATTGGCCTTATTGTCGTCAATTTCTTTAACAATATATTCTACTACTTCTTCATAAGTTGATCTTGGGATAGCCACCTTACCAGATTGTTGTAGCGTTTGAGTAACAATAGGCACACCTCCATATCTCTTAATTAACTCCATATAATAGTATGCTTTCGCTATATGAGCCTCTGCTTTAAACCAAGCAATATTTTGCTTATCAGTTGCTATTGAAGAAGCATCATTAACAGGGTCTCTTCCGATTAATAGTAGTTGATCGGCATTTACAGAATAATCAAGAAAATTATTTGCAGCTCTAATTCCATCATAATATGATTTATAGATAGAAGATTCTGGATTAATGCTTTCACTTAGCAATGCTTGATTATAATAAATAGCGTTGTTACTTGGAAGGTTATTTTGTGCTTCATCACTAACGGTTGCAAATAAATTATTATCAAGTGCTGTAAAACCATCCCTAAGTGGAGTGTAAAAAGCCCAAGCAAAACCAGTTAGTGAGCCAGCACTTGTAGATATAGTTTCTGGAGTTTGCTCAGTATTTAATTTTGTATCTAAAAAATCTTTATTGCAAGACATAGATAATAAAGATATGCTGGTTGCAATAGTGACGATATATTTATATTTCATATTCCTCGTTTTTAAATTAGTAATTAAAAAGTTGCTATTACACCTACTGTGTAAGACTTAATAGTAGGATATCCAGATGTAAATTCTGGATCTATATTATAATCCGTTTTAAGTTTACTCCAAGTAACTGGATTGATAGCATTTACAAATAATCTCAATTTTTGTAATTTAAGATTAGTAATTATTTGTTTTGTGAAATTATAACCTAACTCAACATTTCTTAGGCGAATAAAATCTCCGTCTTTAATCCAAAAAGAACTTGTAGAATAATTGTTGTTATTAGCATTTGTTGTTAAACGAGGATAAGTAGCTGTAGCTCTAGTGTCAATTCCTTGTGCAGGATAATAAGCCCAAGATCCTTCTGCTATTGCATACGCATTTGTATTACCTACAAAGGCGATATTTTGTGCCCTTAAATAAGAATTACCTAATAAATTAACAGAGTTTCCAGAAACTCCTTGAAATAATAGTGATAAATCAAACCCTTTATAATCTGCTAATCCACCAAAAGAGAAGTTAGTTGTTGGTAAAAATGATTTTCCTATTTGCGTTACATCAAGACCATCAATTTTTCCATTATTATCCAAATCTTTGTATTTTAAATCTCCAGGCTGTACTGATCCAAATAGTGGAGTTGAAAGACCAGTTTTTAAACTACCATTTGGATTGAAATCTTCTAACTGATAAAAACCATCAGAAACTAATCCTATTTGTGTACCAAACGGTCTTCCTGTACTTGCATTGTAAGAGAATGCCGTTGGCACTTCTGATTGAAAATCGATATTATTCTTATTAAAGGAAAGTGACCCGAATAATTGATATCCAACTTCTCTTGATTTACCATTATAGTTTGCAGCTACTTCAAATCCTTTATTGGTCATTTTTCCGATATTATCGAAATAGATAAAATTTCCAAAACTACCTGGGATAGAATTATCTTGAGTTAAGATACCAGTACGTTTATCTAAATAAGCCTCTAAAGTAACCGTAAGACTTTTAAACAAAGTTAAATCTGCACCTACATTATACTTCATGCTTTCTTCTGGCCCATAATTAGGATTAGCTAAAAATAAAGGATATAATCCGCCATTACTAGCAGGTGTACCATTACCTATGTAATAATTACCAGTATAACCATAAAATTGTTGGTAAAGATATTTAGCACCAGAACCATAAGTACTTGGTGCGTCAGCTTTATCAGTAGCTGTTTTACCTGCAGAAGCTCTTAACTTTAATTGACTGATAACCGTATTGTCTTTTAAGAAATCTTCTTTAGATGCAATCCATGCCCCAGAAATTGATGGGTAAAAATGGAAACGATTTCCTGGTGCAAAAGCATCAGAACCATATTCAGAAAAACCAAACTCAGCAATATATTTACTATTATAAACATAATTTACTCTTCCACTAAGATTTTGATAGTTAACTTTATATCCAAAAGTACCTTCTCCACTATATTGTGATTGTTGGTAGTTTACAGCAGAATTTAGTTCGTTTTTACCAAAAGCAGCTTTGTAACCAATTGTAGCCAAAAGCTGACGCCAGTCTTGCTGACCTGCACCTGCATTTGTGGTAGGTACAAGATTGCTGTTTTTGTTAGTTGTGGTAGTGTTGCCACCTATATACCTTGCATAATCTCTTGTTTTGTTATAAGTACTTAAATCATAACTATTATAAGAAAAAGATTCATCTGCATACAGTCCTTTAGTAATAAAATCCAGTTTTTCTTTTAAACCAAAATTACCCTGTAGAAACCTAGTGGTATTAGATTGATATCCTAAACTATTTAAAGAACCAACAGGGTTATTTGGATAAATAGATGTTCCAGATAAATTAGTGTTATTTAAATTGTCATAAACTGGGTAAATATTAGAGGGATAATTGTATAAATCTGTCCAAAGTCTATCAGTTGAACGTCCAGAAGAAACATAATTGGGTGAAATCCTCTTTTCTATTCTTCCATTTAAATCAACCCTAGCTTCAAAAATATTACCTAAATCAAAATCTAAATTAGCTCTTAAATTATAGCGACCGAAACTTTCATTTGATGTACTATCTGTGTTTGATACGTTGTACAATCCTTGCTTATCTAAATAACCAAACGTTACATTATATTTAGACATTTTATCACCACCAGAAAATACCATATTTGCATCTGTATATGGAGCATTATCTTTTAATGTTTTAGCAAACCAATCAACATTTGTTCCAGTACCATCCTGATATGCTGCTAATTGAGCAGGTGTATAAGTTGGGGTCCAAACATTTCCGTTATCGTTACTTTTTGCAACATTATATAAATTTGCAAAATGATATGAATCTAGAGGCTTATTAATATCAATAGCGCTAGACAAACCTGTTCTAACTTTAAATGTAACAGTAGATTTCCCCTCAACACCTCGTTTAGTAGTTACCCAAATCACTCCATTAGCACCTTTCATACCAAATGTTGCTAAAGCAGCAGCATCTTTTAATACAGAAACACTTTCTATTTCTGAGGCAGACATGTAATTAAAATATGCTGGAGTAACTTCAAACCCATCAACATAAATTGTTTGAGTATTATACCCATTACCGTTTGTGAAACCATAAGTGCCAACTCCACGAATATTTAAATTTGCAGCTTCAAAACCTGGTTCTCCGGATGTTTGTTGAACATTTAAACCTGGCAAACCATATAACGAGTTTGAAACACTTGGAGAATGAGTTTTATACAAATCTGAGGTTCTCATGGTTGAGATTGCCGCAGTAGATTTATCTCCAGAATCATTAAATAATCTATTTGGTGTACTGATAACTTTTAAGCTATCCATCTGTTGCATTTTAACATTTGCAGCAGGTTGTTTTGTTTTTTTCTGAGCTTTTAATTGCAAAGTAAACATTGCAAAAGCAGAGAATAGCAGAGTTACCTTAATTTTATATATTTTATGCATTTAATTAATTTCTTAGTGAAAATAAACAATATGGACTTAGTATCCTGGATTTTGGATTACCGCACCCTTGTTAACTTCTGATTGTGGGAATGGCTCCAAATGCATTTTATCATTCCAATAAGCAGTATAAACTACTGACATGTAATAGTTAATTAAGTTTGACGGTAAACTTTTATTACTAGCAGACCCAATTTGCCATTGAAATTCTAAAATCTTACCTCCAACTATTCCATTTCCTATATCTGGTAGTCTCCAATGTCTTACATCAAAAAAGCGATGGTTTTCATCATAAAATTCTACAGCCCACTCTCTTTGAATTAATGCTTTCAACTTAACTTTATCAGTTTCTGTTGAACTTGCTAAACCTCCTCTGTTACGAATAATATTTAGATTCACTAAAGCTAGTGCAGTTTGCCCATCTTCATTGTAAGCCTCAGCTAGGTTAAGGTATAATTCTGCAACTCTAAAAATTGGGAATTCATACCATAATCTTCCACCTGCACCATAATAAAATTTAGTAGGCCAAGCAACTCCTTGTCCGTAATCATTTGTTGCCGGAAAGTTATTTGTTCCACTATAATTGGCAATATGAACACCCCAACTATTAAATCCCCATTTAGCATCATTTGGATTATTTGCTGCCTGTAAACCAGGACCGGCAAAATCTGCTCTAAAACGAGGTTCCATTTGACCAAAACGAGTAATATAATCTGAAGCTGCTCTTGGTGCGGCGTCTCCAACTTTTGGCCAATCCTGGTCAGTACCGTCTGCTTTTCTATAATTTGGCAAAAAGTTACCTAGCAAGCCATTTCTTTGATTGTTAAATTTAGTATCTGTCCAATAGCCAGATAAATTACGATATCTAGCTGCTTCATTACTTTCGTCTTGAGAAGCTAAAATAACCTCTTTATTTCCAGGAGTAGATGTTGCAATACCATAATCTGCTAAAGCACTTGTATTAGGTACATTTGCAGTACCTGTTGTATTTATTAATGAATTTCCAGCATTACCTGCTTCGGTAAGTGCAGCAAGAGAAGCATTAATGGCATCTTTCCAACGTTGACCACTGAAAGAACCATAACTAATTAATTTATCATTTGTACCACCTAAACTTAAATAAGGAGTTGCAGAATTAAACAATGGGCGAGCTGCAAACATTAAAGTTTGTGCTTTTATTGATAAAACTGCTGCTTTTGTTAACCTACCTTTTTGATCTGCAGGCCATGTACTTGGTAATGTTGTAGCTGCTTCATCACATAGTTTTACTATATAATTAACAGTTTCTTCTACAGTAGCTCTGGGCACTGTCAAATCTTCTGATGGACTATAAGATTTTTTAACTAATGGAATCCCACCATAAGCTTTTAAACCATACATGTACATATATGCCAAAAGACCTTTAGTTTCTCCTTTTACTTGATCTTTAAGTGTAGCATCCATATCAGGAACTTTATCAATGTTTTCATTAACAATCCATAAAGACCTAACGGTAGTATAAATTAAACTATAATTAAATATAGTTTGGTTAGCAGTTATACCACCCGCTGCTATGTTATAAGTTGGGTGCCAGCTATTTCCTTTTGCTCTTTCGCCAGCTATACTAGCTACTGAAGAGTATGTGAAATTGTTTTCGCCATTATTTGCATATCCTAAAGCCTGCTTATATGCTCCAAACAATTCTGCTTGAGCATTTAATCTAGAAGAAAAAACTTTGTTTATATCTACAACTCCAGTAGTGTTTGGAATTTCTAAAAAGTTTTTTTGACATGCGTAAAACAATAGCGAAGCAAAACTAATTGCTAAAAAATATATTATCTTTTTCATATTATTAATTATTTAAAATTGAACGTTTAATCCGAAATTATACACTTTAGTAATGGGGAAATAATAACCTTGATTATTACCATAACCACCATTATTATAATCAGCAGTTTCTGGATCTAAACCAAATTTTTGCAAATCATTTTTGAAGGTGTACAAGTTATTTCCATTTGCATAAACACGCAAAGAACTAATTTTTAGTGAACGCAAAATACTTAGGTCTTTTAAGGTATAGCCTATTTCTATGTTCTTGAGTTTAACAAAATCAGTTGATTTTAACCAAAAATCACTTTTCACGAAATTTGAGTTTGAGGTGTTTGTATTAATCTCAACCCTAGGATAAGTAATTGATTCACCACTAGCTACTCTTTCTGGTGTCCAAGCTCCATCAACCTGCCATTGGTATAAATTACCATAGTTTTTAAAGTAAACATCTACCATGTTTTGAGGAAGGTAGAAAGATCCTTTTGCGGTTCCGTTGAATAAAATGCTTGCATCAAAACCTTTATAAGATAAATTAAGGCGAGAGTTATAAGAAAATTGAGGAAGATTTGAATAGCCAATACTAGTTCTATCACGCTCATTAATGAGGTTATCTCCATTCAAATCTTTGTAACGAATATCACCTAATGTGTTTTGGTTACTATTGAAACTATTGAATGGCCTACTGGCTAGTTCTGCTGGTGTGTTAAAAAAACCATCGCTAACTAAACCAAAATATTGGCCTATAGGTGCACCTGTTAAGTTTTCCCAAGGATTAGGATTTGAAGGCTCTGAGCGATAAATCACTTTATTTTTATTGTAACTTAAAGCCCCATTAATACCGTAATTAAATTCCCCAACTTTACTTCTCCAAGCTAAAGAAATTTCATACCCTTTATTTATAGTTGACCCAATATTTACTGGAGGTATGTTTCCATTAGAAACACCAAAACTTGCAGGAATTGTACCTAAACTAGAAAGAATATTATCTCTTTTTTCTTGATAGAAATCTAAAACTAAGTTTAATTTATCGTTAAAAAAACGAGCCTCCGCACCAATGTCAGACTTTATTGAACGTTCCCAAGTAACTAATGGATTACCTAAAGCACCCTCTCTACCGGTAGTATAAGCAGGTAAACGATCTGTGCCGTTTGAAGTGCCAATGTAATAAGTACCTGAATTTAAACTAAACTGGCTAGGTAAGAATAAATATCTTGCAGCGTTTAACTGATCGTTACCAACTTCTCCGTAAGAACCTCTAAACTTTAAGAAAGTAACGTATTTATTTTTTGAAAAAAATGATTCGCTAGTTGGTACCCAACCTGCAGAATAAGCAGGGAAAAAACCAAAACGACGACCAGGAGCAAAATTCTCAGTACCGTTATAACCTAAGTTAAATTCTGCCTGATATCTTTCTTTGTAATTGTAGGTAACCCTATTTACTAAACCCATAATACCAGAAGGGGTATTAAAAGCATCACCAAATGGAATAGAGAATTTGCTGGCTTTACCTAAGATTAAAGCAGTAATATTGCTACCACCAATTTTGGTTTCATAATCTATACCTGCATCAAAATAAACTTTATGATAAGTACCTGTATAAGAATCTCCATTAATGTTAATTGGAGTTATAGTACCTCCATAAAACTGAAGTTCATTAGGGTTAGTTGGGTTTCTTCTTACCGTATAGCTAGGTAAATTAGAGCTGATAGTAATGTATTTATTATAAGAGTCATCATAATTTGCAGTACCTCTAATAGAAAGACCCTTTAATAAATAGTTCATATCATGTTTTACTTTTACACTTGTAGTAAGTAAAGTCTGATTATAAATTCCACTACCTGATTGTAATAGAATTGCATCTGGTGTACTATTAAAAGTTTGCTTAGTACCTAAAGGATTAGAAATTGATATGCCTCCGTTTGCTCCGTTTACTCCTGTAACTAATTTTCCATCAATTACACCTGGCACTTGATAAGTATTTCCTTCTTGCAAAAACTGTATTAGTTGTTTATACCTAATGGTATTGTCATAAGGATTTGTGCCAAAAGATGGGCCTATTACAGAACCAAACTGACCAGAAATATTTACAGAGATAGTTGTGTTTTTTACTGGTTTTATATCAAAATTAGATCTAAAGTTAGAACGATCGTAATGTGATCCAGTGTTTGTACCATCAAGATGAGAATCTTTTAAAATACTACCTTGATTAAAATAACCGAAAGAAGTATAATATTTCACTTTTTCATTGCCACCTCTAACACTTATGTTGTACTGAGCTTGCTTTCCAGTATCTCCAAATTGATCTTTATAATAATCATGATTACCATAATATAAAGCAGGTGATTGGTTTAAAGATGCTTTTTGTTCTGCAGTTAAAAATGTCATTGCATCTACCTCTGCAGGTGTATAATCTCTGTTATTTTGAAATTTCCAAAGTTCATCAGGCGTAAATAGAAGCGTATTATAACCAGGGTTATTTTCATTTTGATTATATGCATTAATTGCTCTGTTTCTAGTAAGAGCAAAATCATAGGAGCTAGCTGATAGCGTTAAGTTAGAAGCTTGGGTTGCAGCAAAATTACTGGTAAAACTAAGTGTCGGTTTACCGTTTACTCCACGTTTAGTGGTAATAATTATTACACCATTAGCACCTCTTATACCATAAACAGCGGTAGATGCTGCATCTTTTAATATACTAATGCTTTCGATTTCATTTGCATCCATTGCATTTAGCTGATCATAAGATTTCCCGTTTTCATTAGGTTGCTCAATACCGTCAATTACAATTAAAGGATCTGTACTATTTGCATACGTAGCAGCACCCCTTATGTATATTTTAGTACCATTACGCCCTGGTTCTCCGCTAGTTTGTAAACCACTAATACCTGGCGCATTACCTACTAACGCATTAGTAATGTTACTTACAGATGAAGCTACCACATCTTTAGAATCAATAGTAGAAACTGCACCGGTTACATTTACTCTTTTTTGAACGCCAAACGCAGTTACTACAACTTCGTTTAAAGAATTGGTACTGGGTTGAAGTTTTATAGTTAATACCCCAGTGCTTTTATTTATTTGCTGAGTGTATGTATTATAGCCTAAAAAACTTAAGGAAAGAGTTCCATCACCATCTGGTACAGACAAAGCAAACTTGCCATTAATATCAGTAATAGTACCAATAGTAGTTCCTTTTAATTGAACACTAACACCTGGGATAGGTTGTCCTAGCTCATCTAAGACTGTCCCTTTTATTGGAAAGTTTGATTTTAAATTTTCAAATTTTGAAAACGCAAAATTTGAGCTGACCCTTGCAACAGTATTTTCTACTGAAAGTGCCATCAAAGTTAAAGTTGCCAGCAGCGTTAAACACGGCGAGCAAATTTTCTGCATGCTTCTTAAAGGAGCAAAAAACTTCATATTTTTTATTGTTTTAAGTTTAAAAAAATTGGTTGTTCTTTTACACGGGATGTAAAAGCATTCTATTTATTAGTATTTATTAAAGTGTAAAATTTCACAACATTAAAGACTCCTTTCTTTTTAGAATTTAATAATAATGGCTTATAATTTGAATAGAGCTTGGTTTACTTCTATTTGATAATGTAAAACTATGTAAAGTAATCTTTCAATACAGGCTACATTTGTACTTAAATAAGGCTGTATTTGTATTTATATATTGTTTTGATGCTATTAGGTGCGTTTTAAATACAGTTTTTTTTTTAAAATGCCGCAGTAGGATCTTTTGTTACTTTTATGTTATCGTATATGATATAACTATCAACATTAGATTCCCACTCTACGCCTTGGCCACCTCTAAAAGTTTGGAACATTAATGTTTTAATCAAACCTTTGTTTTTTCCACCAGTATTATCACCCCAATTGATCGTGTTATTGTTTAAGATCTCTAATCCATTTACCTTAACCAAGATTGAACCATTTGCTTTAAAATCTGTATTACTTTTTACACGTATTTTTATGGTATACCAAGTGTCGTCAATTAAACTTCCTGTTTGTGGATAAAAAGCAGAACTCACTACATTAGTACCATATTGATCTGGCATTCCCTCATAATATAGGTATGGTTTAAAAATCACTTTCCCAGTTGATGTTTTGTTCCACATTATTCTGGCACTTCCTCCATTTCCATTGGTTGCGTTTCCGCCTGCTATTACATCTCCAATACCAAAACCAACACCTAATTTACCGCCTAAAGACCAATCAAATCCTTTAGCAAATTTTATATCGAAGGCTACTTCATAACTGGTGCCATCTACAATATCAAATTGAGGATAGAAACCTTGGTTAACATCACCTGGCATTAATTTCACTCGAAGTGCTTTATCAACAATTTCGGCCCTGCTCTCTTTCCAACTTGAAACATTTGTTCCAAAAAAGTCATTACGAGCCATTCCAGAAGAGTAAATTCCATTCGCATAACTATCGAAAGTGATCGTTCCTGTTTCACCAGTAATAGGTTTTACATCAGGTGTATTTGCAACTGGATAAGTAAATGCTCCATCTTTTTTACAAGAAAGAATAACAGTTAAACTTAAGCCTAACATTAGACAAAGGGAGAGTTTTATTTTATTTAAATATTGCCTCATTTTTAATTTTGGTTTTTGAACAATGTTCTTTATCCGATAGACGAAAGAAACATTTCTTATAAAAGGTTATGCTAAATTAGGGAGGTTTGAGATTTTAAATAGATAGTATTTGTTACCATAGTAGCATACATTTGTTCAAAACAACTCATTAATGATCAGAAACCCTTTTAAACGATATTCTAAAATCTTGATTAGGTTATGTATAAAATGTAATTATATCTAAAAATGAGAATCTTAGATATTAATAAAAGACAAAAGGAAGTAGTGATGAAGGACTTAATTTATAAGTTATGTGTTATTCTATTTTCTTAAGTTTAAGATGATTCAAATAAATATAACCAGTATTATCAGTCTTCCAGTCATCGCCGCTACCTCCTCTAAAAGTATCATTAGAGAGTTTATTGATAAATCTTTTAGCATTATTAGCTGTCCATCTGATGGGTTGATCAAGAACTAGATTTTCATCGATAGAAACTTTTATCCTACCATCTTTTTGATCGGCATTATTGCTCTTAACATATATTTTTATATTGTACCATTTACCTTTTTCTATACTTCCTTCTTTTGGATAAAAAGCATTTGAAACCATATTATCACCACAATTCTCTGGCATATCAAAATAATACATGTATGGTTTAAACTTAGTAGTTCCATCACTTGTATACCACATTAATCTTGCACTTCCACCGTTGCCATCGTTCGCTTTATCGCATCCAGTATTTCCATCTCCCACTCTTAAACCAAAACCAACCTTACCACCTTTTCCAAAATCAAAATCTTTATCAAATTTAACATCATATGTAAGTTCGTAAACAGTGCCTTCTTCAATTAAAGTTTTAGCCACTAAACCACCATAGCCTGATAGTAAGTTTGGTAAAAGGGTAACTCTGAATGTACCATCTACTATATCTGTACGACTTGGAGCCCAGTCTATTATTGATCCAAAATCGTTTACTGCATTTAAATAAGAATATGGTCCAGATTTAGATTTATCCCAATTTAAATTAATATTTGATTTCAGAGAATTGGCTCTTTGATTTACTGATTGGGCAAATAATGGTTTATTGCTGAAAAAAAGCAATAAAGAGAAAGAAAATAGACACCATCTTAATAGAGTTTGCTTAATAGTTTTCATTAGATATTTGTAAGATTTTAATATTTTATTCTTCCTCCTCGTCGTTTTTTGCAAAACCTGTAGGTGTATATCCAAACTCTTCTTTAAAGCATTTTCTAAAATAGGTTACATTTTGAAAACCTACCATATAAGATACT
This sequence comes from Sphingobacteriales bacterium, assembly GCA_038237895.1. Lineage (GTDB taxonomy): Bacteria > Bacteroidota > Bacteroidia > Sphingobacteriales > Sphingobacteriaceae > Pseudopedobacter. The sequence continues at coordinate 2,583 of JBBRYE010000049.1, read as the reverse complement.
TCATTAATATACATCTTATGCTGTTTTAAAAGTTGGGCAGCTCTCTTTAACCTTATTTGCCTGATAAACTCCACAGGACTTTTACTAGTAAGCATTTTTAGTTTACGATAAAGATTTCCTCTGCTCATGCCAATGTGTTGGCTCAAATCTTCTACACTCAAAGATTCTTCGGCAATATTATCTTCAATATATTTCATCACATTTTCTAAAAATTTATCATCAAATGTGGAAATACTTGTATTTGTTGGTTGTAAGGTGATTTCTTTTTGATATCTCAATTTCATTTTCTGACGATTTTCTAAAAGATTCCAAACTTTTACATCTAGTAAATCGAAATTAAATGGTTTTGTAACGTAATCATCTGCGCCATTCTCTAACCCCTGAAGTTTGAAAATTAGCGGACTTCTTGCAGTAAGTAATATTACAGGAATATGGCTTGTAATGATGTTTGATTTTAATTTGCTACATAATTCTATCCCATCCATTAAGGGCATCATCACATCACTGATGATGATATCGGGCATACTGTTCAATGCTTCTTGAAATCCTGCTGCACCATCAAAACTTTTAATTACAGTAAAATTCTCCTCAAAACTTTCAGCTAAAAAATTAATAACATCAGGATTATCCTCTACTAATAACATGGTAAATTTTTCATTATCATTAGCTTGCTTAATCTGATCTTTTCTTTCCCTAAAATTATTTTGTTGTTTTAAACTATAAGATTTATAGTTATTGATATCCTCAGAAATGAGATATTCATTATCCAGTTCTTTATCTGCTAAGTAATCTTTACCCAAAGGTATTTTTATAAAAAATTTAGTGTAACCTCTATTTTCATGAGTTGCTTCATGACTATCTACAGTTATTGACCCATGGTGCAAATCAATTAATTCTTTTGCAAAAGCGAGCCCCACTCCTGTACCCTTAATATTACTGTGGGTAACATCCAATGGCTTAAAAGGTTGAAAAATATCTGGCAACCTTTCTTTAGCGATGCCAACTCCATTATCAGATACCGTAATAATAGCCTGTTGGCTTTCTGTGTTTTCTTCTATCGAAACATCAATTTTGCCATAATCTGGTGTATATTTTATAGCGTTTGAAATTATATTATAAAGAATTTTTTCTAACGTATCTCTATCAAACCATAATTCTAATTTTTCTTGTTCTGAGGAAAAGGTGAGTTCTAAGTTTTTCACTTTTGCCAAATTATTAAACACGATAACAATTTCTTTGGTAAACCTTACTAAATTACCTTTTGCCGCTTTTAAAGAAACATCATTGTTGTCTAATTTTCTTAAATCGAGAAGTTGGTCTATTAAATTAAGCAGCCTTTGTCCGCTTTTATTCATCAATGCCAAATAATTAGCTGTTTTTGTGTTGTCCTCATGCATGGCCAAAAGTTTTTGCAGGGGCGCCATAATCATGGTGATTGGCGTTTTAATCTCATGAGATATATTGATAAAAAAACTCAGTTTCTTTTGTGAAAGTTCCTGTTCTTTATGATACAAGTCGGTTTCATATTTAATGGTATTTTTTAGTCTTTCTGTATATTTTGTATAGTAGTTAAACAAATAAAGCAAACATAAAACCACCAAAAAGTATAGAAAATATGCCCATGTGGTTTTCCACCAAGGCGGGAGCACAATAATTTTAAGCTGTCGAGGATTATCATTCCATATCCCACTGTTGTTAGATGCTTTTACAAAAAATGTGTAAGTTCCTGGCTCCAAACCTGTATAAGTTACCTCTTTCTGGTTTTTAACATAGTGCCAAGTATCTTTATTTAACCCTTCTAATTTATAGGCGTAATTATTTCTTTCGGGAAAAATGTAGTTTAATGCTGCAAATTTTATGGTGAAATAACTCTCATCATAATCTAATGTAATTTCTTTAACGTAATCTATAGGTTTTTGAATTAAGCTATCAGCATCTTTACTTTTATCTTTATTTAGAATTGTAAAATCAGTAAAAATAATGTTAGGAATTTCTTTATTGTAACCAATTTTATTGGGGAAAAAACTGTTTAATCCATTTATCCCTCCAAAAAACATTTCACCGTCTTTGTTTTTAAATGACGAACTTCTAATAAACTGGTTACTTTGAAGTCCATCTAAAACCGTATAATTAGTGACATCAATATCCTTAAGCGCTAAAGGAAATTTATCAGATTTAATCACAATTTTAAATATTCCCTTATTGCTACTTACCCATAATGCACCTTTACTATCCTCCTCTATTGCATGGATATTATTATTACCAAGTCCGTTTTGTGAATTAATTACATAAAACTTATTGTTTCTTTCATCTAAATAATTTAATCCACCACCGTTTGTACCTACCCACAATCTGTTTTTAGAGTCTGTGAATAAACACGATATGGAATTATTACTTAAACTGTATATATTTTTCTTTTCAAAAGCGTACGAGTTAATTTTTCCAGTATTGAGATTTATTTTACTTAGTCCAGAAAGCAAGTATCCTGTCCATAAATATTGGTTTTCTAATAATAGGCAAGAGATGTTATTAGAAATTAATTTGCCGTTTGCAATGGTATAGGATTTTATTATTTTATTATTT
>JBBRYE010000048.1:0-25475 GCA_038237895.1 Sphingobacteriales bacterium | reverse complement strand
TTAATACTAATTAACAACAGCCAATAGTAATTCCATTTTTAGATTATGATCCCAGTTAACTAAAAAATGTAGATTTAAGTACTACTGTTTATGTGTTTTTTTTAAGAAGAAAATAGATTAAAAACATATTTCATTTTCTGTTACAAGGCTAGGCACAGGACAGCTCAGGTTGCGGTATAATTAATATAATATTATCTTAGCAAAGCTTTCGAAAGCATTACCAATTATATATTTTAAACCATCATCTAATTAGATAAAGTTTATTTCAACAAACTTAGACTTTCTTATTTAGCTGATTAAAACCAACCTCATGAATAAAACAAGTTTACAAAAAAACTTTTGTGTTTTGATTTTAGCATTTTTCATTTTGGTGCTTTACACTCAAAAATTAAGGGCTCAAGATCTTATTATAAAAGGCCAAGTTACAGATAGTAATGATGGCGGATCTTTACCTGGAGTATCAGTAAAGGTTAAAGGAACAACGGCGGGTGTTGTTTCAGATGTTAATGGAAAGTATTCTGTTAAAATGGGTAAAAGCAGGGTGTTAATATTTAGTTATTTAGGATATGTAACACAAGAAAAACCTGTTAGTGATGACCAAACTACAATTAATGTACGTTTAATTTCAGATACTCAGGGCTTAAACGAGGTTGTTGTTGTAGCTTATGGTACTCAAAAAAAAGAAACTTTAACCGGTGCGGTATCCACTATCCAAACTAAAGAAATTAAACAAAGTCCTGCTGCAAATTTAGCGGTTACTTTAGCTGGAAGATTACCAGGTTTAACTTCTATACAACGTAGTGGCGAGCCAGGTAGAGATTTAACTCAAATATTTATTCGTGGCCAAGGAACAATTAATGCACAATCACCAATAGTTTTGGTAGATGGAGTAGAGCGTGATTTAACCTACATTGATCCAAATGAGGTAGAATCAGTAACCATATTAAAAGATGCTTCTTCAACTGCGATATTTGGTGTTAGAGGAGCAAATGGTGTTATTTTAGTTACTACTAAACGTGGTACTTCAGAAGTACCTGAAATTAATTTCAGTTCAGAATTTGGCTCACAAGCTTTTACAAGAGTTGCAAAGCCAGTTAACTCTTTTGAATATGCAACTTTAAGAAATTTAGCTCAAACCAATGATGGCAGGTTACCTGCTTATTCAGATGCTGCATTACAAGCGTATAAGGATGGTTCTGATCCATTAAGATATCCAAATACAGATTGGGAAAATTTGTTAATTAAAGACCAATCTTTACAACAACGTTATAATCTAAATATTTCTGGTGCGGCAAAAAATGCAAAATATTTTGTTAATGCAGGTTTATTAAACCAAGGTGGCCAGTTTAACACTACAGATGAATTGGGCTATGATCCAAGTTTTAAACTAAACCGATATAATTTTAGATCAAATGTAGATTTACAAATCAATAAAAGTTTAAAAGCTTATTTAAATATTGCTGGATATTTAGAAAAGCAAAATTCTCCTTTTGGTGTTGCGGTAGCTTCTACAGGCCAGGGTGGTCAATCTCCTTCTTTTTTTATTTTAGCTAATATCTATGACTTGCCCTCTATTATTCCAGGCCCATTTGCGCCTGATGGTTCTTTAAGTACCTCACCTACCATAGTTAATGTTCCATATGGTTTGTTAAATAGATCTGGCTACAGGCAACAAACTAGAAGTAATGTTACAGCTACATATGGTATGGAACAACAATTGGATTTTATCACCAAAGGCTTATCAGCAAAAGCAGTAATTTCATTTGATTCTAGATCTATTAATAATTTAGATGCTTCTAAAACCTATGCAAAAAGTGTACAATCAATTGATCCAAACGTATTAGATGCTGATGGAAAACCTAAAGTTACTTACTCACCTTTTAATGCAGATGTAGATGGTACAATATCTATTGGTGGTGGAAGTAATTTTACAAGTTTCTCAGATTTCCAAGGTTATTTAAATTATAATAGAACTTTTGGAAAGAGTAATGTAACAGGTTTAGCACTATTTCAACAACAGAAAAGGATTATTGATAATCAAATACCATTTAACCTACGAGGAGTATCTAGTAGAGTTACTTATGGTTATGATAATAAATATTTTGTTGAGTTTAATGCTGGTTATAATGGTTCAGAGCAGTTTATAAAAGGAGCAAGATTTGGTTTCTTTCCTGCTGTTTCTGGTGCATGGATTGTATCGAGAGAAAAGTTTTGGAAAAATATTAAAGCTATTGATTTATTCAAAATTAGAGGTTCTTACGGTGAGGTGGGTAATGATAGGTTAGGAACGGACAGATTTCTTTATTTGGATAACGTATCAGTTGTTGGCGGTGGTATTTCTAGTAATTTAGGAAACGGAACAAGTATAAATATAAGCCAACTTAAAAATGAAGCTTTACAATGGGAAGTTGCCAAAAAAACCAATATTGGTTTAGAAGTAGGCTTTTTAAACTCATTTAATTTAGTAGTTGATTTATTTAAAGAAAATAGAGATAATATTTTAAGAAATCGTGGAACTATACCAATATTAAACGGATTACCTGCTGGTGTTATTCCTCCGGTGAATGTAGGGGTAGTAAAAAATAAAGGTTATGAAGTAGAATTGTCTTACAAAAAAGCATTTAATAAAGATTTATCTATATTATCAAGAATAAGTACTAGTTATGCTACAAACAGACAGGAATTTGCTGATGAGCCACTTTTATCTTCACAATATGCTTATAGATATCGTCAAACAGATTACAGAATAGGCCAAGGTTTTGGATATATAGTTGATAAATATTTTGAATCTGATGCAGAAATAGCTGCTTCACCTGTTCAAAATATAGGTGGTAATCAATCTAAACCAGGAGATTTTAAGTATAAAGATTTAAATGCAGATAATGTAATAGACGATAAAGATATTGCACCTATAGGCTATTCTGCAGTTCCAGAGTATCAATTTGGAGGAGCTTTTAATATAACTTACAAAAGCTTTGATGTAAGTGTGTTAATGCAAGGAGTATCACACGTTTCTAATTATTACCAAAGCAGAGGAACTTTTCCAGGTAAAAACTATTTTTCAAGACATTTAAATAGTTGGACACCCGAAAGAGCTGCAGCTGGAGAGACAATTACATATCCTAGAATCACGGCAACTTCTACCTCTCCAAATGAAATAAGTAACTCTTATTTTTTAATTGATGCCAGTTATTTAAGATTAAAAAATATGGAAATTGGTTATACATTACCTAGTAAGTTTACCACCAAGTTTGGATCTAAAAGAGTAAGACTTTATGCTAATGGCTTAAATATTTTTACTTGGGATAATTTACCCACTAAAGATTTTGATCCTGAATTAACTAGCGAATTATCTTACCCAGTAACCAGAGTATTTAATTTTGGTTTAAACGTAGCATTTTAAAGAAATTTAAATCATAAAATATGAAAAAGATATTAATTTGTTTTATTGTTCTAATAGTAGCAACAATAGGATGTAAAAAAGATCCATTAGATATTATCCCAGATGGAAGAATTACATTAGAACAAGTATTTTCTAATGAAAAGCAAACAGAAGCTTATTTGAATAAAATATATACGCATATACCAAGTTATTTTTCCAAATACCAATTTTTTGCTTTTTTAGCTGGTTGTACAGACGAGTGTGAAGATGCAGATGTGGGTAATGAGTCATCAAATATTGCGTCAATATGGAATTCTGGATCTCTAAGTACCGCTATTAATCCACTAGAGCAAAACGGGCAAGGTAAAGTTACTCATTACAGTGAGTTTTGGGCAGGAATTAGAGACGCTAATGTGTTTCTAACCCGCTTACCAACAGCCAATGTTCCAGATCCTAATAATAGACTTCGCTATGCTGCAGAAGCTAAAATACTTAGGGCATTTTATTACTTAGAATTAGTTAAACAGTATGGTGCAATGCCAATTATTGATAAAGAATTGGAACCAACTTTTGATTATACAACTTTAAAAAGGCCTACTTTTCAACAATCAATCGATTTTATAGTAAAAGATTGTGATGCTGCTATCGCAGAGCCAACAATGCCAATTAGAATAGATAATGAAAATGACAGAGGCAGATTTTCTAAAGCAGTAGCTTATGCAATTAAGTCAGAAGCATTATTATATAACGCAAGTCCACTTTGGAATCCTAATAATGACATTACTAAATGGCAAGCAGCTTCAACTGCTTCACAACAAGCATTAACTGCATTAACAACAAATGGATATCAGTTATTTCCTAATTACGAACAATACTTTTTTTCAACTTCTGATGTTTCTCCAACGCCAAATGATAAGGAGACAATATATGAGATAAAAGAAGCAGGATCAGTAACTACCACTACCACAAACGCCATGACTGGGCAAATAAGTCAATTTAAAGTTGGTGCATCACCAACGCAAGAATTAGTTGATAGTTATGAAATGCAGGTTACTGGTTTGCCAGCTATCACTGGATACTCCGATGTATACCACTTAAATCCTATTATTAATGCAGCGTCTGGTTACAATGAAAACAATCCTTATGTAGGTAGGGACCCTAGATTTTATGCAAGTGTATGGTATAATGGTAGTAATAGACCAGGGGTTGGTGTTATTCAGCTTTATAAGGGTGGAGCACAACAACTTTTAAAAGCAGCGCCTAACAGAAAAAATACCCATACTGGATATTTTCTTAGAAAGTTTTTTAACCCTGCGGTGTTAGGTAACCAAGCATCTTCGGCTAGATGGAAAAAATATCGTTTAGCAGAAATTTATTTAAATCTAGCAGAAGCAGAAAATGAAGCGAAAAATGGACCTACCTCTATTGCCTACAACGCTGTAAATGCAATAAGAGCTAGGGCAGGAATGCCAAATTTAACTCCAGGTTTAAATTATAAAGATTTTCAAACTCGTATAAGAAACGAAAGAAGGGTAGAAATGGCAATTGAAGAACACCGTTTTTGGGACGTTAGAAGATGGAAAATTTTAGATCAAACAGATAAATTAGTTACTGGTAACGAACTTATAAAAGTTGGAGCTGGATATACTTATAATCGTTTTGTAGTTTCAAATAGGTTTGCTTATGCAGATAAATTCCGCATTTTTCCTATTCCAATTAAGGATGCCTCAATTGTTCCAGATTTTGGAGTAAACCAAAATCCAGGTTGGTAAAACAGATTACCTAAGGGTCGGTGGATACCGACCCTTTTTTAAACTTAAATTTTAATGTAAAATATCATGAAAAGAAAATTACTAATAACTACTTCTATAGTAACCTTTGCAAAAATCACTTTTGCGCAATTTACAACAGGAAACTTGGTTGTTACTAGAATTGGTGATGGTACAACTTATAATACTGGGGTGTTTAGACCTGTTAGTTTGGTTGAATATACAATTGCCGGAGCTGTTGTAGGTTCAGCAGTAAATTTAAACACAACACCAGCCGGATCAAGGTTAACACTTAATGATAATGCTTGAACAGAAGGAATGCTAGCATTATCCTCTGATAGAGTTTTTTTAAGTTTAGTAGGATACGATAGTGCAACAGGAGTTGCAGCTGCAACAGTATTTGGCACAACTACAACCAAAGTAATTGCAAGAATTAACTCTTTGAAAACAGTTGATTATACAACAAAAATTTTAGCCGGAGATTTTTCATCAAACTTTAGAGAAGCTTTAAGTGCAGATGGTACTAATTTTTGGTTTACAAGCGCAAGTGGGGGTGTACGGTATGTTCCTTTTTGTAATTCTTCTACCACCACTTCAACTGCGGTAGCACAGTCTGTCGGAAATTATACCAATGCAAGAGGGTTAGGTATATATGGCGGACAACTATACTGTAGTCTTTTTAATACTGCAAATTATGGTTTAAGCAGCATAGGCACTGGCTTACCAACCACTACAGCAACACCAACAGCACTAACTGGTTTTACTAAAAATATTGCAAATGGGGATTTTGTTTTCTTTGATTTAGATGCCACAGTTTCGGGTGTAGATGTTGCTTATATTACAGAAGGTGCTACCTTAAAAAAGTATTCATTAGTTGCTGGCACTTGGACACAAAATTCTAGTACTACACTTACAAATACTTCATTTGGAATGACTGGAATTACCAACGCTGCAGGCAAAGTATTTCTATTTTTTACTGTAGGTGGTACAACACCAGCATCGGGTATTGGAGAAAATAATACACTTGAAACCATATCAGATGTAAATGGTTATAATGCTGAATTAAGTAGCGCTACAACTACAGTATTAGCAAGTGCAGGTACAGGATATGCGTTTAGAGGCTTTTCTTTTACTCCTAACTCACCAGTTGTTTTGCCAGTTGGCTTAAACAACTTCAATAGCAAAACAACAGCAGATGGCATCCAATTAAATTGGGCTACTTCTTCAGAAAACAACAACGATCGTTTTGAGGTGTTAAGATCAGATGATGCAACTAATTTTCAAACTATAACTTCTTTAAAAGGAAGCGGAACAAGCACTCAAACTAACTACTACGCTTATTTAGATAGCAAACCAACCAGTGGTGTAAATTACTATCATTTAAACCAAGTTGATTTAGATGGTAAAGCCACTTTATCAAACGTAGTTGCTGTTAATTTTGGTTTAAAAGACAGCGAAGTAAATATTTACGCTAACGCTACCCACTTAACTTTTAATATTAAAGCTTTAAAAGGTGGCAATGCTATAATATCCGTTTATAACGTAAACGGCGCAGAGGTTTTAACTAAATCAATTGCTGTTGAAGCAGGTTTAAATACAAAAAACATAAACATAGCCGGTTTACAGCAAGGAGTTTACGTTGCTAAATTAAATTTTGAAAATAAACTTAGCACCAAAAAATTTATAAAGTAAATTGATTTACGCTTTTAATTAAGCGTTAAAATTTGTTACAGCTTTTACCACAACCTAATTTAGGTTATGGTAAAAGTTTTTTCTATCATATCATAAACTGAAATATCATGTTAAAAAGGGTCTCATTCATTTTAATCGCCTTATTTTTGTGTCTTAAGGGATACTCACAAACCAGTTTTCCGCTCGCTTTAAACCCTGCATCAGCTTTACGTATGGCTGTGGTTGATAACGGTGATGGAAGTTTTACCTTAACAACAAATGGCGCAGATCCTTATATTTCCATTAACGAGCTTACGTCATCTTATGATTATCAATCAACCTATTACATCAGTTTTGATTATATCTCTACAGGCGGATTAGATGATTTAACGGTATTTTACGGTGTTCCTTCGGCAGATAAGAAATTATCTGTTGGCGCATTGGCGCCATCGGCTACTTACAAAAATTTCACCATCAACCTAAAAAGGTCACCTAATTGGGCTACTTATTACACAAAGTTTAGGTTTGATTTTGGTACCACAGCCGGACAATCCATCCAAATAAAAAACATCACTTTACGACCACCAACAACAGCAGAATATAATAGTGATCCTTTTACCCTTGATGAACGTAATAACACTTTTATCAAGCATTACTTGAATACCAATTTTACAAATACTGTAAATAGCGTTAAGGTTGATCAAAGTAATGTGGTTATTGAAACTAACAATCCAACTAACGCTAATAACTTATTTTTGTGCGAGTTGAGGATGTTTGATCCATTGTTTAAGCCTGAAAATATTGTTTTTTCGCAAGCTTTAACCACCGATAGAGTTGTTAAAACCACCTTGCCAAGAAATGTTGTTATTTCGGCAGATACTTACGATAGAATTTACTCTCGATGGGTAATTGCAGAAAAAAACGGAGCAACTTATACTTATAAATCTTTTGCTCACTTTGCAGATGATGTGGGTGAAGCCGCGGTCAATTATTTACCAGAGGTTAAGCCCGAGAATAAAAAAGGATTGGGAGGCTTTGGCGGTGCACAAGCTATCGCAGATTTAGTTCCTTTAGGGTTAAAAAGTATAACTTCAAATGTTATTTATTCTTCAGTTTTAAGCTTAACCCCAAGCAGTTTGCCTTTCGTTTTTAATGGCAAAACGTATTATATGAATGCAACAACAGTAGCTAATTTAGATGCTACCTATAAAGCTTGTGCTGAAAGTAACACCATTGTTTCCGTAATTATTTTAATACCGATTAATGGCTCTCAGGCTCAGCAAGATATATTTCGCCACCCAGATTCAGAAAGTACGGCTAGTTACAGTATGGCAAATGTGACATCTTTAAATGGCTTAAATTATTATGCAGCAGTTACCGCTTTTCTAGCAGAACGCTACAGCAGACCAGATAATTTATACGGACGTGTAACCAATTGGATCATCCATAATGAAGTAGATGCAGGCAGTGTATGGACAAATGCTGGTCAAAAAGCTATGGAAACTTATACTGAATTGTACGATAGATCCATGCGTACAGTTTATTACACCATTAGAAAGTATAACCCCGCAGGTAAAGTTTTTGCTTCTATTACTCACCATTGGAGTTTACAGGTGGACTATGCACCTAACAAGCTATTGGGTTTTTTGGTTGATTTAAGCAAGAAACAAGGCGACTACGAATGGGGTTTAGCTTACCATCCTTACCCAGAGAATTTATTTGATTTTGAGATTTGGAAAGACACTCAAATTAATTTTAATCTAAATACTTCTCCTTTAATTACGCCAAAAAACATTGAACTAATTGACACTTGGATACGCCAAAAAAGCAGTCTCTACAAGGGTTTAAAAGTACGGTCTTTAATATTTTCTGAGGAGGGAGTACACGCAGGTGCAAATTACGATGCAACTACTTTTAATAAACAAGCTTCGGGAGTTGCTTATATGTGGAAAAAATTCAGTCGTTTGCCGTCTTTAGAAGGCATACAGTACCATCGAAGGGTTGACAATACGGGTGAAGGAGGTTTGTATATGGGCTTATGGACAACCGATAAAACTTCCACCTCTCCAGAAGTGCAAGATACCAAAAAGCTAAGTTGGACTGTTTGGCAAAATGCAGGTACAGCAAATGAAGATAATGCTTTTGCTTTTGCGTTGCCTTTTGTTGGAGTAAGCACTTGGGACCAAACTTTTAATCCATTATTAGGGGAGGTAAATCTATGTAAAGTAGATTTTACGATGAGCTCGCAGGGTGCTCCTAAAAACGATATTTACGTTTACTTTAACGGTGAGCGCCACAAAACAGAAACAGCTGGTGCGGCCACATTTTATAACGTAGCATCTTTAAGTAACACCAGAAGCTATCAAGTTAAAAATGGCGAAAAAGTTATTTGGCCATCTGTTGAAACTACCACTTCTACAGATCAAACCATCAATGTAAATTTAGATCCAGTTGCAAATTTCACGGCACTTCGCCAATCTCCCACTTCAGTTAAATTGGAGTGGCAGGATATTACAAATTTTGAGACAAGGTATGTGCTGGAATATAAAGCAGATGGTCAAAGCAACTTCACTAAGGTTGCAGACATTGCTGCTAATTCCACGTCTTATCTTAATGCAGGTTTAACAAATAATTTGAATTATCAATATCGGTTATATGCGATAAATGATACTGTACAAACATTATATAGTAAAGTAGTTGATGCTGATGGCATTTTATCTTCTCAATATTTACCTGATAATTTAGTTGTTTTAAGGGTTGGCGATGGCACAACTTATAATACCGGTACAACTAGGGCAGTAAGTTTATTAGAATTGACGAAAGCCGGAGCAACAGTCTCCACTACAAATTTAGATGTTAACACACCATCAGCCCGAATATCTTTAGTAGATAATGCGGCAACAGAAGGTCTTTTGAAACTATCAGTCGACAAGAATTATTTAAGTTTAGCTGGTTATGATGCAACAGCCGCCACAGATGGCACAACAGCATTTGCTGGTTCTAAGGTTGTTGTTCGTGTTGGCGAAAACAGAATACCAGATTATACTACCAAGGTTAAAGCAGGTGATTTTGCATCAAACTTTAGATGTGCACTCTCACAAGATGGAAGTACTTTTTATATAACCAGCGCATCTGGTGGTGTAAAATCTGTTCCTTATGCTAATAGTAGTTCAACGGCTGCAACCAATATTGCATTTTTATCAGGAATGGGTACTGCTAATTATACCAATGCTTATTCTTTAGCAATATCTGGCGGGCAATTATATACAGGTTTTTTTAATACAACAAATTATGGTCTTAGCAGCATAGGAACTGGAAATCCAACATCTTCATCAACTCCAACTTCATTATTAGGGATTACAAAAAATGTAAAAACGCAAGATTTTATATTTTTTGATATGAACCCAAATATAATTGGTGATGATGTTTTATATGTTACTGAAAACACAGATTTAAAAAAATATTCATTAGTTAGCGGTACCTGGACATTAAATTCTACTACAGCTTTAGGAAACGTTGCATTTGGTATAACAGGATACATAAACGCAAGTAAAAAAGTACAGTTATTTTTTACTACGGGTACTGTTGCAGAAAACAATAAGTTACAAACCTTAACAGACGCAAATACATATAATTTAGTGTTAGACGGAAACATTAGCGATGTAGCTTCGGCAGGAACTGGTTATGCTTTTAGAGGTGTAGCTTTCACTCCGAAATCAAACATATCAACTACTTTACCTGTTACCTTACAAAACTTTAACGGTAAAAAAGTACAAGATGGTGTCCAATTAAACTGGACTACGTTATCAGAAAATAACAATGAACGTTTTGATGTATTAAGATCTGAAGATGCTACAAATTTCCAAGCCATCACATCAGTAAAAGGTAATGGAACAAGTACGAAAACCAATAGTTACGCTTATCTAGATAGTAAGCCGTTAAGTGGGATAAATTATTATCAATTAAATCAAATTGATTTTGATGGCAAAGCTGCGTTGTCAAAAACTGTTGCTATTAATTTTGATGTAGAAAAAGATGGAATTGTAATTTATTCAGACGCTACAAATTTAAACTTCAATGTTAAATCTTTGAAAAATGGAGAAGCAAAAGTTGTAGTTTATACCGTTAACGGAGTTGAAATTTTGGCTAAATCCTATTATTTACAATCCGGGTTAAGTAGTAAAAGTATTGATATATCTGACTTAAAAGAGGGTGTTTATATTGTTAAAATTAGTTTAAACGATATGGTCAGCACTCAAAAATTTGTCAGATAATTAAGTGTTTAACAGTTAAAAAACATTAAAATAATTACTATAGCTTAATTTGAGGTGTGGCCTTTAAATTTTAAATCATTATTAAAAAATAAGACGATGTTAAAGAAAAGTTTGATATTGATATTTGCAGTTTTGAGTATAGCAAAAGGATATTCTCAAACTAGTATTCCGCTCACGCTAAATACGGCAACAGCTACCCGTATAAATGTAGTTAACAACGGGGATGGCAGTTTCTATTTAACAACTAATGGAGCAGATCCTTACATTTCTGTAAACGATATCAGCACTTTTTTCGATTATAATTCCACCTTTTATATCAGTTTTGATTATATCTCTACCGCCGGATTAGATGATTTAACAATTTTTTATGGTCCTGCGTCTCCTGATAGAAAAATTAGCGTTGGTGCAGTGCCTCCATCATCTACCTATAAAAGTTTTATAGTTAATATGAAAAGGTCTGCCAATTGGAATACCAACTTTACAAAATTTAGATTCGATTTTGGGACTACCGCAGGTCAATCCATCCAAATAAAAAACATCACGCTAAGAACACCAACCTCCGCTGAATATAATACCGATCCTTTTATTATTGATCAGCAGAATAGCACTTTTTTTAAAAATTATTTGAGCACCAATTTTACAAATACCATTAGTAAAGTCGCTGTTAACCAAACCTCGGTAACTATTGATAGTAAATTAGCCAGTAATCCTGGCAATCTTTATTTATGCGAGCTAAGAATGTTTAACCCGATTTTTAAACCTGAGGATATCGTTTTTTCTACTTTATTAACTGGCACAAATAATATAAAAACAGTATTAGATAGGGCTATTACAATTAATGGTGAGGGTTATGATAGAATTTACTCTAGGTGGGTAATTGCAGAAAAAACTGGAAGTTCATATACCTATAAGTCTTATGCACACTTTGCAGACGATGTTTATGATGCCGCTATTAATTACTTCCCAGAAGTAAAACCAGAAAATAAAAAGGGAGTGGGTGGTTTTGGTGGTACACAAGCTGCCGCAGATTTAGTCCCTTTAGGGTTAAAAAGCGTAACCTCGAACATTGTTTATTCAAATGTTTTAAGCTTAACGCCAACAAGTTTGCCGTTTATTTTTAACGGAAAAACTTATTATATTAATCCTACAACAATAGCCAATTTTGACGCAACATACAAAGCCTGTGCTGCAACTAATACTATCGTTTCCGTGATTATATTAATTCCAATAGGTGGCAGTCAACAGATAAAAGATATATTCAGACACCCAGATGCTGAAAGTACAGGAACTTACAGTATGGCAAACGTAGCCTCTTTAAATGGTTTAAATTATTACGCTGCTATAACGGCGTTTTTGGCTGATCGTTACAGCAGACCAGATAATTTGTATGGGAAAGTAACCAATTGGATAATCCACAATGAGGTTGATGCAGGAAGTGTTTGGACAAATGCAGGTCAAAAATCTATGGAAACCTATATGGAACTTTATGATCGTTCTATGAGGAGTGTTTATTATACAATTAGAAAATACAATCCTGCTGCTAAAGTTTTTTATTCTAGTACTCATTATTGGGCATCTCCCGTGGTTGATTACGCTCCTAAAGAAATGCTAAATCTTTTATTGGATATGTCTAAAAAACAAGGCGACTATGAATGGGGTTTAGCTTACCACCCTTATCCAGAAAACCTCTTTAATTTTGAAACTTGGAAGGATACAAAAATAAATTTGAACCTTACTACATCACCTTTAATTACGCCAAAAAATATTGAATTAATAGATACTTGGTTAAGGCAAAAGACGAGTCTTTATAAAGGTTTAAAAGTTCGTTCTTTGATGTTTTCTGAGCAAGGGATACATGCCGGTGCTAATTATGATGTCACCACATTTAATAATCAAGCGGCTGGAGTAGCTTACATGTGGAAGAAATTTAATCGTTTACCTTCTTTAGAAGCAATTCAACATCATCGCCGTGTTGATAATACCGGCGAAGGAGGGCTGTATCTGGGTTTATGGACAACGGATAAAACATCCAGTTCGCCAGAAGTACAAAATACCAAAAAACCGAGCTGGAATGTTTGGCAAGCTGCGGGCACAGCAAATGAGGAAAATGCTTTCGCATTTGCATTGCCTATTATTGGAGTTACCAGCTGGGATCAAACTTTTAACCCTTTAGTGGGCGAGGTCAATTTGTGTAAAGTAGATTTTAACCTAATTTCTCGAAGTGCAGTTAAAAACAATGTAAATATTTATTTTAACGGCGAAAGTCATAAAACGGAAACAGCTGGTGCGGCAACTTTTTTTAATGTGGCATCATTAAGTAGTACCAGAACTTATCAAATTAAAGACGGCGCACAGGTAATTTGGCCATCCGTGGAAACAACTATTGCTGCCGATCAAACCATTAATGTGAATTTAGACCCGGTAAATAATTTAACAGCAACGCCACAATCTTCAACGTCTATAAAAATTGACTGGCAAGATATTACCAATTTTGAAAAAGGATATGTTTTAGAATACAAAACAAGCGACCAAACTGATTTTACCAAACTAGCGGATATTGCTGCAAACGCCACATCTTACTTAAACACAGGTTTAATAACTGCCAAAACGTATCAATACAGGTTGTATGCGGTTAATGATACGGTTAAAACTTTGTACAGTGCAATTGCAGAAGCAAAAATTGATTTAAACACCGCAATCGGTGATAATATTGAATATAAAGCAGGCATAAAGGTTTTTCCAAACCCTTCTGAAGGAGATATTTATGTAAACATTGAAGATAAAACCGTTAAAAAATTCAATATTAAATTATTTGATTTAGCTGGTAATCAACTACAAAGTATAGATGTTAAAAATGCCAGTGCTGCCAATGAAATCAACATCTCTCCTAAGCCAGTAAGTGGGGTTTATGTGGTGCAAGTGAGCTACAACGGGAGTAGCACCAGAGTTAAGATTTTAGTGAAATAACAAATATTTATATAGTATTATATTCTAATTTACCGATGAGATTACTTTTAAAATTGACCGTATCTTGCTTGTTTTTAAGTTCGTTTGCAAAAGCACAAAGTGGGAAAATTGTGACTGTTGATTTGCAACAGCAAAAGTTAAGTTTAGACGGCGATTGGGATTTTTCTCCAGCTCAGGGTAATTTTAAACCCGTTGATGCTTCGCCCAAAGCGATAGATGAAAAAGCTTTGCAAATCAACAACGCTTCGGTTATAAAAAATGATGACTGGCAGACTGTAAAATCCCCTCAATTTTTAAACCGGATATCTTGGTGGTTGCCTAACGTTTCTGAAGCCTATGAAAAGAAAGAAGAAATGAGGGTAAAGTCGTTCCCTTTTGATGCTGATAAAATTCAATCTGGCTGGTACCAAAAAACTTTAGAACTACCTAAGGGTTTTAAAGCGACCAAAAATGAGCTTTATGCAAATTTTGAAGGTGTTGCTACCATTTCAAGGGTGTACTGCAACGGCAGTTATGTTGGCGGGCATTTAGGGATGTTCGGTAGTTTTTCTTGCCGATTAACGCCATATTTAAAGAATGGAAAAAACACCTTAGCGGTTTACGTAGAACGTGGAGTAGTTGCCGAAAAAGGCAACGAAGTGGTTTCTATTGCAGTAACTGTACCCGTAACACGTGATATGTTGGCTTCGCTTAACTCGGGAATGTTTGGCGGTTTTGGCAACGGGCCAAGAGCTAAATTTATGGGAATTTGGCAGCCTGTTACCTTAGAAGTTTCTAAAGTTGGCGGTAAAATTGAAGATGTTTTTTTTAAACCTACGATGACAGGACATGTACTTCAAATTGAACTTACTAATCCAAATAAAAAAGCAACTAAAAGTCAGATTTCTTACAGTATAAAAGACAAAAAGACGGGTCAGCTATTGGTTGATGATAAAGGTGGGGATGTAGTATCAATAAATCCTAATCAAAAAAACACCATAACCATTTCCAAAGGCGGGCTTTCGCCACATTTATGGACTCCTGATAGGCCTTATTTATACCAACTACAGGTTGTTTTAAAAGACGAAAAAGGAAACCAGCTTGATAAATTCGAGTGTGAAGTTGGTTACAGAACGGTAAGTACCGAAGGGAAAAATATCATTTTAAACGGTAAACCTTATTGGGTTAGAGGTGCAAATATGCCCCCTTATGGTTATAAACCAAATGATGAACCAACAGCGAAAGGTTTTTTACAATTAATGCATGATGGAAACACCGTTATAACCAGAACTCACGGTAACCCATGGAATGAGCTTTGGTACAGCCTTGCTGATGAAATTGGAATTGGGGTAAGTAGCGAAGGGGTAAGACCTTGGGCTTTAATGACAACTGCTCCACCTCCAAATAACGCAATTCTTGCGCACTGGAAACAGGAACAGTTAGAATCGATCAAGAAATATAGAAATCACCCAAGTATTCTCTTTTACGAACTTTCTAATGAAGGTTTGCAAGGTGATTATGAAAATCCTGTAAAGCTTGCGATTTTTAAAGATTTAATTGATGCGATAAAAAAATTAGACGATAGTCGACCTGTTTTTCAAACTTCGGGAGACCCTGACGTTAAAAAACAAAGCGATATTGAAGATGTACATTCTTATTGGGGTTGGTATGATTCTTCATCTTTTGTAAACGACTACACTAAGAATAAAAGAGGATTAAATTCTACTAATGGGATGCCTTTTGTAAACGAAGAATGTGCCGTTCCGTATAGCATGATTGATAATGGAGCGGTCCATCCGGCTTATGTAGGCAGGTATGCTGCACAAAGTTGGGTTGGTGATATTGGTACGTACAGTAAGGACGTTTCTTACTTTCAAAACCATATTTATCAGGAAGCTAAAATGAAAGCGGAAAAATTAAGATACAGCAGAAATTACGTTGATAATTCTGGTTTCATGTTGTTTAGTAACGTAACGTGGATACAAAATGCGCTCTCTAAACCAGTAAAAGATTGGAAGCCCTTCCCGGTTTATTATGGTGTACAAGAAGGTTTTCAACCGATACTTACAGCTTTAAGTACTGCACAAAGAAACTTTTTTGCTGGGGATACCATTAAAACTAATTTGTTTATTGTTAACGATGATAAAGATTTTAGGGATATTAAAAACACCAATTTGTTGATTGCGATTAAGGATGCAAAAGGAAACGTTTTACAATCGCAGAAGCTAAGTTGTAGCGATGTAAATTACTTCGATACAAAAACATATCCAATAACGCTAAACATGCCGGCAGTTAACTTGGATAAAGAATATTGTACAATTGCTTTGACATTGTCTGATGACCAAAAAGAGATTCTTTCTCAAAATACTTACCAAATAAGAATCTATGCTAATCCTAAAACTGAAACACAGCCGATTAAAATATTAAGCTTGGGGAATACAAATGCTGTAAATACTGCCCTGAAAAAAATGGGCGCTTTATCAACTGCCGAAACAAATGTTAAAAATGCAGACGTAATTATTTTAGGACCAGAAGCAAATTTAACTAGTGTTAATGTTGTTAGTCACTTAAAAAAAGAGGGAAGATTGATTATTCTACAGCAAAAGGCAGATGCACATCGTTTTTGTAAAGATATATTGATTCCTGACAGCGAAGCTATTGGTGATAAGTTAGCAAACAACGATTCATATATGTTTACGGTTTCAAAGCTCTTTAAAAACTCTTTGGAAACTTCTAAAGGTGAATTTGTGGAAATGTTGGGTTGGGATGAACACCCACCGCTTTTTAAAAACCTAGATGCAATGGATTGGAAATGGTGGGCAATGCGTGATAGTTCTGCGGCTTATGTAAGTAGCGCAAGCCATCATATTGATATCAAAAACCCAAAAGTAAACCCAATTGGAAGATATTTAAACTCGCATTTTTATTGGCAAGGAGATTTAAAAAAGGTTTATGATAACACTATTTCATACCCTGTTTTTTCTGTCTCTAAAGACTATGGAGATTTGGTTGTTTGCGAGTTAAATATAAGTGAAAGCATTTGTATTGATCCTAGAGCGGAGATTACATTAAGAAATTTAGTGCTTGAAAAGGTAAAAAATTAAAGCGCCGATTTAAATTTAAAATTTTATAAAAACATCAATGATTGGTTAGTTGGTAGCTAAGGATGGTAGAAAATCGCCGTTCTTAGTTTTTTAATCAGTTTTTTTAAAAGAATAATTGCCTTACAAATGAAAAACAAAACCTTTAATTATATCAGCACACTTGTCATTTTAATCGGCTATTTGGTGCAAGTTGCTGCGGCGCAATCGCAAATAAAGGTTGTAAATCTCATTTGCAATCATTTTAGTAATCCTTCCGGAAAATTGGAGAAAATATGCTTTTAGTAATTATAACGGACAACAATTTGGCTTGTTTGTGCAACGGATGATAAGAAACGAAAGGTGGAAATATGTTTGGAATATGACCGATACCGACGAGTTATATGATTTAAAAAATGATGCCTCGGAAATGAAAAATTTAATTGCAGATAACACCTATGCAGAGCAATTAAAAAACCTTAGAAAAGACTTATATGACGATTTGTTACAAAGAAAAGATCCTGCTTTAAATTGGGCAGGTAAAAAGCAATTGTTAGAAGGTAAAAAATTGGTTCGTTAGGCAGTTATATTCAATAGTAATTATTTTGTAAAAACAGGTTAATACTAATTAACAACAGCCAATAGTAATTCCATTTTTAGATTATCATCCCAGTTAACTAAAAAATGTAGATTTAAGTCCTACTGTTTATGTGTTTCTTTTTAAGAAGAAAATAGATTAAAAACATATTGCATTTTCTGTTACAAGGCTAGGCATAGAACAGCTCAGGTTGCGGTATAATTAATAACATATTATATTAGCAAAGATTTCGAAAGCATAACCAAAACCATCATCTAATTAGAAAAAGTTTATTTCAACAAACTTAGACTTTCTTATTTGGATAGATAATAGGGGTGAAGGTGGTTTAAGAATTGGTTTGCGCCGTTTTCCGCTTGATGAAGAAAATCCCGGAGGCACAAAACCAGTTTGGGAAGTTTATAAAGCCGCCGATACTAAAACGAAAACGCAGTTTTTGATCAATACAAAGATATGATTGGCATTAAAGACTGGAGCGAAGTAAATTATACTACACCTATAAAACCATAAATTCATTATAAATTTAGAGAGATGTTAAAAAAAACAATTTTTAAGTTATTGCTATTATTAAGCTTTGTTTTTATAAATCAAAAAGTTAGCTACGCCCAAACAAAAAAACCAAACATCATTTTTATCTTGGCAGATGATTTAGGTTATAGTGATTTAGGCGCTTATGGTGGTGAAATCCAGACGCCAAATTTGGATAAAATGGCAGCACAAGGTGTTCGTTTAAAAAATATGCATAACGCAAGTATGTGTATTTTATCTCGGAGTTCTTTTTTAACGGGTAAATGGTGGCCAAAAGCGGGTAAAGGCATCACACATGGAGAAAACATCGCTCAAGCATTAAAGAAAGAAGGTTACCATACCGGTATTATTGGCAAGTGGCATTTAGAAGGCGAACCAAATGATAAAGGTTTCGATTACTTTTTTGGCTATTTACGTGGTTTTTCCAATTATTTTAAAGGTAGTCCTGATTATCGTGTAAACAGAGTGCCGTTTAAAAACTTTCCTGCAAATTATTACAGCACAGATGCTTTTACCGATAGCGCTATCGATTTTATAAAACCTGCAAACAACAAACAAGAACCATTTTTTTTATACCTCAGTTTTCAATCGCCACATAACCCATTGCAAGCGCCAAAAGAAGACATTGCGAAATACAGAGGAACGTATTTAAAAGGATGGCAAGCGATTCGGGAAGCTCGTTTGAAAAAACAAATCTCTTTAGGCATCATCGATAAAAACACGCCAATCCCAGCTTATCCGCAAAATTTACCCTATTGGGATTCGCTTACACCACAACAAAAGGACTTAGAAGATTTACGGATGTCGGTTTATGCGGCAATGGTTGAGCGAATGGATAAAGGGATTGGTAGATTATTGGATGCGTTGAAAGCAAACGGACAAGCAGATAACACTTTTGTGGTTTTTTTAAGCGATAACGGAACCGATTCTTTTTCTGTGGTTGACAAAATTATGTTGCAAAAAGGGCTTTTACCCGGCGATGATGAATCTAACTATCAGCCGGGAACAGGTTGGGCTTACGCAGCAGTAACACCTTATCGTTTGTACAAAATCAGTCAGCATGGTGGTGGCGTAACTACGGGTGCAATTGCTTGGGGTCCAAGTTTTATAAAAAAGCCCAATACCATGATTCCTGATGCTTTACACATTGTAGATTTTGTGCCCACGGTTTTGGATCTGATAAAATCTAAGAATGTAAGTACTTCTTTTAAAGATTCACTATCCGGACAAAGTTTTTACGGCTTATTAAAAGGTAAAAAGTTTGAACGTAAAACACCAATGTATTTTCAATATATGGATAACCGAGCCATCAAAACGAAAAAATGGGATTTGGTAGAAGTTGATGCAAACGGCTGGGAATTATACGATGCCAAAAGCGATCCTTTTGAGGTACATGATTTAAGTGCAAAATATCCGCTCATCGTAAAAAACTTAAGTGCTGATTGGTTAAGCTGGTGGAAAACAGAAAGCCACGTTAAATCTTACATTCCAGAAACTACAAAAGGAGATTATAACTATAAGCCTCAGGGCGATAAAGGTTCTGGTGCCATGTATATTCCATCGGCCATGCCGGATAGCTTGCGTAATAAATATCCGTTGAAGAAATCAGCGAATTAACTCTATTTCTATAAAAAATATAAAGGTTTAGCCAATGAGCATCACATATAAGATATTTATAAATGTTTGTCTTTTTTTAAGCACCTCAAATTTATTAGCGCAAAATAAGGTGCTTTATAAACAAGTAGATAGCACTAAACTTTATTTAGAAATCTATAATCCACCCAAAATGGAGGCTAATAAAAAATATCCTGCAATGGTATTTTTTTATGGTGGTGGATGGATTGGAGGCAGTACAAGTCAGTTTGTTCCGCAGGAAAAATATTTTTCAGACAGAGGCTTAGTCTGTTTTTTGGTTGACTATCGAACAAAAAATAAGAATAAAACTACACCATTTGAATCCTTAAAAGATGCTAAATCTGCAATGAGGTTTATAAGAACTAATGCAGCTAAGTTTAATGTTGATACCGCTAAAATTATAGCAAGTGGTGGTTCTGCCGGCGGACATTTAGCTGCTGCAACAGCTTTAATAAGTGGATATAACGAAAAAACCGATGATTTATCAGTCAGTTGTGTGCCAAAAGGTTTGGTGCTTTTTAACCCAGTGATTGACAACGGACCCGGTGGTTATGGTTACGAAAGGATAGGAGCTGACTATAAAAGTTTTTCTCCATTGCATAATATTCAAAAAGGTGCGCCGCCGACAATTATATTCTTGGGTACAAAAGATAATTTAATCCCTGTGGAAACTATGAAATACTACCAAACAGTGATGCGAAAAGTAGGGAGTAGGTGCGAGTTATTTCTTTATGATGGTCAAGATCATGGGTTTTTTAATCAGAAAGAATATCAAGATAAGACAATTTTAGAAGCCGATAAATTTTTAACCGATTTGGGGTTTCTAAAATCAAAATGAGTTTACTTAAGAAGTAAGGATAATGTCGATACTTTAAAATTACAACAGATCAGTTTTAAATTAAAACAAGACTTTGCAACGTATTCATAACAGTACAGGATAGGATTCTGGAAATAAAACTTCAATTTTAAAAATCTTAGGAATTAAATTTTTAAGACAACCAATTTTTATACAAGCTAATTATTTCGCTCATGTTTTTAAACTATAAAGTAGTAGCAACGGCTTTGCTGTTAGCAACAAACTTAGGCACATCGTTTTGTCAAACTAAAGCTAAGCAACCAAACATCGTTTTTATTTTAGCCGATGATTTAGGTTATATGGATGTAACCCTTAACGGTAGTAAATATTACGATACACCAAATATCGAACGACTAGCAAAACGTGGGATGATGTTTACGAATGCTTATTCAGCCAGTCCTTTATGCTCACCTACAAGAGCCAGTATATTATCTGGAAAGTATCCGGAAAGATTGCATTTTACAGCAGCTTCTGGACATTTAAAGGCAAATCCTGAAGCTCCTTTGATAGCTAAACAAGCTGCGCCATGGCAAAAAGTAGTAACACCTATTTCTAGAAATCAAATGGCTTTAGAGGAGGTAACCATTGCAGAAAGATTAAAATCAAACGGATACAGTACAGGATTTATTGGTAAATGGCATGTTGGAGAGAATCCTTACATGCCAGAAAATCAAGGATTTGATTATAATATTGCAGGAGGGCCAACTCCAGGTCCGCCAAATTATTTTTCTCCATATCATATCAAAAAACTACCTGATGGCCCATTGCATGAATATATTACAGACAGAGTAACTGACGAAGCTGTAAAATATATCGATACCAGAAAAGATTCTACTTTCTTTTTATGTCTTTGGGAATTTGGCGTTCATGCCCCTTTTCAAGGAAAATTAAAATATGTTAATGAATATAAAGATAAAGTTGACCCTAGAGGTAAACAAGATGATCCCATCATGGCCGCAATGATTAAAAGTGTGGATGAAAGCGTGGGCAGGGTAATGGATAAGTTGGATGAATTAAAATTAACCGATAATACCATCATTATTTTCTACTCTGATAATGGCGGAAACATGTACGATTTGATAAGAGGAAAAGATGTTACCAATAATTTCCCATTAAAAGATGGTAAAGGTAACATACATGAAGGTGGTATTAAAGTTCCAGGGATAGTTTCTTGGTCTGGAAAAATTAAACCAAATTCTGTTTCTAATCAGGTAATTTCAAGTATAGATTTCTATCCTACGCTGTTGGAAGCTACAAATACAACACCAGATATGCATCAGGTTTTAGATGGCGTTTCATTAATTCCGGTACTAACAAAAAATCAAAAATTAAAAAGAGAATCAATTTTTTGTGATTTCCCTCATTATGTACCAGCTACTAATAATTATCCTGCTACATCAGTTAGAAACGGAGATTGGAAACTAATTAAGGTTTATGGTGAAGGAAAAAATCAGGAGGCAGCATTTGAGTTATATAACTTAAAAGATGATGTTGGAGAAAATATTAATCTAGCCTTAAAAATGCCTGATAAAGTAAAAGACCTTGATAAATTAATTGTACAACATTTGAAAGATATTGGTGGTACTACGCCTTTTAAAAACCCGGCATACGTACCCGATACACCAAATACTATGGGTGTAAAACATGAATTCCCGATTGATAAATATTTCATGTATTAATTTTAATTAACAAAATTTTTATTCCCAATTCTAATGATAAAAAAAATCATTTTATTCAATTGTATTTTTTTCTCTTACATATTCGCTTTTGCGCAATCCATTACTTTAAATACTATAAACTTAAAAACAGAATATAAAGTTAATCCTTTCATAGAGTTGGAACACCCACGGCTAAGTTGGGAGTTAACAGATGTAACAAGAAATCAAGTTCAAACGGCTTATCAAATCATTGTTTCAAGTTCGTTAGAAAAAGTTAATAAAAGGATTGGAGATATTTGGGATTCTGGTAAAATTTTGAGTAACCAAACCAATCAAATTGAGTTTAACGGGGTCAATTTAGAAAAGACAAAAACCTATTATTGGATAGTTAAAGTTTGGGATAAAACAAATCAATCTTCTAATTGGAGTAAAATTGCTAAATGGGGAACTGGTTTAATGGGCAAGCAAAATTGGCAAGCAAAATGGATTGGTAACGATTTAACAGCTTTAGGCAAAGGAAAAGTTTATCATTTGCCACCCGCACCTTATTTCAGAAAACAGGTTAACCTTAAAGGAGAAATTAAAAAAGCTCGCTTATACGTTACTTCATTGGGTTTATATGAATTTTATATTAACGGAAAAAGAATAGGGAAAGATTATTTTACACCCGGGTGGACAGATTACGACAAAAGAGTTTACTATCAAACTTATGATGTAACAACAGATTTGAAAAATGGTGCAAATGCTTTTGGTTCTTTAATTAGCGAAGGTTGGTATGCAGGTTATCTGGGTTATTCTTTATTAATTAAAAATTCGGTTGTTAAAAATTTTTATGGGGATGTTCCATTATTAAAGGCTCAAATAGAAGTAGAATATACCAACGGTAAAAAGGAAATAATTGCTACAGATGAAAGTTGGAAAAGTAACCACGGCGCAATGCTTGAAGCCGATATTTTAAACGGAGAGACTTACGATGCCCGCCTAGAATTTAAAGATTGGAGCAGGTCTGGATTTAATGATTTAGCTTGGAAAAATGCACAAGTTTATCCAGATAAAGAAGAAAGAAAAATAGAAATCTATCCAGGAAACCCACTACAAATATTTACAGAATTAAAACCCAAAACTATTACTGCTAAAAAAGGTGGCAAGTACATTTTTGATTTAGGACAAAACTTTGCTGGTAATGTTCGCCTTAAGGTAAAAGGAAAAGCTGGAGATAAAATAGTGATGAAATATGGAGAGGTTTTGTTTCCTAACGGAGATTTAATGACTGAAAACTTGCGTATGGCCAGAGCTACCGATACCTATATTTTAAAAGGCGACCCAAATGGAGAAACTTATATGCCTCGGTTTACCTACCATGGCTTTCAATATGTAGAAGTTTCTGGTTTTAAAGAAAAGCCTTCTTTAGATGCTATTACAGGAATTGTGTTAACTTCTACAACTCCAACAGTAGGTTCTTTTGTAACGGATAATAAAATGATCAATCAATTATATCATAACATCACTTGGACACAACGTTCAAATTATTTTGATATACCTACAGATTGCCCACAAAGAGATGAAAGATTAGGTTGGACAGGTGATGCACAGGCTTACATTAAATCAGCAACTTTTAATACAGATATTTCTGCGTTTTTTACTAAATGGCTAGTGGATTTAAACGATGCTCAAAGAGCAGATGATACTTATCCAATTTACGCTCCAGCACCTAACATTCGTATAACGGATACTTATTCTCCAGGATGGTCAGAAGCAGGAATTATTTGCCCTTACACTATTTATAAAACTTATGGAGATAAAAAGGTAATAGAGAAATTTTGGCCAAATATGCAGGCTTACCTTCAGTTTTTAGAAACTAAAAGTAAAGGAGAATATGTATTTAAAGAAGCAAGTTTTGAAGATATTAACCCAAAAGGAGGTTTTGGAGATTGGCTTTCAGTAGGAAAAAAAACGCCTCCAGATATGTTAGCTACGATGTATTACGGTTATGTAGCATCAATGATGGCAGAAATGGCAACAGCGATTAATAAAGTGGATGATGCTAAAAAATACCAATTAGTTTTTTCAAAAATTAAAGAAGCGTTTTTAAAACATTATGTAGATGCAGATGGAAAATTTATAACAAATGCAGCAGCTTATGGAAATGGCGATGGTTATGTAGATGGTAATATGGGCTTTACTGGTAACACCCAAACTGCTTATGCAAACGCTATTTACATGAAAATGGTTAATCCAAATATGTTACAAAAGGCAAGTGATAGATTAGTTGAATTGATTAAAAATAATAACGGTAAATTATCTACAGGTTTTTTAGGCGTAAAACCATTGCTGCCAGCACTTTCAGAAACTGGGCGTACGGATGAGGCTTATAAATTATTATTAAGTACCACCTATCCATCTTGGGGATTTGAGGTTATAAATGGTGCAAATACCATTTGGGAAAGATGGAATAGTTATGTAAAAGGAAAGGGTTTTGAGAATAATGCAGGAATGAATTCTTTTAACCATTATGCATTTGGCTCTATTAACGAATGGTTTTTTGGAAACGCAGCAGGTATAAAAGTTGATGAGGCAGGTTATAAAACTTTTATCATCAAACCAGAAATAGCTAAAGAAGGAATATCAATGGTTAAAGCTGATTACCATTCTATTAATGGTAAAATTGTTTCATCGTGGAAAAAAGAGGGTAATAATTTAATCTTGAACGTAGAAGTTCCAGTTAATACAAGGGCAAATATCTTTATTCCCGCAAAAAATTTAAGTAATGTTAAAGAAGGTAATATCTCAATTACCAACAATTCAATTTACACAATTAAGAAAATTGAAAACGGTTATGTAAATATAGAGGTGGGTTCTGGTAAATATAACTTTAGCATTAAAAATAATTAGTAAAAACAAAAATTAAAGCGAATGCTTACTAATTGCTTTTAACATTTCTGTTAGTATATAAAAAATAATAAAAGATGGATAAAATTGCTTTTAAAATGAAATTAAAGCCAGGTAACAAAGATGAATATATAAAAAGACATTATTTTATTTGGCCAGAACTAAAACTAATTTTAAAAAAGTATAGAGTTA
>JBBRYE010000047.1:0-25646 GCA_038237895.1 Sphingobacteriales bacterium | reverse complement strand
CGCAAATCCACAAGTTAGATATAAACCCGATAGTTTGATTAGTGAAAAATAAGAATTACTCATTATAATATTTGTTTATTGAAATATTGAATACTAAATTATATAGAAAAATGAATAGAAGAAAGTTAATCTGTAATTACTATAATAGTGGTTTCCTATGTATTTGTGCCTGGTTTTATTAAGCCTAATTTCTGTTGGTTTGAAATCTAGCACTACTGATAGTTTTCCATCCTTTCAAGTAATTACCTCTATATTTTGTAAAATCCTCTGCTTAATGTGTAGATGGGCATGTGGTGGTTGATTAGATACTTACTAGAAATAACGATTGGAAGATGGTAATTTTTCATAAATAAAGGTAATTCTAAGTATTTTCACAAATAAGTTATCCTCAATATTTAACTAAACTTAATTAAATATTGAGGATTTTTTTAATTGTCTATTTATTTTAAAAAATGACTTGATAAGCTATAATTATTTTTTGGTAAAGTCTTATTATTGTAGTACAATTTTTTGATATCATTGTTCATTGTTACCAAATAAAAACCTTTAGCAGCTGATTTTGAATCTATTTTATTTCCAGATCCAGATAGTATTTCTTTACCTGTGGCTAGAGAATAAATTAGCCAGTTTCCAGACACACTTAAAGTTAATAATCCTGTCGATGGATTTGGATAAACTAAAAAAGAATTTTTAATTGCTTTTTGATCAGCATCTATATTAGTGGTTAAAGAATCTTCACGATTTGAATTCAAGACTGTTGGTAAGCCACCTTCTGTAGGGGGCAAACCTAAACGTATTTCGCTTAAATTTACAGTTGCACTCGTTACTCCATTTAAATCAGAAGGCTCAATTTAAAACCAGTTTTATTGCAGTCAGTAAAATTTTATTAAAATAGCATAACAGTACATGATAGTAAATTATGGTAAAAGCAATATTTTACTTAAAATTTAAAATAAATACATTTATTTTCAAGTGTATTTTAACCAATATAAATTGTTTTAATCATGAAATACCTGAGTTTAATTGCTTTAGGGCTTATTTTTTTGGCTCCAATTAAATCTGTTTCAAAAAATAAATCAAAGTATTTTTACATCTTCTCCTATTTTAAAAATAATGGTAAAGACGGTTTACATTTAGCATACAGTAATGATGGTTTTAATTGGTATTCTTTAAATAATGATAGTGCTGTTTTAGCTCCTGAAGTTGGCATAGATAAGTTAATGCGTGATCCGTGTATTATACGTGGTGCAGACAATAAATTTCACATGACTTGGACTTTAAGTTGGAAAGAACGTAGCATTGGCTATGCCAACTCTCCAGATTTAATACACTGGAGCCAGCAAAAAGAGATTCCTGTTATGGCGCATGAACCAACTGCTAAAAACACTTGGGCACCAGAAATTTTTTATGACAAAACTAATAAAGAATATTTATTTTATTGGTCAACAACTATTCCAAGTCGCTTCCCACAATCAGAGAAAAGAGTAGGAGAGAATAACCATCGCATTTATTACGTCACCACCAAAGATTTTGAAAAATTTAGTGAAACTAAAATCCTTTACGGCGGTAATACCAGCGTTATAGATGCAACAATCCAAAAAATTAATGGCTCATATCATATGTTTTTAAAAGATGAAACAGAACGGGCAGACAAAATTAAGCGTATTTATAATCTTACTAGTAATGATTTAAAGGCCGGATATGGCCCATTAGAACAAGCTATTACCGGAGATTATAATGCAGAAGGCCCAACACTTATAAAATTAAAAAAGGAATGGTTAATGTATTTTGATAAACCTCTACTTCATCAATATGGTGCATTTAGTTCAAAAGACTTGAAAACATGGATAGATGTATCTGATAAAATTAGCTTACCAAAAGGTTTAAGGCATGGCTCAATATTAAAAATTACTAAAAAAGAGTTTAAAAATTTGCAAAGTAATTTGCAAACCAAAATTTAAAATAAATTATGAAAAAATACTATTTGCTAACCTCCCTAATACTTGGGGCAATTACTTTAAAAGCTCAAAACCCTATCGTTCCTCCTGGTATTTACATTGCAGATCCATCCGCACATGTTTGGAAAGATGGCAAACTGTATGTTTATGGGTCTAGAGATGAAAATCCTAAACATTACTGTTCATGGCGGCATGATGTACTTTCTACATCAGATTTAAAAACATGGACCATAACCGAAAAAGTTTTTTCCTCCAAAGGCGATAATGATCAAGTTCCTTATAACGATGCGCTTTTATTTGCGCCAGATGTGGCCCATAAAAATGGCATGTATTATATGTATTACTGCCAGCCCGATAAAAATAACTCAGAAGGTGTTGCCACTTCAAAATCTCCATTAGGGCCGTTTACAAATGCTCAAAAAATCGAATTAAATGGTGCAAACCAAATAGATCCTGCTGTTTTTATTGATGACGATGGGCAAGCTTACTATATATGGGGACAATTTAATGCCAAAATTGGTAAGCTAAAACCAAATATGAAAGAAGTTGACTTGAGCACCGTAAATAACAACGCAATTTCAGAGAAAGAACACTTCTTCCATGAAGGTGCTTACATGATTAAGCGAAATGGAATTTATTACCTGATTTATGCTCACATGGGCAGGGCGGGAATGCCCACTTGTATTGGATACTCAACCAGTAAATCACCATTAGGTCCCTTTAAATACGGGGGAGTAATTATAGATAATGACCATTCTGATCCAGGAAACTGGAACAATCATGGTTCTTTAGTAGAGTTTAACAAGCAATGGTATGTATTTTACCACAGAGCTACGCACAACAGTGTAACTATGCGTAAAACCTGTATAGAACCTATTATTTTTAACAAAGATGGCAGCATAAATGAAGTTGAAATGACTACCCAAGGTGCTGGTGCGCCACTAAATGCTTTATCAAAAATTGATGCCGAAAGATCTTGTTTGTTGTACGGTAATGTTAGAATTGAAGCTAATGCAGCAGATAATGAAGTGCTAACAAAAATTGAAGCAAAAGATAAGGCGGCTTATAAATACATTAATTTTAATGATGGAGTAGACAGCGTGACGATAAGTGTGATTCCGGGTAAATTTAAAGGAACAATTGAGGTTGTTTTAGATAATTCGTGGTCACCAGCAATTGGGGTGGTAAAAGTTGATGCAGGCGAAAAACAGCTATTAACAATAAATGCTGCCATTAAAAAAACTACAGGCATACATGCGGTTTGGTTAAGGTTTAACACTGATGCTAATAACGCAGAAGATTCTTTTGAGGTAGATTGGTTTAAGTTTTTAAAGAAGTAATAATCATAAAATATAACAAAATAAATAACCTACTAATAGGGTATATCAGTAAAACTTTGATGTTAAAACTTACCTATCTAGTGTGTTTTTTTTTGTTTTCATAACAGTGCAGGATGGATTTAAACTTGATTTAAATGATATTTGGAAGTTAATATCAGGTAAAAAACGCTTGATATAACCCAAACCAATTATTAACCCTTTATTTTAATTAACATGAAAAGAAAATTACTTTTTACTTTCCTAATTGCATCGAGCAATTTTTTGGCATATGCTCAATTTACACCTGGTAATATAGTTGTTGTAAGGGTTGGAAATGGCTCTACTGCTATAGGAGCTAGCACCACAAATGTAAGTTTGTTAGAATACAACGTAGCAGGTACCTTAGGCACAACAGTAAATTTAGATGCTGCAACTGCTGGTTCACGCTTAACAATAGTAGGTAGTTCTGGCGCTGAGGGATTGCTTAAATTATCAAATAATAAAAACTACTTAACTTTAGGTGGTTATGATGCAGCAACTGGAGTAAGCACTGTAGTAAGTGCAGCTGGAGCATCCTCTTTTACCAGAGTAGTAGCAAGAATAAATGCAGCTGGAACTGTAGATTATACCACAAAAATTAACCGAATTGTTGCTGGTACTGGTACAGCAGCCACAGATTTTTATTCTGGTAATATTAAAACTGTTGTAAGTGATGATGGTTCAGGTTTTTACGTTGGAAACTCAACCAATGGAATAAGGTATGTGCCTTTTGGTAACCTAGCTGCAACGCCACCAACAATAATAACTACTACTAGTAACCCTGCTGGCACAACTACATTTACAAATATGAGAGCTTTAGGTATTTTTAATGGGGCATTATATGCCACACTTACAAACACAGCTGATTATGGGATGGTGAAAATTGGAGCTGCTTTATCAGCTACAGCTGGCCAAGCACCTGTAAATCTTACTGGTTTCCCTGTAGCAAATACAGCAGCAGGAGATTTTGTGTTTTTTGATTTAGATGCAGGCGTTACAGGAGTTGATGTTGCTTATACTTTGGAAGCTGGCGCCTTAAAAAAATTCACATTTGATGGTACAACATGGACAAGCTCATCATCAGTTGGTACAGGCAGAATTAATGCGGTAACGCTTACCCCTGGTATGGGCGGTAGTGGCTATACTACTCCTCCAACGGTTACGCTTGCAGGCGGTGGTGGCACTGGTGCTACCGCTACAGCTGTATTAACTGGTGATGCAGTATCTAGTTTTGTTATTACAAACAATGGTGTTGGATACAGCAGTGCGCCTACAGTTACTATTACTGGAGACGGAACAGGCGCTGCGGCTACAACTACTATTGCAACTATAAGCAATGGTATTACAGGTATTTTGGTAGGTGGTAAACCTGTTTTGTTTTATACTTCTGGTGCAAATGCTGGTAACAACGCTTTAGTTAGATTAAATGATGACAATGGCTTTGTTGCGGCAATTAACCCAACGCTTCATTCTGTAATTGCTTTGGCTGGTGCTAACTATGTTTTTAGAGGTGTTGCGCTTACCCCAAACACAACCACATTACCTATAAATTTAAAATCATTTAACGGAAAAAACACTACAAATGGTGTTCAGTTAAATTGGGAAACAGCCTCAGAAGAAAATAACGATCGTTTTGAATTACTACGCTCTACTTCAAATGATAATTTTCAAGTAATAAGTTCTGTAAAAGGGGCAGGTAGTAGTAAAGAATTAAACAAATATAGCTACTTAGACACTGAACCACTCTCAGGTGTTAATTACTATAAATTAAACCAGATAGATTTAGATGGTAAATCAACGTTTTCAAATATTATAGCTGTTAAAACAGGATTAGATGAAAATAAAATTAATATTTCTTCATCTGCTAGTGATTTAAAGATTACTATTAATTCAATTTCAAAAGGTACTGCATCATTACAAGTTTATAACATGTCTGGTCAAAAAGTTTTAAATAAATCTCTACAATTAGAAAGCGGTTTAAATTCTAACATGTTAAATATTAGCAATTTAGAAAACGGTATATACGTAGCTAGGGTAATAATCGGTAGTCAAGTTGTATCTCAAAAATTTGTTAAATAAAATTTCACTTTATTCAGTATAAAAAAAGCAGCATGATAATGCTGCTTTTTTTATTCATTTTTTTTAGATATGGTCTATAAATTAAAAATAAAATATTGTATTATTTAAACTTATAACTTAAATACGTATTGGTAATTAGTTAATATAAATTATAATTCTATTTTCCTAGCTCTGCAAGTTTTCAAACTGATTAAAAAAAGACTTCTGACTGTTTAAAAGGTAACTCACAAGTTAGGTTGTAGTGCAAATATTTCAAATGCTACATAACAGTACAGGATGAGTTTTAGTCATTTTCTTACGACTTTGGTTTATTCTTTAGTTTAAACCAATTAACTAATAAAAAAATATTTCATGATAACATTTAATAAGCAGAAGTTATTGCTCATACTTTTTGTGTGTATTTCTATGATTTCTAATGCTCAAGAAAAAATTTCTGTGTCTCTCAATTTAGAATCTGGCTTTAATGATTTAAAAATTGAAAATACAAACGATGGTTATATATTATTAGTTACTGGTACCAACCCTTATATCTCGCTTAATCTGGTAAGCCAAAAATACGATCCTAAAAATGTTTATATTTTAACTTTTGATGGTAAAACTGATGCCAGAATAGGAGATTTGAGTCTTTATTACAGAGATTTTAAAGTAGATGAAGTGGTAAAAACCCATGCTTTAACGCCACAAAAAGAATTTAGTGAAGTTACTTTTAACCTAAAACAAAATTTAACATGGCAAAAAGCAACAAATAACTTTCGTTTAGCTTTTAAAATGCCAAAGGGTAAATCAATAGAAATTAAAAACATTGTATTAAGAGAGCCTACTACAAAAGAAAAACAAGAACAGCCTCATTATTTAGATAATGGAAAAGTGAGAATTGGAGTTGATATGACAGGAGGGGGAAGTGTTTTCCATTTTTCAGAGTCAAAAACGCGTAGAAACTTATTAAACCATGCTGATAAAGGGAGGTTTGTACAACAATCTTATTACGGTGAAAAAGACGGAAGTTTATGGGGTACAAAACCTTGGAATTGGAATCCTGTACAAGGTGGTGGCTCCTCAGAATCTGGAAGTAATCCTGCAAAAGTGATAGAAAAAAAGATTAGTAAAAATAGCATTTACATAAAATCATTACCTAAACATTGGGCAACTGGCAAAGATATTAGTGATGCCACAATGGAAGAAACCATTAGTTTAAATGGTAATATGGCGCATATTGTTTATACTTTTAGATACAATGGTACTACTGTTCATCCCAATAGAGCGCAAGAATTGCCAGCAGTTTTTGTTGATTATGCTTTACCAAATTTAGTTTTTTACAAAGGTGATAAGCCTTTTACAAAAGATACTTTAACTACTGTAGTACCCGGTTGGCCAAATCAACCTCAAAAAATGAATGAGAACTGGGCTGCCTACGTGGATAATAAACAATGGGGTATTGGAATTTTTGTACCAGGAACAACGGACATGACTACCTATCGACATAATGGAGATTTAGTGCCAGGAGAATGGGGTGGTGCATGCTCTTATTTAGCTCCCGTACGTAAATTTAGTATTACACCAGGAATGGTTTTTACTTATGA
This sequence comes from Sphingobacteriales bacterium, assembly GCA_038237895.1. GTDB lineage: Bacteria > Bacteroidota > Bacteroidia > Sphingobacteriales > Sphingobacteriaceae > Pseudopedobacter. The sequence continues at coordinate 18,671 of JBBRYE010000047.1, read as the reverse complement.
TGTGTATTTAACCATTGATAAAGTTGATGCCATGAGAGATGCTTTTTATAATCTTAAAAAATAAATTGTATGAAACTGACCTTTAAAATTGTTGTTTTATTTGTTTGCTGCACCAGTGCTTTTAAAATAAATGCACAAGAAATTCAAAAAAAACAACCTAACATTATTTTTATCCTAGCTGACGATTTAGGTAGAAATGATTTAAGCTGTTATGGAAATGAGTTTAATGAAACACCAAACATTGATAAACTAGCCAAAAATGGAATTAAATTCACTCAGGCTTATGCCGCCTGTCCAGTTTGTTCGCCAACAAGAGCATCAATTTTAACAGGTAAATACCCTGCTAGGTTACAATTAACAAATTTTATAGCAGGCAATCGTACTGATCCGAAATCGCCTGTACTACCTGCAAATTGGAAACCATATTTAGGTACAGAAGAAACAACCATAGCCGAAATTTTAAAAAAAGACGGCTATGCTACTGGTATGGTAGGTAAATGGCATTTAGGAAATAAAGAGTTGGAAGCGCCATGGAATCAAGGTTTTGATTATTCAAGAATGATAGGTAAAAATGGATTAGATTATTATAATTATTCTATTTTTTTAGATTCTTACCAAAAAGAATTTACCGATAAAGGAACCGAATACATGACCGATAAATTAACTGATTATGGGGTTGAGTTTATTAAACAAAATAAAGAAAAGCCATTTTTCTTGTACATGGCATATTCTGCACCTCATGTGTTATTGGTGCCTCGTGGTGATAAATTGAGTAAGTATTTTAGAAAATACAATAAATTCGATAGAAAGTATAACCCTAACTACGCAGCGGTAATAGAAAGTTTAGATGATGGTGTAGGCAACCTGATGAAAACGCTTAAAGAACAAGGACTTTTAGAAAATACTTTAGTAGTTTTTACTTCAGATAATGGCGCATTAGGATTAGATGAATTAGGCCCAGTACCAACTGTAAACGATCCGCTAAGAAAATGGAAAGGTCATATCTATGAAGGCGGTACAGCTATTCCAGCAATAGTTAACTGGCCAGGTAAAATTACTCCAAACTCGGTTTCTGAAAGATATTTTAGCACTATTGATTATTTACCAACATTAGCAAATGTAGTAGGAATAACCCAATTACCACCAAATATAGATGGTACAAGTTTACTGCCCGAGTTGTTAAATCCAAACAAAAACTTAATTCAAACTAATCCTATATTTTGGCATTACCCACATTTTTCTAACCAATTAGGTAGGCCGGCAGGTTCTGTAAGGGTTGGCGATTATAAATTAGTAGAAAACTATGAGAATGGGCAACTAGAGCTATATAATCTTAAAAATGACATTGGAGAATCGGTTGATTTATCACAAAAAATGAAATCCAAAACACAAGAAATGTATCAGTTATTAAAAGATTGGAGAAAGCAAGTAAATGCTCAAATGCCCATTCCAAATCCAAAATATAAAACCAAAAAATAAAATTTTAAATGAAACTTATAATTAATAAAACTCAAGTTACTGTATTTGTAGCTGCAACCACAATAGCAATAATTGCAGCATGTAGCAGTCAAAACAAAGTGGTAAATAACAATAAGTTACCAGTTTTATCCACATTAGAATCCGGGTTTTTAACACCTCCTGATACTATTCAAACCAGCGTTTATTGGTATTGGATGTCTGATAATATATCTAAAGAAGGCGTTGTAAAAGATTTAAAAGCCATGAAAAGCGTTGGTATAAACAGGGCATTTATTGGTAATATTGGTTATAAAGAAACTCCTTACGGAAAAGTGAAAATGTTTTCTGATGAATGGTGGGATATTTTACATACCGCTTTAAAAACCGCAACTGAGCTTAATATTGAAATAGGAATTTTTAATAGTCCGGGTTGGAGCCAATCTGGAGGACCATGGATTAAACCTCAACAAGCCATGCGTTATTTAGCCTCATCAGAGGTTAAAATTACAGGACCTAAAAAAGTCAGTTTAAAATTAGATCAACCAGTTAATCCTTTTCAGGATGTGAAGGTAATCGCTTTTAAAGCACCAAAAGATTACGGCAATAATTTGGCAGATTTTAATCCAAAAATTACTACTTCAACCCAGTTAGATGGTTTTTTAAAGCTTATAGATAAAGATAAAACATCATCTGTAGTTTTACCTACCTCAAACCCATTTTCTATTGATTTTGATTTAGAAAAAAATTTTACTGCCCGTAGCATAACAATATATCCTGCAAAGGTGAAGGTAAATGCTAACGCAGAACTTTTTGTTAAAGAAAATGGAGAGTTCCATTCTGTTAAAAAATTTACTGTTGATAGAAGAAATACTAACCTTAATGTTGGTTTTGATCCTTATGCACCTATAACTGTATCTATTCCGGCAACCATTTCTAAAACCTTTCGTTTAGTTTTTAGCCAAAGTTTACCCAAGTTACCGGTAGATATTGCAGAAATAGAAATTTCATCATCACCTAAAGTAGAGAGTTATAGTGAAAAAATACTGGCTAAAATGTATCATTCTCCATTACCTTATTGGAAAGAATATCAATGGGTTGTTCAGCCAGAGGTAGCAGATGAAAGTGTAATGATTGCTGCAAATGGTGCTCAAGATATATCGCAATATATGGATGCTAATGGCAATTTAAATTGGGATGTACCTGCTGGCGATTGGATTGTAATGAGAATGGGAATGACACCAACTAACGTTACCAATGGGCCTGCTTCTCCAGAAGCTACTGGACTTGAAGTTGATAAAATGAGTAAGGAGCATGTAAAGAGTCATTTTGATGCTTTTTTAGGTGAGATTTTACGTAGAATTCCGCCAGAAGACCGTAAAACATGGAAAGTTACTGTACAAGATAGTTATGAAACTGGCGGTCAAAATTGGACAGACGGGATGCTAGAGAAATTTAAGCAAAACTACGGTTATGATGCTTTCCCTTATTTACCAGTAATGAAAGGAAAAGTGGTAGGCAGCCCAGAAATGAGCGACCGCTTTCTTTGGGATCTAAGAAGATTTATTGCCGATAGAGTTGCTTATGATTACGTTGGTGGATTGCGAGATGTTAGTCATAAATATGGTTTACATACTTGGTTAGAAAACTATGGCCATTGGGGTTTTCCGGGTGAGTTTTTACAATATGGTGGTCAGTCTGATGAGATTGGTGGCGAATTTTGGAGCGAAGGAGAATTGGGTAATATAGAAAATAGAGCAGCTTCATCTGCTGCGCATATTTATGGCAAAACCAAAGTCTCTGCAGAATCTTTTACAGCAGGTGGCAAAGGATATGTTCGTTATCCAGAAATGATGAAACAAAGAGGCGATCGGTTTTTTACAGAGGGAATTAACAATACGCTTTTACATGTTTACATTCAACAACCTTCAGATGATATTGTACCGGGTATAAATGCGGGTTTTAGTAATGAATTTAATCGTCATAATACGTGGTTTAGCTATTTAGATTTATTTATTCCTTATTTAAAACGAAGCAATTATCTATTACAACAAGGAAAATATGTTGCAGATGCAGCTTATTTTATTGGTGAAGACGCCCCTAAAATGACTGGTGTAACAGATCCTGAGCTTCCAAAAGGATACTCTTTTGATTATATCAATGCGGAGGTAATTAAACGAATTACAAAAGTAGAAAACGGTCGTATTTATTTAGCAGACGGTATGATTTATGGAATTTTGGTTTTACCTAAATTGTAAACCATGCGTCCGGAGCTTTTACAAAAAATAAGCGACTTAGTAGCGCAAGGAGCAACAATATTAGGTCCAAAACCAAACCGCTCGCCAAGTTTAGAAGGTTATCCAGCGGCAGATCAGAAAGTGAAACAATTAGCCGCTGAATTATGGGGGAACATCAACGGAACAACCGTAAAATCAAATAAATTTGGTAAAGGCTTAGTGTTATCAAATATGGATATGCAAGCAGCGCTAAATACAGTAAATATTTTAGCCGACTTTAAGGTTAAAGAAACAGATCCTGTTCTTTTCATCCATAGAACTACTAGTGAAGGAGAGTTTTACTTCATCAGTAACCAAAGTGAAAAAACCATTAATATTTCGCCAGAATTTAGAGTTACAGGTAAACAACCAGAGTTCTGGGATCCTACAACTGGTAAAACTCGTTTACTTACCGAGTATACACAATATGGAGCTTTAACAAAAGTGCTTTTAAAATTAGAATCTTTTCAAAGCGCATTTATTGTGTTTCGTAAATCAGCAGGGTCAGGTACAACAAGTCTTAATTTTCCTGAACCTAAATTAGTTCAAACTTTAAATTCTCCATGGGAAGTAACTTTTGATCCTAAAATGCGTGGACCGGAACAACCAGTAATTTTTAGTCAGCTAGTAGATTGGACAAAGAGACCAGAAGAAAGTATAAAATACTATTCTGGGACAGCAGTTTATCGTAATACTTTCAAAGTATCAAAACCTGCAAATACAGAACAGATGTATTTAAATTTAGGCGATGTGAAAGTAATGGCTAAAGTAAAAATAAACGGTGTTTATGTAGGTGGTGTGTGGACATCTCCATGGAAAGTTAACATTACAAATTATGTAAAATCTGGAACTAATAGTGTGGAAATTTCGGTAGTAAATACATGGGTAAACCGTTTAATTGGAGATAGTAAATTGCCAGTTGCCCAACGTAAAACTTGGACAAGTGTTAATATCTATAAACCTGATAGTCCGCTAGAGCCTTCTGGGTTAAGAGGTCCTATAACGATATCTTCAATAACTTATTAAAGATATATTCTTATTTAAGTAAAGAGTTATGAAAATATTAAAATTAACCTTCCTTATATTAATTATTAATACTGGGCAGGCTAATTTTAATTTTTCAGAAGCTCAGGTATTAGATTTTAAAATCAAATACCGTTTTTCTCAGCCAGATCCATGGGGTAACGATTTTTGGAAATATCAAAACCAAGATGATAGTTATTGGCAAACGGCTAAAACTTTCAATGAACTTGCAATTGCAGTAAAGCAACAAAAACCTAAAGAAGTTTTTATTCGATTTAAAGTAAAACACACTCCAGAAACATTAAATAACTTTTACTTTATTATGCGGCACAGTGGCCCAATAGAGGTATTTGTTAATGGGATAAAAAATAGAGGTACAAATAAATCGGCTGTTAAAAGTTACGACATGTTAATAAATCCAAGACGGCCTGAGCAACTTGGTTTAAATATATATGCCATCCATTTTACACAAACAGAACTGAATGAGGAGTATTTAGAAATTGAACCCAAAATATCAAAATGGGTTACTACAGATGATGGTACTTATATTCCAAAATCTATTATGCCTACTTTATTAAGAGATGCACAGATTTGTGTTGGTGGTGATAAAGCTTACTATATGACTGCGACAACTGGTGATAGCACATTTTTATTGCCTAATAAAAATTATTGGCTACAAAGCCCTGGCATACAAGTTTTTCGGTCCATTGATTTAAAAAATTGGAAATCATTAGGTTTCGTTTGGACATTTGATAAGGATGGAACCTGGAATAAGGAAGCAGGTACTTTTAGTAGCAGGGGCCCAGCAAGAGCAATATTTGCACCTGAAATTCAATTTTATCGTGGTAAGTATTGGATCAATTATTCTGTAAATAATGTTGTTGCCAAACGAGCATTTGGTATTGGTTTATTGTATGCAGACAAACCTGAAGGTCCTTATACTGAAATTAGGCCAGAAAAGCCATTGGTTAATGGATATGATTCCAATTTTTTTATGGATGATAATGATACACCATATATGTTAAATCATGGTGGCGAAATAGCTAAAATGAAAGCAGATTTATCGGGATTTGAAGAGCCTTTTAGGCATTTAGCTGCTGCTAATTACCCTAATGTTGGATATGAAGGTGTCAATATGTTCAAATATCAAAATACGTATTATTTAACCTCTGCAGATTATAATGTGCATAAAGATGGTACAGTAAGTTATGATTGCATGATTGCATCATCAAAAAATATTTACGGTCCCTATTCAAACCGATATTGTGCTATAAAATGGGGTGGACATAACTCGTTATTTAAAGGTATGGATGGTAAAGTATATGCTACAGTTTGGTGTTACCCTGATGGTAGCAACAATTGGCAAAAATTATCAATTGTTGAATTAAAACTAAATAAACAAGGGCTTTTTCAAATTGAAAAACCGTAATAATTATAATAACGACCGATTTTTTTTAATCACATTTCTTAAAAGGTGAAAAAAACAGATTGATTTCTCATAATAAATAAGGTGAAATCTTAATCTAAAAAAAGCATAATGACACAAAAATACCAGCTTGCACAAATTAATATAGCCAAAATGCTGGCACCCATCGATCATCCTATAATGGCAGATTTTGTGGCTAATTTAGATCGCATATATGAATTGGCTTACCAATGGGATGGTTTTATTTGGATTTATAAGCCTGATGAAAATAATGGTGCATCATTAAAAATTTTTGATGATGAGTTTTTAATTACCAATCTTTCTGTTTGGGCAAATACCGAAACTTTATATCAATATGTGTATCAATCTGCCCACGGCGAGATATTTAAACGCCGTAAAGAATGGTTTGCTAAAATGCCCGAAATGTATTTAGCACTTTGGTATGTCCCTAATGGGCACAAACCCACAGCAGATGAAGCCAGAGAACGTTTACTCTACCTGCGAAAGCATGGAGAAACACCTTATGCTTTTAGTTTTAAAAAAAGGTTTACCCCTCAAGAAGTATCAGAATATAAAATTATAAACGCTTGATTATAAATGTTTAAATAAACTAAATTCAATTATGAAAATTTTTTTCACTTCTTTATTCATTTTATTTTACGGTTCCCTTCATGCTGCAACAATCATTTTAACTAGTGATCAGCAATTGAATGATTTGTTAAATCCTGATAAGAGAATTGATTTATCTACCGGGAGGGAAAAAAAATTTTCTAGTTTAAGAGAAATTTGTGAAACAGCAAAGCAGCGTAACGACAAAGTATTAACCATTGCTTTTGATGAGTTTTTTAGGCAATATAGAGAGCAAGCTGGTACAGAACGCAGACTAACGCCAGATATGGATGAGTATATCCAGAAAATAAAAGTGATTGCAAATTTTGCTAAGCAATACGATATGGGTATAGGTTTAAGCTTGTTGAGTCCTTTAGAATTAGGCTCGGCCTTCAAAAAAAACAAAGGAGAAAGTGGACGTTGGTTTAATTATCAGGTAGCTTATCGCGATCCATCAACAGGTAAATTTAGCTTACAAATGTGGCAACAATTATCCTGGACAAATAATAAAGGTAAGTTTGAGATTAAGCTAAAAAGCGTTCAGGCTTATGCCTTTAAGGAAAAAGAAGTTGGTAACACTCCTTTTAAAGCTGTAATTCCAACAGATATTATTGAATTAAAAAATGTTAAATATGAAGCTCTAGATACTGTAAAAACATTGCCCTCAGGAGATTTATGGGCTGTACCGGCATCATCCACAGGTACCCAAGATATGCATTTTGATAGTCGTAATTTGAAGGTATATACAGATGGCGAAATGCTTTCTACACCATATAATCGGGTATTAGTGTTGTTAGAATATGAAACTCCAGAAATGGATTATTTTAGTCCTAAAGCAGCATCATTTTTAAAATCTTTGCTAAAAAAGTATAGTGATAATGGCATAAAATTAGTTTCTCTCTATTCAGATGAAATGCACATTCAGCAAGATTGGTATTATTTTGTGCATCATCAAAACGGACAGTTTAATAGTAAGTATTTAACTCCAAATTTATCTGCTGCTTTTAAAAAACAATACGGACAAGAGTTTGAAAATAAGCATTTACTTTATTTTGTTTATGGCTCTACACCTTACCAAACCACAGTTAAATCGGTTGTAAATTCCCAATATGTAATGGGTAGCAGCCCTTTAGATATTCATAAAACTTACTTATTGCGTGATAACTATTATAAATTACTCAATCATGGAGTAGCCGATTTATTTAAAAATGCTAAAGATTATGGAGATGAGATTTTTAAAGTTCACTTAGAAGCACATGGGCATTCTTCTTGGGCAGAAAGTCCAACCATAGATTTATGGAATACAGAGAAACTTCCAGAAATGCCTGCAAAATACGAATACACATCAAATTTTTTATGGAGTAATACGGTGCAACAAGCTTCTGCCGCATGTTATGATTATTTTAAGTGGGGAGAATATTTACAACCTACAGGAAATGATTTTGCCGAGTGTGGCTGGTTAGATAGGAATTATTATGGGGCTGCCATGGGTGCATCAATTGGGGTAATCAATAAAACACAGAAGGCTTATATAGCCGCATGGGGTATGCCCGAAAAATCAAGAACCTGGAAAGGAGCTATAAACAGAGCATTTGGTGGTTCTTTTGGAGGTAGAGATGATGGAATGACTAATAAAATTACAGGAGATGTACACCGAGATGTAGAAGCCTTGATTTTATACCCTATGAATTTAGTTGCCGTTGAAGAACGTTTTGGGAGTTGGATGACTCAATATGCTTATACAAATTATTTAACAGCGGATAAATTGCTTGAAATGGGAGATATAACCAACGACGGTTACCTAAAAGTTGGCGAAAAAAAATATAAAACATTGGTCGCTATTTTTGAACCCCTTCCTACAAAAGGTCTGTTAGATATGATGGATACCTTTACAAAAAAAGGAGGAAAAGTAATTTGGTTTGGTCCGCCGCCATTAATTAACAATGCTGGCGAAAATTGTACCACGCAATGGCAAAACTTATTTGGGGTTAATTACAAATTTGATCCTTATATGGGTGAAATTGCTGTAGGTAAAAAAATCAACTTTAAGGGCTTATTCTCAAAAATACCAGAGCAAACCATTTTAACAGATTTTTTAGTAGATCATATTTATCCAGTTTTACCAAATAAAGAAACTAATATTTTAGCCCTTTCGGGAGATAAAATTTTAGGTACATCTTTAAAAAATGGACAGGGAGTGGCTTACTATTTTGGTTTTAGACCACGAGATGACCAATCGGAAAGTTTGGGTTATGAAACTCGTACTTTATTTGAAATTTTAAATTGTGCCAATACCTATTCGCCAACAGGCAAATTTCCAGATGTAAATGATAATCCCAATTATATTTCACGTACCAGCGATTATTTAGCTACAAAGTTCCCAAATGGGAGCACTGTTTTAGTGAAACACTATCGCACCCATGCAGAAACTTGGGAAGGAGGTTTTTCTAGAAATAAAGAGGCGGATGATAAAGCACTTGCATTAAACCCGCTACCATCCGATTCTATTTCTTTGGTTAATATGAAAGTGAACGGGCATCAAATTAGTTATACCGGGCGATTAACTTTGGCATTTAGAACAGATGTATCTAATAAATTAATAGCTTTTGAAGGTTATAACTGCAAAGAAATTAAGATTGATGGTAATATTTATGCTTTTGCAGATCACCCCTTATCCTACTTAGCTTTTGCGCCAGAAAGTAATTCTGTTAATAGATATTCATTAGTTGTTAATGGTAGTGGGAAATTAACGTTACCTATAGCTGCTTTTAAAGGTAAAAAAATAACCGTGAGTGCTAATGAGGAAAAGGTGCCAGTAAAATTAGTGAATGGAAGTTTTGAACTAGAAATATTACCCGCCGCATCTGGAAAAAAATTAACGCTAATTGTTCAATAAATTTCAATTACAAGGCTAAATTTTAATTATTATAATAATGCAAACCTAATCTTAAAGTGTGATGAAATCTTATCTGTTTTTTCTTTTTGTATTACTCAACACAACTATTGTTAATGCTCAATATCGAGTTTATGCCAATACAGGTGTTTCCAGGCAAACTTCTATGGGGATGTTAGATAAAAATAACTACCCTTTTGTAGCTCAGTTTGCCGATGGTTTTAATATACAGCCAGCAGGGTGGAACCTATTATCTGCAACAGAGCGAACTACCATTACCAATCAATTTACCAATAAAACCGCATTATTAGAAAATGTTTATGTTGATGGTCAAAACCCAAATACAACAACTCCCGTTAAAACGCTACCGTCTGGTGTAAACATTACCGCACAAATGATTTATAGTGAAGCTCCGGATATTTCTATTGACCAAATTAATGCAATCAAAGCTTTTAATCCAACAATGCCTATTTTTACTAATAACCGTTCTTTTACCACAAGTCAATTTAACAAAGATCGTTTAGCATTGGTTGATGGGATGTATTTTGAATTTAATACAACTTATGATACTAATAAATTTGATGATGTTGTTTATGCAATAAAGTATGCTTTAGATCTTGGTAAAAGCATTTGTTTATTAAATCCTAATAATAATGATCAAAATGGTGCTGCTTATGTAAGCGATTATAAAAGACTGTTTTATTACTTAAAAAAACGTTTAGGAGAAAATTATTTTTATTCAAATAAGTTTATTTTTTCTCCGGCAAATTACAATGGTAAATCTTTTATGCTCACTCCAGAGACAGAAGGTGCTGGTACATTATGTGAAACAGTAAAATGGTTGATTGAGCAAAAAACAACAGATAAAACTTATTTGCAACCTGATGTTTCTTTTAATGTTAATACAGGCGATTTACTTGAAAATAATTCGAATTTAACAGTAAATGCTGCTGTTGATTATTTAGGTGTTATTGCGAATGTTAAATTGTATTTGGATGGTGTGTTAGTTGGGCAAGATAACAACGCCCCCTATACATTTAGTGGAGGCATATTATCAGTATTAAAAGCAGGGGTTCATGAATTAAAGGCTATTGCAACCGATAATAAGGGTAAAACAGGTGATCGTATTGTTCTTTTTACAGTAAAAAGTGGTGCGTTGTCAATACCTGGAACTATTAGAGCAATTGATGTATCAACAATAAGCAGTACTGTTGATATAAGTGGAGATGATTACATACATAATGTTAGACCAACCAACATCATCACGTATAAATTAAATGTTACCAAAGCAGGTATTTACGATATTAAGTTTGGGGTAAACATTGGCCCGGCTAAACAAACTGGCGGAACGATTATTTTAAAAAGAGGAAATGTAGAACTTGGCAGAGTTTCCACATTGTTTAATTCGCCAAGCCCAGCATCAGCCAGAAATCCTTTAGTTATTGCTAACCAAAGTCCTGATGATATTATTATTCCAAATATTAGTTTAGCTGCCGGTGTTCAAGATCTAACTTTAAATTTTGCAATTCCACCCGGCATTCCCGGAGTTATGTTTGAAATCGTTAATATTGATTTTAAAATTAAAGGCTCACCAACAGTCAGTTTAACCTCACCTAAAGTTAACGAAAATATAAGTCAATATTTTGGTCCAAATGCAATCGAAACTGGTAGTGACGCTATTTACGAGGCGGGTTCATCACCAATTATTAAATTAAATGCCAGTTCAACATCGGGCACTATTTCTAAAGTTGATTTATATAAAGATGATGTATTGATAAGATCACTTTCTAGTGCACCATATATTTGGAATTCAACCGGGCAAGATGCGCTATTGTCTAATCTAGCCGAAGGCTCATTTAAATTAAAAGCAGAAGCCACAGATAATTCTGGGTTAGTGAGTTCAAAAACAGCTTATGTTAAAGTAATTAAACAAACCCCATATAAACCTTTTTACCAAATACCTGGTACTATTGAGGCAGAAGATTATGATTTAGGCGGACAAGGAATAAGCTTTAATGATTTAAGTACCGCTCTCACTGGTATTAAATATCGGTTAACCACTTTTCAAGATACAGTTGGAATTAATCAATATGCAACCGGAAAATACAGTGTGGGTTGGTCTGTTGCAGGTGAGTGGCTTGAATATACAGTTAATTCAGCTTTGGCCGGTAACTATACATTATCTGTTTATACAGCATGTAATACTACAGGTAAAACATTTAGCATTTTATTAGATGGTGTAAATATTGGTACACGTACAGTAAAAAATTCTGGAGCAAATGTATTTGATTTTGTTACCCTTACCAACATTCCTATTTCGGCAGGTAATCATATCATTCGTTTTGTAAATAACACGGGTGGTTTTGATTTTGATAATATTGTTTTCACTAACGAAAAGATAAATCAAGTGATTACATTTCCACAATTAGCAGATGTTTCATCGGGCACACAAGTTCCAGATTTTAATCCAGCATCAGTAAACTCGCCGTTAGAACTCACTTATACAAGCTCAAACCTAAATGTAGCCACTATTATTAATGGCAAAGTTAGGTTAACAGGCAATCAAGGTAGTACGATAATTACCGCTTCACAAGCAGGAAATGCTAATTATAACCCTGCGCAAACAGTTTTTCAGTCCTTAACAGTTAAGGCATCAAATTTATCAGTTAGTCTTATCGATTTTAACGCAAAAATTGATAATAATTATGTTAAATTAAATTGGATAACAGCTTCAGAAAGTAACAATGCTTATTATGAAATAGAACGTTCTGCAAATGGTTTGGATTTTAATTTGATAACCAAACAAACGGCTAATGGCTCTGGTAATAGTACGCAAAAGCAATTTTATACAGTTTTTGATACATCTCCATTAAATGGAATAAATTATTACCGATTAGTGCAATATGATAAATACGGAACTCGAACTTATTTGGGTACTCAATCTATCAATTTTAGTTTAAATCAAGAACAACAAACGATTGTTTATCCTAACCCAACTACAGGAGTAATAAACTTTCGATTGGTATCTGCTACAACAGGGGTAATTCATGTCAGTTTAACGGATTTGATGGGTAAATTAGTTCATCAAGAAAACATAACAATTGGTTCATCAGATTCATATCACTTAAATTTACAGAAACCATTGGCTTCTGGAACCTACATTTTGAAGATTGATGGTCCAAATATTATAGTTGAATCAAAGGTAATTTTTAGGCAATAAGCATTTAATATATTTTATTTCACATTTTGTTAGTATATGTTTCTCATTCTCCATTAATAAATCTAAAAAACAAATACCAATAATAATCATAGACATGAAACATAAGATTAAACTAGTAGTGTGTAGTGTATTTTTCTTAAATGCTATTACATTGTTTGCAGCCGATGAAAAGCCCAAGAAAAAACCAAATATTATTCTCATCATGGCAGATGATATGGGCTATTCTGATATTGGTTGTTTTGGTAGCGAAATACTAACTCCTAATATAGATGCTTTAGCAGCTAATGGATTACGTTTTACTCAGTTTTATAACTCGGCTAGATGTTCGCCAACGAGGGCTGCTTTACTTACCGGCTTAAATCCGCACCAAGCGGGTATGGGCCGTTTAGCTGAAGAGAGAATTGGGATAACTACGGTTAGTCAGCCTGGTTATTTGGGGTATTTGAACAATAATTGTGTTACAATTGCCGAGGTACTTAAAACGGCAGGTTACAGCACTTACATGTCTGGTAAATGGCATTTAGGCATGAGGGATGAAAGTAAATGGCCTTTACAACGTGGTTTTGATAAATTCTATGGTATTTTAGCTGGAGCTACAAGTTATTTAGCCCCAGTTTTTCCCAGAGACCTAACACTCAATAATCAACAATTGCCAAAGCCCAATGATGACAATTATTATACAACAGATGCCTTTACAGATTTTGCCATAAAAACTGTAAAGGAACATGATGCCAAAAAACCGTTCTTTTTGTATTTAGCTTTTAATGCCCCTCATTGGCCTTTGCAAGCTAAAAAAGAAGATATTGCAATGTTTATGGGGAAGTATAAAAAGGGTTGGGATAAAATTCGTGAAGAGCGTTTGGCAAAACAAAAAAAGCTAGGAATTTTTGATGCATCTGCCAAGCTTTCTAAACGTGATGCCAACGTTAGAAGCTGGGATAGTTTAAGCGTAAACGAGCAAAATGATGTAGCATATAGAATGTCTGTTTATGCAGCACAAGTATATCGGTTAGATTTAAATGTAGGTAGGTTGGTAGCTGAATTGAAATCTAAGGGCGAGCTGGATAATACTTTCATCGTTTTTTTATCTGATAATGGTGCTTGTGCCGAACCATACAAAGAGTTAGGTGGCGGTGAACAAGAAAAAATAAATGATGCAGCAATGATGGGAGGTATTTCATATGGTACAGGTTGGGCAAATGCATCAAACACACCATTTCGGAAGTTTAAATCCAATTTATACGAAGGGGGTATTTCTACTCCTTTAATTGCCTACTGGCCTAAAGGGTTAAAATCAAATACTGGAAGAATCACCACAACACCAGGTTATTTACCCGATATCATGTCTACATTTTTAGATGTTAGCGGTGCTAGTTATCCAACCAATTTTAAAGGACAAAACATAATGCCTTTACAAGGTAAAAGCTTATTACCCATATTTACACAAAAAACATCTACTAATAAAGTTGTGCCACGTACTTTATATTGGGAACAATATGGCTTTAAAGCAATAAGAGAAGGTAATATGAAAGCAGTATTTACTGTTAAGAATGCTTATGATAAATCTGGTAAAGGGGTGTGGGAATTATTTGATTTATCAGTTGACCGTATAGAAGCAAATGATATATCAAAAGTTAATTCCGAATTGTTAAAAAAATTAATCAACAAATGGAATACTTGGGCTTCACAATCCCAGGTATTCCCATTACCAAAGGAGGGCAATAACTAAAGCTAAGAATAGTTTCAAAAACAATCTTGTAACAAAATGAAATCAAAAAAATAAATTATTATAAATGTTTATGAAACGCCTACTATTTTTATCATTTTTTTTTCTGTTAATTAAACCCTGTTTTTCTCAAAAAACAGAAAAAGAAGTTATTTATAAAACGGTAGATAGTAAAAAGCTTAAAATGAAACTTTATTACCCATTAAATTATAAAGTGGGTACCAAATATCCTACTATTATTTTATTCTTTGGAGGTGGATGGAATGGAGGAACAATAGATCAATTTTTGCCTCAAGCTAAACATTTTGCATCATTAGGAATGATAGCCGTTTTAGCAGATTATCGGGTTTTTAACCGTCAAAAAACCACCCCTTTTGAAAGTGTAATGGATGCTAAATCAGCCATTAGATATTTGCGTAAAAATGCAACAGAATTAGGTATAAATCCAAATAAAATAGCAGCTGGTGGCGGTTCTGCAGGTGGGCATTTAGCCGCTGCTGCAGATTTAACTTCAATTAACCAATCAGGAGAAGATACATCAATAAGTGCTAAACCAAATGCTTTAGTATTGTTTAATCCAGTATTTAATAACGGTCCAAATAACTATGGATATGAACGTTTTGGAGATAGATACATTGAAATTTCTCCTTATCATAACATTAAAAAAGGTGCAGCACCTACCATTGTTTTTTTAGGTACAAAAGATAACTTGATACCAGTAAAAACCGCGGAACTTTACAGAGATGCCATGTTAAAAATAGGAAGTAGATGTGATTTATATTTATATGATGGGCAAGGACATGGCTTTTTTAATCTTAAAGATGGTGATGATAAATACTATAAAGAAACTTTAGATAAATCTGTTGTTTTTCTAAAATCATTAGGCTACATCAAATAATGTTTAAGATAATAATTATAAAAAAACGGATATTAAAAAAATTAAAAAACCCAATAATAAGATTAAAGTTACGATGAAGAATTATAAAAAAATAGTTGCATGTTTTGTGCTATTAGCTTTAGTATCTATAGCACAAGCACAAACAATTAATCAATCTTTCAAAAATCCGCCCAAATCTGCTCGGCCTTATACATGGTGGCACTGGGTGGATGGAAATGTAAGTAATTATGGTATTACTAAAGATTTAGAAGCCATGAAAGCCGTGGGCATTGCAGGTTTTCAACTGTTTGATGGTGGTTTGGGTTTCCCTAATGGTGGGTTAACTTATAACTCGCCTCAGTATCATGACCGTGTTAAATTTGCCATGTCTGAAGCCAACCGTTTGGGGGTAGATGCCGGATTTAATAATTCCTCGGGCTGGTCTAGTTCTGGTGGGCCGTGGATTACGCCAGAATTATCAATGAAAATGCTGGTTTGGAGCGAAGCAAAAATAATTAGTGGACAACCAACAGGTTTGAATTTAAAAATACCAGAATTAAATTTTAACAGAGGAAAGGGTGGGATGACAAAAGACAGCATCACTTTTTTTAAAGATATTGCTGTATTTGCTTTCCCAACTCCATCCAATGATACCTCACGTTTAAAAGATTGGAAGGAAAAAACTATAAGCATTAATAATGCAAAGCCCGATAAGTTTATAGCCGCTAAAACTATTTTGCCCGAAGCGATTATCGATTCAAAAAGCATAATAAACCTAACCTCTAAAATGGATGCTAAAGGTCAGTTAAATTGGGTGGCACCTGCTGGCAACTGGACAGTTATAAGAATGGGTTACACTACAACAGCTGCTGTAAATCGTCCGGCATCTAAAGGAGGGCTTGGTTTAGAAGTTGACAAGCTAAGTCGTAAAGCAGTTGAAATACATTGGAATGCGATTGTTGAAAAACTAATTGCAGATGCTGCTGGCAAACCCGCACTATCAACCGTTTTAATTGATAGTTATGAAGTGGGTATGCAAAACTGGACCGATGATTTTGCACAGCAATTTATGAAAATGAACGGGTATGATCTTATTCCTAAACTGGCTTGTATGACTGGCCGAGTAATAGACAATGTAGAAACTACAGAACGGGTTTTGTGGGATGTACGTTCTACAGTAGCAAGCTTAATGCACAAAAATTATTTCACCTATTTTGCAGAAAAATGCCACGAGAAAGGTTTAAAATTAGCTATAGAACCTTACGGTTCAGGTTCTTTTGATGCACCTGCAGCCACTTTAGTTGCCGATATTGCGATGACAGAATTTTGGCAGCAGCCTGTTCGAAATTTATGGCAATGGACGTCTCAAATAGTTTCTTCTGGGGTACATCTTGGTGGTAAAACCATTGTAGGTGCCGAGGCTTTAACAAGTATTAAAGGCGATTGGAAGGATAGTCCACAAGCACTTAAAACTTTTGGTGATATGGCCTTCATTAACGGTGTAAATCGTTATTATTTACATACCATGGTTCATCAACCTTTTAATGATAATGTAAAACCCGGGATGACATTTGGCCCTTACGGCGGACAATTTCATCGTAACAATACTTGGTACACTAAATCCAAATCTTGGATGGACTATATCGCTCGTTGCCAATATCTATTGCAACAAGGTATTTACAAGGCAGATGTTTTAGCTTTATACGGTGATGAACGTGGCTTCAATAATTTCTTAGCGGGTAATGAGCCTGTTGATATGAAGCCTATACCAGGTTTAAGTTTTGATTTAGGAGGAATTGGTACTTTACAAAATTTATCGGTTGATGCTAATGGTGATATCAGGGTTTCTGCAAATGGTAAATTATTAGAAAACCGTTACAAGGTTTTGCTATTAAAAAGAGCAGATTTAATGCTGCCACAAACTATTGAAAAGTTAGGTGCTTTGGCTGATAAAGGGGCTAAAATTTATGCTCCAAGACCGTTAAGGTCTCCTTCTTTAACTAACTATGTAGAGGCTGATCAAAAATTACAAGCCTTAGTAAAACGCTATTGGGATAAGGGTTTAATAAAAGATCCTAAAGAATTTAATGTAGCTACTAAAAATTTACCTGCAGATTGTACCACACCCGATTCGGTGTTATTTAACCATCGCAAAACATCAACCAGCGATTTTTATTTTATCTCCAATCAAAAAATGATGGATACCCAAGCTACGCTAACTTTTAACATCAGCGGCAAGCAACCCGAAATTTGGGACGCTATCACAGGCGAAACTAGCAATGCACTTAATTGGAAATCATTACCTAATGGCTTTACTGAAGTGAAGTTACCTTTAACTGCTGGCGCTTCTTGTTTTGTAGTATTTAAAAATGCAACAACTTCCAAAGGCTTAGTTACACCTTCAGGTATTATAAAGCCTCTTTTAAAGTTAGATGGTAAATGGACAGTTAATTTTGATCCTAAATGGGGTCCTAAAGAACCTGTTGTGTTAGATAGTTTAATGTCGTTAAGCTTGAGTCAAAGAGATGAAGTAAAGTATTTTTCAGGAACAGCTATATATTCTAAAACTTTTACTATTTCAGCAAATCAATTTCAAACAAAACAGGCTGTTTACCTTAATTTAGGTAATGTGCAAGTGCTTGCTAAAGTCAAACTAAACGGGAAAGATTTAGGTACATTATGGATGTATCCTTTCAAAACAGATATTTCATCAGCTTTAAAAGCCGGAGATAATTTATTAGAAGTAGAGGTCACTAATCTTTGGGTTAATCGTTTAATTGGAGATGATAATTTGCCTGCTTATTCAAAAAATACGAGAGAGTTTCCAAAATGGTTGACTGATGGCGAAGCGCCTCCAAGTAATATCCCTTTCAGAACATTGTCTGTAACCAAGATTTGGAAAGCTACAGACAAGTTAGTGCCATCTGGTTTAATTGGGCCTGTTATTATTGAAACTCAATCAAAAAATTAAATAAATACAGTTATGTTCAAAAAAATTTTTCTATTTATTTTATTGTTCGCCCCTTATTTTTTAAAGGCAGAAAAGGTTGTTCCTAAAATACTTAGTAAACCTAATATTGTCATTATACTAGTAGATGATTTAGGTAGCGGAGATGTAAGCGCATTGTTTCGAAACGTATTACACACACCTAATATTGATCGTTTT
>JBBRYE010000046.1:0-25694 GCA_038237895.1 Sphingobacteriales bacterium | reverse complement strand
TTTTATTATTTTATTATTTTTAATGAGATGAAGTCCATTATAATTTGTACCTACCCATAAACCATAAGGAGAATTTAGAAAGCTGTAATCGTGATTAAATTCTACATTTATACCTTTTTGTATATCCTTAAATTCTGTAAATTTTTTGCTTGGGATATCGAAAATTAAAATTCCGGCAGAACTACCTAACCAAAGCTGATTTTTATTAGCATTATCAAAAGCTACATCCTTAATAAAATTATACAAAACATTATCTGAGTTGTATTTATAAACCGATACTTTTCCAGTAGCTTTATCCCAATAATTTAGGCCGCCACCATCAGTAGCTATCCAAAATTTGTTGCCTCCATCACCTAAAATTGCATTTACTTCTTTATTTGATAGTGGGTTTACATCGCCTTGCCTAATCCCTTTGTAAGAAAATATCTTTGAGAAATTATAGATTAAATTGATACCTCCGGCATAAGTACCCAACCAAATATTATGAGATTTATCTTTAAATAAGCACTTTACAGAAGGGTGGCTTAAAGAGTTTTCTGAACTTAAGTTAGGAGCATAACCATAATTTATAATCTCGCCAGAGGTGATGTTTAGTATACCGAGCCCCATTTTTGTAGCCATCCATATGTGTTGGCTATCTTTAAATAGAATATCCCTTACCGTATTACTAAGTATACCTTTAGCTTTATTATAATTGAAGATTTGATTTGTTTGTGTTTTATAAACAAATGCACCATCGTTTTCTGTGGCAAACCAAAAATCTTTATTTTCTGATTGTTTGATAGATTGAATCCAAGAATTATTTAAGCTTTCTTGAAGCAACTTTGGCCCATCTGAAGTTTGATGTTTTAGGTAATTGTAAATTTTAAAACCTTTTGCAAGGCCTACCCATAAAAGTCCTTTATCATCCTCGTAAATGCTTTGAACTCTTTTATTGATATTAGAGATATTTAACTCTACATCTATTAGTTTATTGGTTTTTTTATCTAAATATTTTAACCCTTGTTGCGTACCTACCCAAAGTCTGCCCGTTTTGTCTTGTGCTATACAATAAACAAAATATCGTTCATCAATCGCATTTTTTATAAGGCTAAAAGTTTCGTTTTTTGGATTATAGAGATTTAATCCGTCATCTGTACCTATCCAAAGTTTTCCTTCTTTATCGATAAAAACAACATTAATTCTATTATGACTTATAGAAGTACTATCCCTTTCGTTATGACTGTAAACTGTAAAATCATAACCGTTAAATTTATTTAAACCTCCTAAAGTTCCAACCCAAATAATTCCTTTTTTATCTTGTGCAATAGAATTAACTGTATTTTGGGATAGGCCATTATCAATAGAAATATGCTTAAATTCTAAATTTTGTGCAAAAGAATTTTGAATCAGAAATAATAGAAGAATAAAAGACTTTATGGATCTTATCATTTGAGAAAATTTGGTCACTTATAATTAGGTGCTCCAAAATAAGAAAATTAATAAGGCTTAAACATTTATTTAAGCCTTATTAGGTAGAAACTATCTTAAACTGATTTTTTGCGATATTTTTCCTTTATCACTAGATAAAGTAATTACATAAATACCAGGTTGAAGTTTTGAAGGAATATTGATATAGTTTTTCCCTTTTTCTAAACTTACATCAACTGTTGCAACTTGCTGTCCGGTTACAGAAATTACGTTAATTTTACCATTAACAATTGCTGGAGTATTTATAACCGCTGTTAAACCACTATTATCATTAGATGAACTTACTGACAATGTAAGGTTTTCTGCAAAACCAAAATTTACCGCAACAGTTTCTGATGGTATAGTTTTACCATCAAAATCTATTTGGTTTAAATGGTAATAATTAGCACCAAACTCTGGTGTTTTATCTGTGAAAGAATAGTTGATTTTACTGTTAGAATTTCCATTACCAGTTACTTTACCAATGCTAGAAAAATCTTTTCCATTACCAGAACGTAAAATATCAAAGTACGAGTTATTTTGCTCACTTAAAGTAGCCCAATTTAAGATCACATTATCACCAGATTTTTTTCCGTTAAAACCAGTTAGGTTAACAGGTAAAGTTCCTGTGCCAATTGCTGTACTTCCAGTTGGAACAGCAGAAACGCTTTTAAATAGGGTATTTGTTGGAGCAGTAGCCAGAAGTGTGGTTGTAGTTGCCAATACAAAACCAGCCGTTGTTATTGTACCACCAGGTGTATAAGTATCTCTAAATGTTAATAATTTTGAAGTGCCCGTACCTGTACCATCTTGTCCCCAAGTGGTTACATATACATCAACAACAGCACTAGTTGATGTTGAAAGGGCTGTATTATTAATTGTAGTTACGCTTTTAATACCAGTAGTATTGGCATCAGATATTGATCCTCCAGCAAAAAAACCTGTTGCTGTGCCTCCATTATTTAAATAATATCTTAATATTCTATTATTAGCATCATCTACAGCATAAATAAATGTTTTCCCCGCAACATTTAGAATAGAAACTTGACTAGCAGCCCAAACAGTTGGAGCAGGTGATGTATTAAACGTAGCACTAACGTCAAATGTTGTGGATGTAGTTGGTAAAGGCTCTGCAATAGGCAATAGGGTTTTAGGACCTGTAGCAGCGTCACTCGTCGCCACATATAATCTATTAATAGAGCTAGTAGTCCCACTAACAGAATTTCTTCCAATTGCTAAACTTCTTGAACCGTCTTGAGCCGTAGAAATACGAGTACTGCTGGTACTTCCTAGAGTTAGATAATGAATACCATTCTGTGAGCCGTTGGCATAAATCTTTGTGCCATCAGTAACGGCTGAGCGTGGAAAGCCTAAACCCGCTGAAGCATCATTAGAAAGAGTTGTAGTGCTATTGTAACTTTCATCTGCAGCAATAACCCCTACTACCAATCCGTTTGCTGTAGTAGGAACTGCGCTACCAACAGCTTGATTATAACCAAAAATGGTTAAATATTTACCATCCTGAGACAAGGTTGATATTCCTTCATTAACATATTTCCCAGTTGCATCTCTTCCTAAGCCTGTAAGTTTAAAATTGGCTCCGTTATCTGTTTTTGGTATTGACCTGCTTTTAACTAAAACACCAGCAGGTGTATATTCGTCTATAAAAACTGGTACAGTAACATCGTTAGCTAAAGCTGCTGTTCCATTTCCGTAACGATAGACGGCCAAATTACCTGGAGTAAATTGTGCAGATGCATAAAATGCTCCTAGAGCAAAAATTAAGGTAGTGAGTAATTTTCTTTTCATGATGATTAAAGTTTAATTAATTGGTATGTTTATTTGAACGGATTCTCCTTTGTTTAATGAGTTAGGGAGTATTGTAGCTTGCTTTTTCCCTGCTATTTCCCATATCGCTGTTCTAAGTTTTTCTGTGGGGTCAGAAATGGAAACTAACCATCCATTTTTACTTTTTTCCAAAATGTATAATCCTGGCGAGGTAAATTTTAAAGCTGGAAACGATTTAACTTGTATATCACCTGGCTCGTAAATAGCTAACATTAAAATATTACCATTAGTTGATGAAATAACTTGTGCTTTTTTACTGTTTTGAACAACTAAAAAATTTGGCTTAAAAACTTTAAACTGATCAATTGTAACATCAGGAATTAATGCATAAGCATAATTTCCAGATTTTAAGGATACATCATGGGCAATTTCTAAAGTGAAAACAGGTTTTGTAATAGGCTTTTCTTTATCATAAATAAAAGCAATATCACCCCAGCTTCCTGTCTGTTTTTTTGATGAAATAGAAATATTTGAAGATTGTAGGTTGTAATAACCTATTTTATTTTGATAAACCCATTTTATAGATTTTGAGTTATAAGTGGTGTCTTTAAGTTCTTTTAAACTACCATCATTAAAATATACAGGACCTTTTTGTTTAGTTTGATTTATAGTGGTAAAAATGGGTTGTTTTAAATCGGTATTTAAATTTGCCCCTAAACAAATCATCTCGTCGTTTAACCAAAAATAAGCTTTGTTCCCAGTTAATGAATCGCGGTTTAATTGAAAAGCAGAAATGCCGTTTTTGCCGCTTACTACTCCACCAGTAAAATCTCCTTTGTTTCTATAACCAGATGAAGTTAAAACCTTTAATGGTTCTGGATTTTGAAAATTGGTAACTCCTGGAAGTTTTTTCCAATTTAAATAAGGAAAAATATCTTCGTATTCGTTACCATCAACATTTAAAAAGTAATTACCATCTCCTAAAAAATACCCTTTCAGGTTTTCCCTATTTAAAGCTTCTGTAGCTTGAACTCTATAGGATGACATTTTTAAAGTTGCAAACCAATTTGGTGACCTATGAACAGTCATATCCGAACGCCAAAAATGCTTGGTTCCATTCAGTTGAGGTGAAAAATTTGAGGTATAATTTCTGGATATAAAAGCTTTATACTGATCTGCATTTTTAGGGTCAACAAAAGTCATATCAAGCATTGAATAGGCAATCGCCAATGCTTTACTCTTATCTACTCCTTTAAAAAATTGCCTTCCAAAAGAATTAATGTCTAAATATCCTTTCCATGTTATCCAACTGTAACCATCTAGCATCAAATTTCTCAATATTGCTATGTGCTCACTATCAATCTGTAAGGAAGTACCAGAAAAAACTCTAGACCAAAAACTTAACGTGTTCACAAATGATAACCCGTAATTACCAAATTGTTGTTGAGGCCCATGCTGATGAAAACTATTATCTATTTGAATTCCTTCTGCACCAGAAATTTTAAGTTCTGAAAATATGGTATCCCTAGCTGATTTGGCTAAGCTTTCATCCTTTAATAAAATTGCCTTAAAAAGTACATTCCCCGCAAGCCAAACTTTATTTTGGCCAGTCATTTTAATCTTAGAATGGTTTAAAACGATAACTGCTCCTTTTATTTCATCGGCAGAAAGTTCATCCCTTAACATAATAAAAACCGGACCTAATGTTTTGGGAATTCCTATTTCATTATACCACCAATTTTTACAAATTAAATTAGCATCAAACCAATATTTAAGTGCACTATGTAAAAGATTTTTAAACTCTGCTTTATGGTAATATGGAGAATGTGAATTTGTATATAATGAGGTTAATAATAAAATTCTTTCTGTATGAATCTTAGGATCCCAACCAGATTCCCTTTTATCTTCATAGTTGATGTCATTCCACTTTCCAGTATTTAAATTAAAACTTGAGAGTAATTGATTTACCTCCTTTACTTCTAGGTTTTTTTTCTGATATACCTCTTTGGTAACCATATCTACTGCATCAGGATCTTGTTCAAGATTATTGATGATGCTTTCTAAAGCATTATAGCCACTATCATCTTTTTGATAATAGTGCTCAATATTTTTTTCTAGCGTACCCAAAAAAGATTGGGCAGAACATTGAACTGAAAAAAAAAGTAAAATTGTAAAAAGTGATAATTTTAATGTGTTCATTTGTTTAAACCTAAGAACCAGTTTCAAAATAATTTTTTTGACTTCTTAAAAGAGCCTCCAAATAATAATAATCAGCATAAATTATAGGCACATCTACTTCACTTTTGTAAGGTTTGTGTCCTGTACTGTGTTCTGTTATAAAACCTTTTTCTCCATTTTCTGGAGATTTATAACTTTTAATCAAGCTCTTTAAAATTTGTTGTGCTTTTGTTTCGTAATAAGGCTCTTTAGTTTCGTTAGCCAATTCAAATAAAGCTGAAGCTGTTATTGCTGCAGCAGAAACATCGCGTGGTGCATTAGGTATTGCAGGGTCGTCATAATCCCAATAAGGCACCATGTCTTCTGGTATTTTAGGCGAATTAAGGATGTATTTGGCAATGTTTTTAGCCTGATTTAAATAAGTACTATCACCTGTTTCTCTAAAACACATGGTAAAACCGTACAAGCCCCAAGCTTGTCCCCTTGCCCAAGATGATTCATTTGCATAGCCCTGATGCGTTGTTTTTTTAATAACAGAACCATCTTCTGGATTATAGTCTACTACGTGGTAGCTGCTGTAATCTTTTCTGAAATGATTTTTTAAAGTATTATTTGCGTGTTGTACTGCAATTTTGTAGAAAGAAGAATCGCCACTTAGTTTTGTAGCTTCAAAAAGCAATTCCAAATTCATCATATTATCAATAATGACAGGATATTTCCATAAGTCTGGAAGATGCTCCCAAGATTGGATAACACCAGGGATGGAATGAAACCGAGTTGAAAGAGATTTTGCGGCATTTATAATTACAGATTTATAGCTAGTGTCTTTAGTTAATTTATAACCGCTACCAAAACTATTATAAATCATAAACCCTAAATCATGAGTACCTTTATTAAATTGTTGACTTTTAAGGTTAGCTGTATATTTTTGAGCTTCTGTTTTCCACTTATTATCTCCAGAATATTCATATAAAAACCATAATACCCCTGGAAAAAACCCGCTTGTCCAATCCCCTGCCACAGACAATTTTAATTTATTATCTTCTATTGTTCTTGGGGAGACTTCTTTGCCACCTGCTGGTAGATTATTGATTTCTGTTAACATTAAATCTATTTGATTTTCGGCAAAACGAAATTCACGATTAACATTAGTCTTTTGCGCATAAGTAGATAAACAGGCCAACATCAATAAGATGAAGCTTAAGGATTTTCGCATTTTAAATAAAGGATATCTTGGTTATTAATTCGCACTAGATTAAAGGTTCTAGAGCATAAAATTGTAAGGCTAAAACTATGCACATTAGCCTTAAATTATAGATTACATTTGTACCGTGATTGAGGGGTAATTGAGTAAAAAAGATGCTTTAAAAAACATTAGTGACCTGTAGATTTGATTTTTTGAGTACAAAAAAAGCCTAGCTTTTAAATAGCAAGGCTTTGAGATTATATTTTAAAATATATTTAAACGCCATTATTCTTTCAACACAAAATCACTTTTCAACCTGATATCATCGGAAGCACTACCAATCATTATTTCAAAGTCGCCTGGCTGTGTTATCCATTTTAAATCATCATTATAAAAAGACAACTTTTCTTTTTGGATATAAAAAACAAGCTTTTTAGTTTCACCTGGATTTAACTTTATTTTTTGAAAATCCTTTAATTCTAAAATTGGTCTTACAGGTTGTGCAACATTGTCTTTTATATAAAGTTGGACCACTTCTTCTCCTGAATATTTACCAGAATTTGTTACTTCAAGACTTACTTTTATCGTATCGTTTAATGCAATCTCGGCTTTATCTAGCTTAAGATTGCTGTACTTAAAAGTGGTATAACTTAAACCATGACCAAAAGCATATTGTGGCGAGTTGCTAATATCTAAATAAACAGACTTGTAATTTGGGCTTTTCCCTTCTTCAAATGGCCTTCCGGTATTGGTTTGCGCATAATAAATTGGGATTTGACCTATACTTTTTGGGAAAGTAATTGGCAACTTTCCAGCAGGATTATAATCTCCAAAAATTACATCTGCCATCGCATCTCCAGCTTGGCTACCTAAAAACCATGTAAATAAAATTGATTTTACGTTAATAGCAGTATAATTAAATACGAGAGGCCTGCCACCCATTACCAAAACCACTAACGGCTTTCCTGTTTTTACAATTGCCTTAACCAATTCTTCCTGCATACCAGGAATATGAATATCAGCTTTGCTTTTTGCTTCTCCAGACATATCGAAAGTTTCTCCAATTGCCATTACCACTACATCTGCTTTCATTGCTGTTGCTATAGCCTCAGTAAAATCTGTTTTTATACTATCGTTAATATTGCAACCTTTTGAGTATAATATATTGGTAGAATTTCCCAATTTATTTTTTACGCCTTCGTATAAAGAAACAGGGATATCATCTTTTCCCCATGAAAGAGCCCAAAAACCTCTCATATCTTGATTTGCCTTAACCAAAGGACCAATTAAAGCAATGGTTTTTGTAGATTTTGAAAGCGGAAGGATTCCGCTTTCATTTTTTAACAATACAATACTTTTTTTAGCTACCTCTCTTGAAGAAGCTTTGTTTGCTGAAGAGTTAAGTTCTAATTTTTCTCTTTTTTCATCGCTAAAGCGATATGGATTATCAAACAATCCTAATTCAAACTTTTTAGTTAAAATGCGTTTTACAGCTTCATTTACTTGGTCTATATTTACTTTCCCATCTTTTACTAATTGTGCTAAATTATTATCGTAAGCTTTGCTTTCCATATCCATGTCGTTTCCGGCGGCAATGGCCATTTGTGCGGCTTCTTTTAAATCTTTGGCATAACCATGTGCAACCATTTCTCTAATAGATCCCCAATCGCTTACTACAAATCCTTTAAAGCCCCACGCTCCTTTTAAAATATCTCTTTGCAAATAGTTATTTCCAGTTGCTGGAGTTCCGTTTAAACTATTAAATGAATTCATGAAAGTTGCAGCACCGGCATCTAAAGCGGCTTTAAATGGCGGCAAATAAACTTCCCAAAGTTGCCTTTTACTCATATCAACAGCGTTATAATCTCTCCCCGCAATTGCGGCTCCATAAGCTGCAAAATGTTTGGCGCAAGCCATTACCGCATTCAAATCTCCCAAACCAGTTCCTTGAAAACCTTGAACCCTAGCCCTTGCAATGGCAGAACCTAAATAAGGATCCTCGCCGGCACCTTCCATTACTCTGCCCCAGCGTGGGTCTCTGGCAATATCTACCATAGGAGCAAATGTCCAGTTTATGCCAGATGAAGCCGCTTCTCTGGCGGAAACTCTTGCTGATAATTTGATAGCATCCAAATCCCAAGAGGCAGCCTCCGCTAAAGGAATTGGAAAAATTACCCGATAACCATGTATTACATCCTGACCAAAGATTAAAGGAATTTTTAACCGCGATTTCATGGCTTCTTGTTGAAGTTCTTTGGTGATTTTAGCACCTCTTACATTAAGTAATGAACCTAATTTTCCGCTACGTATTTCTTCAAGTATGTTCCTATTTTTTTGATCACTCGGACCGGTAACATCCCCAGCATTTAATTGGTTAAGCTGTCCTACCTTTTCTTGCAGTGTCATTAGATTTAATACAGAATCTACTTTATATTCGATAGTGGTTTTTTGGGCTTTGGCTGATGCGCAAAACATTAAAAGAGATAAAATAATAATTATGGGATTTTTAAACAATTTAATGATTTGCATAATTTTTTATTCGCTGATTATGTTTGATAAATGCTGATTTTATTATTAACCTTTTGATTCGTTTTATACCGTTTTGTATAACCTCCAAAATGTAGAAGCAACAAATAGTTATTTACTAAGATTATCCTATTTTAAAACATCTCTATTTTTGGTGGTTTATTGATTTCTTCATCCTTAGATGAATAAGTATAGTTTTTAATAAGTTTACCTTTATTATTGAATATAAACATCTGTGTAGATGCAGGTTGTATATCAATCTTTAATACCGTTTTTAAATTTGCGTCAATCGCAATTACATCTTGATTGTTTTTGTCCTCATTAAGGTTAAGTTGTAACTTATATTTAAAGCCTTTAGATTTATTTTTATTAATTATCATCACAGAAATACCCGATTTATCGCCCATTGGTATTACCGTAACTTCATTCTTATTTTGATGACTTAGGTAGTTATTACGGAAATTTTGAGCCAGCATTTGAGTATGGTAATAATTGGATCGTGGAAAATATTTTCCTCCAATCAAATCAAACATTCCTAAATCTGTTCCTTCCCTATCTGCTCCTCCCTCTAAAATACTCCAAGGGCAAATGGTAAAAGCTCCTTCTCGCATTCCTAAATCGTACATTTCAGCAAAAATTTGCCCGTTATGGAAATTATAAGGCGAAAAATCTGCACCCAAACTTTCGTCAACAATCCAATGTGAATTAAATTCGGTAATTGCCCATCCTATTCTTTCACTCTCTTTTCGTTTTAAATTTATAGGATTTAATAATTGCTTTAAATCTTTTACGCTTTTCTCAAAACCTGTAATGTCTTTAAATTTGTAGTTATGAAAACTTACTATATCCAAATAATAGTAATCTTGATTGGGAACTTTTTTAGTCACATCCAAATCTCCTCCTAAAAGCCTTGTTAAATATTCCCCTTTGTATGATGCTAAATCGAATCCCATTATTTTTGCCTTGGGGTCGTATCTTTTAATCTGGGCAGCAATTTTTATGAAGTAATCATACACTTCTTCTGGCGAAGACAATTGATTATGATGATCGGGTTCGTTACCAATACTCCAAAATTTGATATTTTTATGTAATTCGCCATTTAAATAAGAAATCGCTTTAAAAGCTTTATCATCATTTTTTAACTGACGTGGCATTTGAACAATTGGCTCAGCACCAACAAAACGAGCGTAATCAATTAGTTTGATGACCTCTTTATTCATAAAGCCACCGTTTTCATATCCATTTCCGCCTATTCGTATGGTTTGATAATGAACTGCTTTTATATCATCAATAACTTTAAATATTTCGTTTTTTTCCCAGGCATTTTGACCGAATAAATAAGGACTTATTGTAGTAGCTAAATTTTCGTTTTTAGATTTAACGTTAGGTTGAGCGATAGTAAAATCGCTGTAAAAGATGATTAAAATAGAGATTAAAATGATTTTCATTTTTATTTATGGGCTTTTAACCGTCTTTCTAATTGATCTAGATAAAGAGATTTTGGCATTAAATGATCCCCAGTACCTATTCCTTCTTTAAAGTCTTCTGGAGAAGAATCATACTCATATTCTTTTATTTTCCCTGCAGTTGGCGAAGTTTTAACATCACTAGCAGGGCCACTTGTTCCGATAACGTATCCCCAACCAAACTGTTCTGAATCAATAACGTAAGGCGATTTTTTTGGATATGCCTCTCCTACCGTATTCCAATAAACACTTTGTGTAGTTGGATAACCATGCATATCTGGCAATGTGCCCCAAGGCCTAAATTTAGCCTCTAAAAAATCTTTATTTAAAGTAGTGTTATCAAAAAGGTTAGACATACTTAGATGCATGTGAAAATCACTGGCAAGACTTGAATTTTCTCCCCTGCAACGTAAAATAACATTCCCGTTGCTTTTCATTGTTTTAAAATCGTAATTATGACGGGCGTATGCTGCAAAACAGTCTTTAATCAAACAATCATTTGATCCTAAAGTGTACATATAACCATTGCCGCCTTCCCCATAATATTGAGTTTTCTGGAAAGAACAAGAATCAACCGTTACAAATCTGGAACTCTGCAATAATATTCCACTAGAAACTAAATGAAAATCATTTTTATTTTCTTCAGGCTTGTATGTACTTACATTTTTGATCCAACAATTAATGGCACTATTAATCATAATCATATTAGCACCATGAACTTCATAAGCAGCAGTACCTTTAGTATCGAATTCTAAATTACCCAAACCCGGCAAAACAGATTGCTGATTAGCAATTGAAAAATTTTCTATTCCAACCTCGCTTAATGCAGGTTTAACTTTGTAAATTCTTGCATTGTCTCGCAGTTTAAGAAAATATCTGGTAGGCGCATCAATCTGTATGGTATTTTCTTTTTTATTAATTGCAGTAATATATCGGTAAAACATAGTTCCTACTAAAGAGGTTGCCCATAGATTATCCATATCATGTTCCTTAATAAATTCTTTGGTAACATCAGATCTTAAAATTATCCAATCTCCAACTTTAAAATCTTTTGTGGATGAAACAGGTATTGTTTGAGTGGGAAGCAACAAATCTTTTGTCAGGTTTATAACTTCGCTTTCTGGCTTTAGCCAATTTCCGCCAGAAACTGGTCTAGCCTGTATAATGGAAATGTTTCTAACGTTAGCATTATCATTAAATATATATGTTTTACCAATCCCTGCACCCCTTAATACCACATTGCTGTAGTTGATTTTTAAAGAATTAGCTTTAGCAGCAGAAATAGCTAATTTATATTTTCCAGCTGGTAAATAAACTACCCCGCCCCCGATTTGTCCGACATCATTTAATGCATTTTGAATAGCAATCGTTACTTCTTCTTTGCCAGTATTATCAACAAAATAAGGTGCTTTAGTAACATCTACTATATGCTTTTTAATATGCGGAATTGCTTTCTCTCCACGATGGTAACCGGCATAAGAAAAATCGTGAAGGAATCTTCCGGCACTATCTTGCATCCCAGGATTCCAATTTTGTGGATATAAACTACTTCTCCAATTTTGTGAAAAAGCAGGAATAATAGCGAACATTAAAGCAGCTATCAAAAGAGATTTCTTGGTCATTATTTTTTAAACTATTTAATGCTGATGCAAGCTTACTTATTATTTGATTTGGGCAGCCTCCATTTATCACTCAAATTAAAATTGATTTTATTTCATTTTTAGAACTTCGCTACCTGCAAGCAAAAATGCGCCAGTGCCGTAATTTTGCCAGCTTTCTGCTGTTGCAGGGCGTGGATCAAATCCTATATTTTGAACAAAGCCAACCATTCCATCTTCTTTTTGAATTTTCAGCAATGCAGGCCAGGCTTTAGTTACCACAGGCTTAAATTCAGACGCTTTTAACAATCCGTTATTAATTCCCCAAGCAATACCGAAAGTAAAAAATCCACTTCCACTAGTTTCTGTGTGATCGTAAGATTCTGGAGAGAGTAAGCTTGTTGTCCACATCCCATCTGGTTGTTGCAAGGTTTTAACTTTGGTTGCCATTTCTTTAAATAGTTGTTCAAAAAAAGGACGGTGAACATAATTTTTTGGCATGTCCTGTAATATTAAAGCTAGACCGCCTAAAACCCAACCATTTCCTCTAGACCAAAATATTTTCTTTCCATTTTCTTCTTTTTTATCTGTACTTGCACCAGTCCACAAAAACCGATTATCTCTTGCAAAAAGATGTTCTTCTTTATCGTACAATAAATCATAAGTTTCTTTATAGTGTTTATACATTTCATCAAGCAAAGTAGGATCATTATTTACTTTTGAAAGTACGGTAAAAACAGGCGGAGCCATAAAAAGCGCATCACACCACCACCATAAAGGTTTATCACGTTTTTGGCTTTCTTGATATGCTAAATGCTTTTTTATAAAATCTTCGGTTGGCTTAAGGTTTACATCTTTATCTCCGATAGTCTTTAAATAAAGGTATGCATAACTGATGGCTACATCATCAGCACTATTTATGCGAATATAAGTTTGCCAATTATTACTCTTCGCCATTCCTCTTAAAGCGTTCAAAAATTCGGGGTTTTTGGTTGCTTCATGTGCTTTAACCACTCCAGTATAATACGCTCCATTTGTCCAATCCATAGGTGATTTTTCTACAATTGGATGCGCTTCTTGCCACTGTAAAGCTTTAATCATAGCTTTTTCTGTATCAGAATTAGCTTTGTTTGCGGTTACTTTTTTATTTGTGTTACAAGCTTGTGTAAAAATTATAGTGGCTAATAAAGCACAAATTAAAATTTTGTTTTTCATAATAAGTTTTAAGTTGTATATAACAGGATCAGCTATTTTTTGAATCAAAAACTTTATCTCACTTTCCCAGCAACGTTTTCCAATACTACGTTAGAAAGTATTGCAGTATCTGATTTGTCTGGAATGTGTGATGTAAAGCCAATGCCAACATAAAAAGGTTCTGTTATATTTATTTTAACTGGATTTCCTAGCTGATGCATTGGTTCTCCGTTTAAACTAATAAACATTGCATAATTATCTCCTTTTTTTTCTATTCCAATACGCATAGCGCCTTTTTCTGGAACTTTCATTTGCTGGATCATCGTGTTTTTTTCTGGCCTCCAAGCCATGTGCATCAAGCCTGCTCCATGACGGCCAACCATTACTTCTTCAGCATCGTCGTCAAGGCTTTGTCTGATAATTACTACTGCCTTTCTATCTGAATAACCTCCTGCAACAGGAAATTTAACATCAGCAGCTAAAGATATATCACCAGACATTTTTTTCCACAGAAAACGAAATTCATCCCTTGTATACCAAATGTTATAGCCTGCAGAATTAATGGTATACTCTTTTGAAATAGGATCAAAACTTGATGATCCGGGAACAAGAGCAGCTCCTATGTCGCTTTGACCATCAAAAATGCCAATATTCTTATTTGATGTTTTTGTAGCTCGATGAAAATCTATTGGTGGTGGAACTTGTTTATGTGTGGAAGAACCTGGAAGTGACCAATCTGGGACAACTACTGCCGTTGTTTTTTTAACTTTACAAGAGATGATGCAACTTGTAAACATTAAAATCAAGATGAATATTGAAGTTTTTCTATTGCAATGAAAATTATAATATCGGTTTTTTAACTGTTTCGAATTTCTCATGTATTAGCTAATTTTATGTATTGTGTTTATAATAAATTAAAATTTCCATTTTAAAATTTAGATAACGTGTCAATTCTGTAAAACAGAATTTGCATAGCATACCTAAGCCTTTTGATAAATTGTATTCCTAATTCTAATAAATTGATTGTTTATAAATTTTGGTTGAAACCAAATTTACGCTGTTAAAAATTTTAAATAGGGATGGTATGTTTCTGATTAGGTATACAAATGTTCAAAATGTAGCTTATATTGATTTCTTAAACATTATTATCATTCTATTTGATAGTGTTATCATAAATAGGATTAATAATTCTGATTCCCTGTTCACCTGCTATAACTGCTTTATTTGCCATTCTATAAAATAAAGAATGCTCAACAATTCCCGGTATCATTTTAATCTTAAGATTTAGTTCATTTAGATCAGGTATAGCAGGAAATTTAATGTCGGCCAGAAGGTTTCCGTTTTCCGTAATAACGGCACCATCTTTTTGAGAAGCCATTCTAATAGCTACAATAGATTGTGGGTAATGAAATTGAAGTTTATTAAGAACCAATGATAATGATTCGGGTAAAATCTCTACAACTAAAGGATGTTTATTGTTAAGTTTTTCAACAAACTTACTTTCATCTCCAACCAATATAAATTCTTTTGCGCTAGCAGCAATAATTTTTTCGCTGGTATGAATTCCTCCGCCACTTTTAAAAGCATTAAGTTCAGTATCAAACTGATCGCCGCCATCAAAATATAGGTCTATTCCCTCTATATTTGATGATAATTGCTCTGTTAAACCTTTTTCGCGTAAATACTGGCGGGTTTTAAAAGATGAAGAAACAAAAGATAAAGATTGTGCTAAAGTTGTGTCTTTTATGATGATATCTATCATATAAAATATTGAAGAACCAGCGCCAATACCTATTTTTTGCCCATGCTTAATAAAATCTACCGAAGCTTTAGCTGCTTCAAACTTATAATCTTCCATTTAAATCAATTAATTATTGAAAACATAAAACAATGATTTTAACCATTTATAATAGATTTTGAAGCCAGCATAATAATATAAATAATCTTAAACTTATTAAATAGAAGATTAGAAAACTAAATCATCTGTTTTACAGTCAATAATTTATTGAGCATAAGAATCAAAATAATTAATCACATTAAATACCTGATCATTTATTATTTTCATTTGTTTTAAAAGAGGATCATAATGATTAAGATTAGAATCCACAATCCCTTTATTAGAATCTCGGTTTGAAGAATCAGTCTTTAAATTATTTGGATCGTTATCCTGATAAGTAAACCAATGCCAACCCACGCAATTTTTACTTTTTAAAATATCTAATACAAAATTTTGGTAAAAATAACCTCTATCCTGTTGTGTCTTAACTAACCAACCTGCTCCGGTTTCGTTTTTTAATCCCGAATCTTCGCCTTTTGTGTACCATTCTGTAATAAGAAAAGGTTTGCCACTCCATTTTTCCCAATCGTTCATTTGGGTAGCATCAGGTTCCCATTTACGATAATGATTAATAGAAATTACATCCATGTATTTCCCAGCAACTCTAAAAATTTCAGGATTTGTTAGCTCTTGTCTTTCTTGTTGATTAAATCTACAGCCTAAATACATGTGGTTAGGATCATATTTTTTAAGTGCTGCGGTTACTTTCTTTATGTAGGTTTCAAAATAAAAACCAGAAAATGCAAGTCTATCTTCTTCATTAATATCTTCCAACCCAGCATCCTTGTTTTTTCTTTTATCTAACCATTTTTTAGCCGCTATGTATCCAGGTTCGTCCTTTTCTAAATTTTTTAAAGAAATATCCAGAGCATCTGTTTTCCAAGGTAATTCATTATCAGAATAATAGCCAAGCAAATATTTATCGTCTTTATATTTTGCTACAGGTTTAAATGCTGCATCACAATACGCATTAAATTCCGGGTCAAATACCATTACCAAATCAAAACGGTATCCTTGCCAACCCGCTGTTTTATATTTTCCTCCAAAACGTTTAATGTGCTCTGCCTTATAGCTTGCCATCGCATTTACAATAACGGTGTAAACAATTGGCTTTTTACTATTCCTAATCAAATCAACATCAGACCAAGCGCCAGTACCGTTAAAACCCTGGCTTTTCAAAAAATCGCTTTCATGGTTATACCACTCTTCTGGTGAGCCATATTTTTCTTTCATAGCCGTTTCTTGATTTTCTGAAGAGAATGGACGAAAAACAGCAACTCCTTTATTAATGTAAGGGTAACCTTCTGGATCAATAATCCACCACCTATCTTTAATTTTTAAAGTTCTAAAAAAACCTGTAGGATTCTGTTGGTTAACCTTCCAGCTACCGTAAGAATTAAGAGCGGGCTCTTGGTGTGGTTTAAATTGATTTAAAGTGTTTAATGTTTTAGCATTATAGCGAATCCATTCTGCATCTTTATTAGATTTTTTGGCTTCTACTTGCTCATAATTTGTTTGTTCTTGTGCAAAACATAAAGAAACAGAGATGAGAAAAAAACAAGCAATTAAAATTTTAAGCTTCATTTTAAAACCTATTATTGTAAACCAGCTAGAAAACCGGCATAAGCTGGTTTTTTAATATAACTCTCGTCAAATAATAACGGATACTCTTTATTTCCATTAGTCGAATTTCTTAACCAGGTACTTTTATCCGTAACTCCCCAAGTGGTTATCGCAAATTTCTGATTAGCTGGTAAAGCATTATAAAGTGTAACAATATTTTTAAAGAAATCTGATTGTTTTTGTTTGTCCGCATCTGTAATTACATAAGCTGGCGAATCATTTACATTTACTTTACAATCTGCCTCAGAAATATGAATCAATAAGCCAGAATTCGCTAAATCTGCAAAGCCGCTATTAATTTGAGATTGGCTTGTAGATATTCTATAATGAAATTGCTCTCCTAATCCATCAATTTGGACGCCTGCATTTTTAAATCTTAATGCCATGTTTTTCATGGCAGTTCTTTTACCAGTTGCTAACACTACATTGTAATCATTATAAAATAATTTAGCAGCAGGATCGGCGTCATGTGCGTATTTAAAACACCTACCCACAAACCCAATTGGATCTTTAAATCTACCTTGAATTTGAGATTCTACTCTTAAGGTTCCATCATCATTAAAAATTTCGTTGGCTACATCCCAACTTACAATTTTACCTTTATATCTACCCACTACAGTTTGGATATAAGTTTTAACTTTTCCTTCAAAAGCTACGGTATCATAACCAGCATTTTTTAACCAATCTGGAAAAGATTGATACCATAATAAAGTGTGCCCATGAACCGATTTACTGTTTTGCTGTGCAAAATCTACTAAATAATCGACTTTAGAAAAATCATAAGTATTATCTGCTGTCCAGATAAAATTCATTTTCATCTCATACTCTGCTGTAATTTGGTTAAATTCTGATTTTACAGTATTTGCAAATTCAGCATCACTTTGTAAAGACGCTACCTTAACCGCTGCGCCAATCTTAAAATTAGCTACCTCAATTAACTTTTTATTAGAAACTACCGGAGGAATTACAATAGGTGAAATTGGCACCGGAATAGTACTAACGGGCGATTTTTTACATGAGGAGGAAAATATAAATGTTAATATTATACCTAACAATAGGATTCTTTTCATTCTTAAATATGGTTTAATTACTAATCACCTATTTTGTTTTACTAAAAGTTAGAATACAAGAAATTGGTGTTTACAAAAAATTATAATTGGTTTGATAATAGATTAAGCTTCTACCACAAAACAAATATGATCTTATATAAATAAAAAAGAGGCTATTAATGTACTTAATAAAGGGGTTATATGTACCAATTAATGTTTAAAGCGTTTGTTAAAAATATATTTTCTTATATATATCCTAAATACATTTAATTTCAAAAATGATTTAATTAAAAAAATTGCCAATTGATTTTATTCAAATGGCAATTTTAGTTTACTTTTTAAATAGTTATTATTTTATCTCTAAATCTCCAGTCAATTTAATATCTGTAGAAGAATTACCAATCTTTACCTTAAACATTCCAGGTTCTACTACAAAATTCATGTCCTTATCATAAATAGCTAAATCTTCAGGTTTTATTTTAAATTCTACCGTCTTTGTTTCATTTGGAGTGAGACTAACTCTTTCAAAACCTCTTAATACATACTCATAGGTGGTTACGCTACTTTGCAAATCGCTAATGTAAAGTTGTACTACTTCATCTCCTGTTAATTTCCCTGTATTAGTAACATCAACAACTATTGAAATTTCTCCCTGATTGAAGCTTTGAGATGGATTAATTTTAAGATTTTTAAATTCGAAACTGGTATAACTTAATCCATATCCAAAAGGATATAAAGGCCCATTAACTCTAGTTTTGCCATATCCATTAGGTCCGGAACTAGGTTGATCTGCTTGTGAGCCTTTTTTAAATGGAAAATTTAGCTCTATTTGTCCTATACTTTTTGGAAAAGTAATGGGTAGTTTGCCACCTGGATTATATGCTCCAAACAAAGTTTGAGCAATTGCTTTACCACCTTGCGCCCCAGGAAACCATGCTTCTAAAATTGCGGTTAGGTATTTATTCTCCCAATTTATGGTTAAGGGTTGCCCGTTTACCATTACCATAACAATTGGTTTTCCGGTAGCATAAAGTGCTTGCAATAACTGACGTTGCCTACCTGGTAAATCTAATCCAGATCTTGACATACTTTCACCTACTCTTTTTTCATCTTCTCCAACCACAGCAATAACAACATCTACTAATTTGGCTTGTGCAACTGCATCGTCAATATCTTTTTGTTCTTGAATGGTCAATAGAGTTGGGATGATCTCGCTTTCTGGCCAAGTTGCATCAATAATATCACAACCTTTAGCATAACTAATTTTCACTTTACCACCAACCTCATTTTTAATTCCATCTAAAACTGATGTTACTGGATTATTTGAGGGACCATACCTGCTTAATTGATAATTAGTTTGAGTAGCTAATGGACCTGTTACAAAAATACTTTTTATCTTATTTTTATCTAATGGAAGAATAGGTTCATTTCCATTATTATAAGGTTGGTTTTTTAAAAGCACCATAGACTCCTTATTAAGTTGCAATGCGAAATCATCATCTGCTTGGGTATGCACTTTTTTATCTGATGCTTTCACATCATCTACATAAGGCTGATCAAATAAACCCAGTTTAAATTTAACCCTTAAAACATCAGCCACTCTAGAATTTATAGTCTCCATAGAAACTTTACCTGTTAAAACAAGGTTTCTAAGTGGTAGAATGTAAGTTTCTGGTAATGTAAAATTGGTGCGTACATTAAGCCCAGCTTCTACAGCCAGCCTTACTCCATCTTCTGCATCTTTAGCCACATGATGTTTGGTGAATAAAAACTCTACCGCTTCGCTATCCGAAACAACATATCCTGTAAAACCATATTGTTTTCTCAATAATTCTGTTAAAAAGTAGCTGCTCCCTGTAATTGGCATTCCGTTCCAATCATTGTAACTACTCATTACGCCTAAAGGATGAGCCTCTTGGATTACTCTTCTGAAAGGATATAAAAAAAGTTCATGTAATTCTCTTGGTGCAACATGTGGATCTGTTCTTGCATTTCCATCTCTACCACCTTTTGGAGAACTGTAAACTGCAAAATGTTTTAAAGTAGATGCTACACCATTTTCTTGAATTCCTAAGGTCATTTGCTTACCTAATTCTGCAATCAAAAATGGGTCTTCGCCATAAGTTTCTACTACTCTTCCCCATCTTGGGTCTCTAGAAACATCTAAAATTGGCGCATAAACATTAGTATAGCCTAACGCTTTTGCTTCTCTACCTACAATATCGCCGGCAGTTCTTACCATCGCCTTGTTCCAGGTGCTTCCAATACTTATAGGAGAAGGTAAAGGAGTTGCCCTATCGTGATTTAAACCATGAATCCCTTCATTAGTAAAATCAACGGGAATCCCCAATCGAGTTTGCTCTACAAACCATTTTTGCACTTGGTTAATTGCGTAGGCGTGTTTGCTAAAAGGAAAAGAATATTCAGATTTTGCCCCAGGATTAAATGGTAAACTGTTTAAATGTTCGTCAATATTGGCAATCCCGTCTTTCCAGATTTCGTTTTTCCACTCTGGTGTTGGTAATTGATCTTTTAAAACCCTTTTATAGCCGTAAAGTGTAGCCATTTGGCAGGTTTTCTCATCCAAATTCATTTGCGAAAGCAAATCATTTACACGGGTATCAATATTTTGTGAAGGATCTTCAAAAATGTCTTTTTTACCGTTTTTATTAAAGTCAATCCATTTATCATGATAAATGGATGAGGTTTTATTTTGCCCTAATCCTTTCAGAGTAAAGCTTAATAAAGTTATTACGATTAATGTTCTTAAAAATTTGTATTTCATGGATGTAAGTAAACAAAAAAAGGCTATATCTTAATTATAAGATATAGCCTCCTTATAAAAATTTTATTAGTTTGTAAATTTTTTGCTAATGGTTTCTGAAGTAGTTTGTAATGTTGCAACAAATAACCCTGATTTAAGAACTACTGATAAAGAAATATTATTGTAACCTTTTTCTAACTCAACAGATTTATTTAAAACTCTTTTCCCGGCTAAATCAAATATATTAATTGTAGCTGATGTTTTATTTGGAGAGAAAATGTTCAATTTTACATCATTAGAATTTTGATTTGCATAAATGGTCATATCAGCAGCTTTAAGACCAGATTCTACAGCAACAATATTTGATTTGGCAGAGACACCATTAAAATCAACTTGGTTTAACTGATAGTAATTTGTACCGCTTAATGGGTTTGTATCTGCAAAAGAATAATTTAAAACCGCATCAGAATTTCCACCGCCTTTTACCGTTCCAATTGATGAGAATTTCTTTCCATCTACTGAACGGGTGACATCAAAATGAGAATTGTTTTTTTCTGAAGATGTAGACCAATTTAATTTAATAGTTTCGTTATCTTTTTTACCTGTAAAAGAAGTTAAAGAGACAGGAAGGGTGCCTGTACCAATTGCTGTACTTACTGTAGGTGCAAAAGTTACGCTTCTAAAAACAGTATTTGTTGGGGCATCAATTATCTTTGAAAGAGCAGTTGTAGTTGGTGCAATAGTTGGAGTTGCCGTAACATAAGTATCTTTAAAAGTTGAAATTTTTGAAGTTAGAGTACCCGCACCTGTGTCGCCCCAAGTAGATGTAAATAAAGTTACTGTGGTTGTTCCGGCAACAGCATCAACAGTAGTTTTTGCAATTACACCTTTTAAATTCTGAGTATTAGTAGCATCAGATATGGTGCTGCCCAAAGCAGTCCAAACACTGCCATTTAAATAATATCTTTGTATAACACCAGTTGTTGCGGCATCGTTAGCTACATACAATATTGAAGTCGACCCCACATTAACAATTGCTACTTGATTAATACCGGTACTAGCAATGGTTTGAGTTGTTGCAAAAAATGCAGGAGTAGTAACTGAAGCAGCAGTAGGTAGTGGATTAGCAAAAGCCAGAGAAGTTTGTGCTCCGCCAAGCGGCATATATAAAGAATTGTTAAAAATACCAATCGTTCTTGGCGAATTTTGTCCGGTTGTTGGAGTAATTCTAGTAGAAGTAGTAGCGCCAAGACTTAAATATTGTACACTGCCCCCTGCTCCAGATCCACCATTACCATTGACGTAAATATCTGTTCCATTAATTACTGCAGAACGTGGAACACCAAAAGTATTTCCATTTGATAAAGTAGTTGTGCTATTATAAGAACCATCAGCAGCTATAACTCCAACAACAATTGCATCAGGAGTTCCTGTAGTTGCGGATGATCCAACCAAACCTCCTACAGCTGCATTAGAACCCACAATTGTTATATATTTCCCATCTTGAGATAGAGTGGACATTCCCTCTTGCTGATAAACTCCACCTTGTTTTGGTAGGCCTGTTAACCTGAAATTTGGTGATGATGTAACTGTGGGTATGGAATAAGTTTTTACTAATACGCCAACAGGTGTATATTCATCTAA
The DNA here is from genome assembly GCA_038237895.1 of Sphingobacteriales bacterium. Taxonomy (GTDB): domain Bacteria; phylum Bacteroidota; class Bacteroidia; order Sphingobacteriales; family Sphingobacteriaceae; genus Pseudopedobacter. Next base: position 3,392 of record JBBRYE010000046.1, on the reverse strand, counting down.
AAATACTGGCACATTTGTGGCTCCTAGTGCCGCAGTACCATCGCCATAGCGATATACAACAATATTACCTGCAGTAAAGCCTTGAGAAAAAGCCGCAAAAGTTGTAGCAATAAAGGCTACCAAAAAAAGTAATTTTTTTTTCATGATTTATATAATTGAGGTTAAAAATTTTGCACTCAATTGGATTAAATGCGAATTGGTTAGTTTTATATAAATCAAAAATGATAATTACAAATAGAAAAGAAGGTTTGTATTTGTACTTAAATGAGGGGATAAATGTGTTTTAAATATGAATAAAACGTTTTTTAGAGTAATCTGTTTTATGCTTAATTTTAAAAAGAGCCTATCTACTAAGGCCAGACTCTTTTAAATCAATATTATTTGTACTGCTTTTCAACTTCTTGATAATAATTTTTAAGGGTGTAAAAAGCCAACTTCTTTTGCCCAGTATTGGATATTAATCCTTTACGGTTCCAAAAATTTTGATAAACAGAATGAGCTCTTCTAGGAGATTTAAAATCAACTAAAATCCAAGGTGTCATTCCCCTTAAACCATCTATTTTACCGATCAGTTTAAATTGATTTTTAAAAAGATTATCTTGATATTCTTCAGTCCAACGGGTATCTTTATCTCCATGTAATCCTGCTAAAGCAGAACCACCTAACTCGGAAATTACTACTGGTTTATTGTATTTAATATCCCAATTATATGAAGAAATTTCATCAGGATTGCTCCAATACCAGCCGGCATATTCGTTAAAACTCACTAAATCTAATTTTTCTCCAAGTACGTCATCTACATAAATAGTTTTATCCTTCCGGTGCAACTCTAAAGCTGCTGCTATTAAACGAGTATGGTCCAACTCACGGGCTTTATCTGCTAAATTGCCCATAAACTTATTTCTCACATCGCTAATTGGTGTCTCGTTACCTACCGACCAAATGATTACGGCCGCTCTATTTTTGTCTCTATCAATTAAATCAGTAAGTTGCTTTTCGGCATTTTGATAAGTAGCTGGGTTTTCCCAAGAAATAGTCCAATAAACAGGCACTTCTGCCCAAACCATTAAACCCATTTCATCTGCCAAGCGTAACGTTTTTTCGTTGTGCGGATAATGCGCTAACCTAACATAATTACAATTTAGCTCTTTTGCCCAATTTAATAACATTCTTAAATCTCCTTCAGAACGTGGTCTTCCGGGTATTAATGGGTTTTCGTTATGTATAGCAATTCCTCTTAAAAACACAGATTTACCGTTTAACAAAATATCTTTACCACTTGTAACAATGGTTCTAAATCCAATTTTATCATCTACTTTATCTGTTTCTGATTGTACCAAAACTTGATAAAGTTTTGGACTTTCTGGCGACCAATATTTTAAATTTTTAACAGGAAATTTAAAGGCTACATACCCAGAAGTATCCGTTTTAAAATTATACTTTAAGTTGGTTTCTGGAATGTTGATTGAGACTGTTTGAGATTTTTTTGTGCCATTAAGCTTAACAAAACCTTCTACTTCATTTAAGTTTCCTTTTGCTAATTGCACTTTATAATTATCAATATATGTATCTGGCAATTCAGATAAATAAACATCGGCGGTAAGCCCACCATAATTCCACCAATCTGTATTTATAGTAGGTATTTCATCTTGTTTTCTAACATTATCTACTTTTACAACAATAGAATTTTCTCCACTTTTTAACTGTCCGGTAACTTCAAACTGAAAAGGAGTAAAACCACCTTTATGCATCCCTAGTTTTTTACCGTTTAAATAAATATGAGTTTCATAATTTGCGGCTGCAAAGTAAATGATATAACGTTTGTTTTGCTTTGGCTCTATGTTAAAATGCCGTCTATACCAAACCGTACCTTCATAAAATTTTAATTCTGGTGTTTGGGAGTTCCAATCGCCAGGTACATCTAAAGTTGCATCATGATCAAAATCATATTCTATTAAATCTCCTTTTTTGCTCTGTTTTATATCATCATAAAAACCACCTTTTTTTGTCTCGGATGCATCAAAAGCTTGTCGCCTGTAATCGTAAAAACCGTTTTCGTAAGGATCTATAATATAATTCCATTTACCGTTTAAACTGATGTTATTTCTACTACCAATATTTTGAATGATAGATTGGGGAAAAGCCTGAATTGTGATTAATAAAAGAGAAAAGAAAAGTAAATGCTTTTTTTGCATAATAATTGAATAGCTAAAAAATAAAAAATATTTGAACGCAGTAGATAAAAAAATAAAGTTGTTTGGTTTAAATTTTAATAATTAAACCTATGCTCCTAAAATTTTTTTATTAATAATTTGGTTTAAAACTATGTTTATAAGTGGTACAATGTTATTGTCAAATTTAATAATAAGACAATTCTTTAAAGGTATGTATATATACTAAAATGAGGGCTTTAATATCCTAAATGTGATTAACATTTAATGATTTTGACAGATTAATTTTCTAAGGAAAGTTTTTGAATATATTCTGACGGAGAAAGCTGAAAATACTTTTTAAACTCTTTGCTAAAATGCTTACGATCATTAAAACCTACCATATAAGCTACCTCAGCTACAGAGTAGCCGTTTTGTTTAAATAATTCGGCAGCTTTTTTTAGTCTGATTTGTTTAATTAAATCGGCAACAGCATAACCAGTTAAAGATTGAACTTTCTTATATAAAACAGTCCTACTCATCCCAATTTCACTTACTAACTCATTTACATCAAAAGTAGAATCCTCAATTTTTCTTTCTATGATGTTCATTAGCTTGTTTAAAAACTTTTCTTCTGGAGATACAATATTAATAGCCGATGGTTGTAGTACAAACTGATGACCAAACTTTTGCCTCATTATTGCTTGGGCTTGCAACAAATTCTTTATATTTAACTCAAGAATTTGTGGGTTAAATGGTTTAGAAAGATAGGCATCTGCACCAATAGATAAACCATCTATTTGATGATCTAAAGATGCTCTAGCGGTTAATAAAATAAAAGGAATATGGCTACTTGCATCCTTTAGTTTAACATTTTTACAGAAATCTAATCCATCCATTCCTGGCATCATAATATCACTCACTATCAAATCCGGAATTTCTGTATCCATAAATTTTAAAGCATCTTCTGCATTAGAAAATTGGATAACTTTATATTTTTCTACCAATAAATCAGCTACTAATTTTCTCACTTCATCATTATCCTCTGCTACTAAAATGGTGTGTTTTTTAGCATTTGTTTGATTCGCTGTTAAATCATCATTGTTTGTTAAAATGAGATTATTTGTTGAATTGTTGTTGGCTAAATTTAGTAGGTTGCTTTCAAGTACAATTTCACTTTCATCCAAATGTTGTTTACCTGTTCTTAAAGAAATAATAAAACTAGTGGTACTATTAGGCAGT
>JBBRYE010000045.1:0-25787 GCA_038237895.1 Sphingobacteriales bacterium | reverse complement strand
TACATAACGCATTCTGTAACGCATTTCTGGATCGGTAAAACCATCATAAATATTACCATCATCGTCACGTTTAACAATTGGTAAAGGTTTTAAAGATTTAGAAAGTACTTTAAATTCAGAAACATGAATAGAGATTTCCCCAGTTTGTGTAGTAAATACATAACCTTTTACGCCAATAAAATCGCCAATATCCAATAGCTTTTTGAAAACGATATTGTACATCGTTTTATCTTCATCAGGGCAAATTTCATCACGTTTTATATAAACCTGGATACGCCCTGTTGCATCTTGAAGCTCAGCAAAAGAAGCATTTCCCATAATTCTACGGGTCATGATGCGGCCAGCTAAACTGATGGTTTTGTAAGCTGTTTTATCCTTATCGTAGTTTGCTAAAATATCTGCAGCATTTGCATTAATTTCAAATTCTTCGGCAGGATAAGGGTTTATGCCTAGTTTTCTTAATTCGTTTAAAGACTCACGTCTTTGTATTTCCTGTTCTGAAAGTGCACTCATGAAATCAAAAATTTGGGCAAAAATACATTTTTAAAATTTGATGATGAAAAATTATTGTCGTGAGACGAATTGTCTGAACTATGATTTTATTTTTGTCTGAATCTTGATTTAAGAATTAATAGGATTTCCTTTGAAATGAAACATTAAGAAGTTAAGGAACATTAAGATTTTTGTTTTTTCTTAATGCCTCAATGGTAGTAAAATGTCTAAATATTTATTTCTCGATTTAAGGATTTTCTTGATTTGATTTTTCGAACTAATTTTTCAAATCCTTTTTATCCGTTAATCTTGTTAATCAAGATTCAGACAATTTTTTTATTTTGAAAATCACTAAGCTTAACATAAAAATCCCAGAGAACAATCCCCGTACTGATCACAATATTAAAAGAATGTTTAGTACCGAATTGAGGAATTTCTATACAGGTATCTATATGTTGCATCACTTCCTCACTCACACCATTCACTTCATTACCAAAAAACAAGGCATATTTTTTATTGCCTTTAGGCTGATGATTTAACAAGCTGATGCTATTCTCTGCTTGCTCAATGGCGATAATTTTAAAATCATCCGCTTTAAGTTGATGAACGGCATCAATTACATTTTCAAAATATTTCCATTTGATAGATTGAGTAGCACCTAAGGCCGTTTTTTCAATTTCACGATGAGGAGGTTGGGCAGTTATTCCGCATAAATAAATAGCTTCCACTGCAAAACCATCGGCAGTTCTAAATGCAGAACCAACGTTGTGCAAACTCCTTACATTATCTAAAACGATAACGATTGGTAATTTCTGCTGCTCTTTAAATTCATCAACAGTTGGGCGATTTAATTCGTCTAGTTTTAGCTTCCTCATAATCGCAAATATAAGATGTGATTTTAGAAATTAAATTGATTTCTAAACGAATTAAAAGGTTTTATTTTTTGCGTTAACGATTGCAGCGGCATCCTTTTTTTCTTTTTCAGAAAAAAAGATAAAGCGGAATCCGCCAGCTGGCGGATAAAACACCTAAATAAATTTATTAAAATCACTAACAAACTAATCTCACTAATAAACCGAAATAAATTAATAAGCTCAATAAAATCTATTTTTAAACGATATAAAAAATTTAAGGATATTTGCAGCAATGGAAAATGGAATAGACAAAACATCGCTGTTAAAGCAATTGAATATAAAAGCGTTAAACCCGATGCAATTGGCAACGGATAAAGCGATACAAACGGGAAAAGATGTGATGGTTTTATCCTCAACAGGGTCGGGGAAAACGTTTGCATTTTTGATTCCGCTTTTGTATAAGTTGAAAAGAGACTTAAAAAAAGTACAGATTTTAGTTATTGTGCCTTCAAGGGAATTGGCTTTACAAATTGAACAAGTTTTTAGGTCGTTACAATCCGGCTTTAAAGTGAGCTGCATTTATGGCGGACATTCGACTAAAACCGAGGCTCAAAGTTTATCAGAAACACCATCTGTAATTATTGGGACGCCGGGTAAAATTAGCTATCACATTAGAAATGAAAACTTTGACCCAACAAGTATAGAGTTTTTGATTTTGGATGAATTTGACAAATCTTTAGAGATGGGATTTCAGGTAGAGATGGAATTTATCATCCAATCTTTAACCAAACTGAAACAAAAAATATTGACTTCGGCCACAAAAATGGAGGAATTGCCCAACTTCGCAAAGGTTGATAATTTAACTTATGTCAACTTTTTAAAAGATGAAGGAAATAGCCCGCAATTGGCTTTAAAGGTTTTACATTCAAAATCTAAAGAGAAATTAAAGTTGTTGATGCAGGTAGTTTCAGAATTTCCGAAAGGTCCAACTTTGATTTTTTGTAACCATAGGGAAGCGGCAGAAAGGGTAAGCGATATTTTATGGAATAAAGGAATGAGCAACGGAATTTATCATGGTGGGATGGACCAACCTGATCGGGAAAAGGCTTTAGTGAAGTTTAGAAACGGAACTTTTTCTGTTTTGGTGACAACTGATCTTGCTTCTAGAGGTTTAGATATTCCAGATGTTCAGCAGGTTATTCATTATCAAATTCCATTTACCGAAGAATCTTTTACGCATAGAAACGGGAGAACTGCAAGGATGAAAGCCACTGGTAAAGCTTATTTGCTTTTAGCCGATGAAGAATATAAGCCGGATTATGTAAAGGAAAAAACGATAGAAGTAGAAGTTGTGGAAGACTTTAAAATGTTTGATCCTAGCGATTGGAACACGATTTACATTGCCGCAGGCAAAAAAGATAAAATCAATAAAATTGATGTAGTTGGTTTGCTTTATAAAAAAGCAAATCTGCAAAAAGAAGATATTGGTTTAATAGAAGTTTTTGACCACATGAGTTATGTTGCGGTTAAAAGAGATAAGGTTAATGAAACGCTTTCGTTGATTAAACCTGAAAAAATAAAAGGCAGGAAGTATAAAATTGGTGTTGATGAATGATTTTTTTTTGGAAGCTAAAAATTGATGATATTTAAATTTAAAATATAGATTATGAAAAAAGCGATAATGGTCTTAACCTTTTTGGTTTTAGGCTTAACTACAGCACTAAAGGCACAAGAAAAGGAAATTTTTCAAACCGAAGATGGCGCAATTAAAGGTTACGATGTTGTTGCTTACTTTAAAGAAAATAAAGCCGTAAAAGGTAATAAAGACTTTAGTTATGATTGGAACGGTGCTAAATGGTATTTTAGTTCTAAAGAAAATCTTAAGGCATTTAAAACTTCACCAGATAAATATGCTCCCCAATATGGTGGATATTGTGCTTTTGGTTATGCTCAAGGTCATGCTTCTCCAACTGAGCCAGATGTTTTTTCTGTTATAGACGGGAAATTATATTTAAATTACAATCAAAAAGTTCAGCAAATGTGGACTAAAGACATTCCGGGTTTTATTATTAAAGCAGATAAAAATTATAAAGTCGAAAAAGAAAAAAAGAAAGACAATTAGTTAAATGTTCTAAGTCAAAATAACAGTTAATTTCCATAAAAAATTAGCTGTTTTCTATTGTAAGAAAAAGCGTTAAATTACACTCCCAATTTAAACCATTCTAGAAATTTTTCGTCTGTTAATAAAATTGGCCTAAACACACATTGATACCTCATTTTAGAAAATTTGTACCCCTATTTTTAATAGGCTTATTATTTGTGTGTAACTGCTTTGGACAAAGCACATCTAATAAAGGAACTGATTTTTGGCTAGGGTATGGTAATCATATCTCTACTGGCAATATGGTTTTGTACTTAACCTCTGATGTGAATACAACCGCCACCGTAACTATACCAAATTTAGGTTTTAGCCAAACAGTTTCAATTACTGCAAATGTGGTTCAATTTGTAGATATACCCACAACCGCACATCTTATTGCAGAAGGTAAATCATTAAATGGTATTCACTTAACCTCTCTAAAACCTATCATAGCTTATGCTCACATTTACCAAAACTCGGTTTCAGGGGCAACACTTGTACTGCCTGTAAACACTTTAGGTAAGGATTATTATTCTATTAACTTCAAGCAAATATCTAATTCTGTTAACTCTGCATCCTGGTTTTTTGTAGTTGCAGTAGAAGATAATACAAAAGTAGAAATTATTCCATCACAAACTACACAGGGAGGTTGGGCTGCAAACTCTGTAAACGTTGTAAGTTTAAATAAAGGAGAAATTTACAATGTGATGGGTACATTTACTAACGCTGGTACTAGCTCATCAGGGGTAGATTTAACGGGTTCAAAAATTAAATCAATTTCTACTAGCGGGTCTTGTAAAAAAATTGCAGTATTTTCTGGAAGTAGTAAAATTGCAATTAATTGTCTTTCTTATACTTTACCAGCGTCAGGAAACCCAAATCCTGGATCTGCCGACAATTTATTTCAGCAAGTTTACCCAACTGCAACATGGGGAAAAAACTTTATTACCATACCACAATCAGAAAGAGATTTTGTGATTTATAGAGTTTTAAAAAGCGATCCATCTGCAATCGTCACCTTAAATGGCGCAGTAATACCTAATGGAAGCTTTATAAATAACTTTTATTATGAATTTGCTTCAAAACAAACTGATATTATCAGTTCTGATAAACCTATTCAAACTGTTCAATATGCTGTAACACAAGGTAAATCCTTAACATGTGGCACTGTTGCAGGAGATGTTGGTGATCCTGAAATGATTTTTTTGAATCCTTTAGAGCAAACGCTAAATCAAATTACCATGTATTCTACACCTAGGAATACTATTTCTAAACATTTTATAAACATTGTAATAAAAAAAGAAGGCGTAGCCAGTTTTAAATTAGACGGTGCTAATATTGCATCAAACTTTTTAGCCGTACCCGGTAGTACAACCTATTCTTATGCACAATTAAAAGTTGCCGTAGGAACGCATAACCTAAGTTCTGACTTTGGTTTTAATGCAACCGCTTATGGTTTTGGTAATGCCGACTCGTACGGTTATGCCGCAGGGGCTAATTTAGCATCATTTGGTTTTGACCCGGTTAAGCAAGGAACGGATTCTATTAGTGTGGCAACCGGATGTGTTGGTACACCATATAATATAAATTTAAAGTTACCTTATGAAACATTAGACCTTCAATTAGATAAGTTAGATGGTACTGGTCTAAAATATATCACTGTAAATAAAACTGGACAATTTACCAAAGATGGGGTGATAACTTATGTTTATTCTTTGCTTCCCAATTTAGTATACACAAAAGATAGCACTTACACTTACAAGGTTAGAACTACAAAACCATCTGCTGATGATTGCGGGACTGGAGATGAATTTACTTTTGATTTTATAGTCAATCCCAAACCTGTTGCAGATTTTAATGCACTAGCACAGGTATGCCTTAGCGATTCTGTAAAGTTTACCAATGTTATTGTTGATAATAAAATTGCTTTAAATGGCTATTTGTGGGATTTTAACGGTGAGGGAAATTCTACAATACAAAATCCGACATTTAAGTTTGCAGCCCCAGGAGTAAAAAAGATAAACTTTTCTGTTAAATCTCAAGACGGATGTTGGTCTGATGTGGTGACTAAAAATATTGAAATAATGCAACAACCTGTTGCTAGTTTTACTACATCTATAATCACATGTTTAAACCAGGTAATACAATTTACAGATGCATCTACAACAGTAGGGCAAACCATTACAAAATGGGAGTGGTATTTTGGTGATGGAAGCCCAATTTCGAATGCTCAAAACCCAACACATACTTTCACTGCAGTAAAAACTTTTGATGTAAAGCTTACCGTTACTACAAATTTAGGATGCACAAATACAAAGATTATACAGGTGGTTATTAACCCTTTACCCGTTCCTAATTTTGATGCACCTCCAGTTTGTATTTATGATGCTTTTGCACTGTTTACAAATACCTCAACAATTGCTGATAACAGTATTTTAAGTTTTGAGTGGGATTTTGGCGATCCGGCATCATTAGCAAATAATACCTCTACAGATAAAAATCCAAAACATACTTATACAAATGCCAACGTTTATACTGTATCGCTAACAGTAACAAGTGCGAGTGGTTGTATTTTTTCTATAAGTAAGCCTTTTACGGTAAATCCAAGGCCAATCGCAAATTTTTCAGCACCGTCCAATACTTGTTTCGGAGAGGTAACTTCTTTTTCAAATACTGCGGTTTCTGGCCAAAATATCACAGAATATTTGTGGAATTTTAATGGAGAAGGAAATTCTTCCTCACAAAACCCAACTTTTAAATTCATTAATTCTGGTATAAAAAAGATTGACTTTTCTGTTAAATCTCAAGAAGGGTGTTGGTCTGATGTGGTCACCAAAAATATCGAAATAATGCAGCTCCCTATTGCAGCATTTAAAATTGCTAACATAACCTGCCTAAATCAAGCCATACAATTTACAGATGCATCCACAACAATAGGGCAAACTATTGCCAATTGGAGTTGGGATTTTGGTGATGGAAGTTCTCTATCAAATACTCAAAACCCTGCACACACCTATAATATTGTTGGAAGTTATAATGTTGCTTTAACGGTAACTACAAATTTAGGATGTACCAATACTGTAATTAAACAAATAATAATCAATCCGTTACCGATTGTAGATTTTGATACACCAGATATTTGTTTAGACGATGCTTCTGCATTATTTACAAATACAACAACCGTGGCGGATAAAACTGCTTTAACTTATTTATGGAACTTTGGTGATCCAATTTCCGGTAGCCTTAATACCTCAACACTTAAAAACCCTACGCACAAGTACATCCAAGCAAAACTTTACAATGTTACCCTAACCGCAACCAGTGCAAATGGATGTGTAACTACTATTATAAAACCATTTACCGTAAACGGAAGTACGCCAAAAGCAGTTTTCAATATTAGAAACCAAGCTAATCTTTGCAGCGATCAAATCGTTTCTTTTGAAGATGTTTCTACAATAGATTTTGGAGAAATAACAAGAATTGATTGGTATTATGATGATGCTACACCAACAGTTGTGGAGACAGATAATCAGCCAGAAAAAAGAGAAAATCCTGCTAAAGTTTATACCCATATATATCCAACTTTTTATTCCCCTGCCCAAAGAACGGTAAATGTTAAGATGATAGCTTATTCAGGTAATTCTTCTACTTGTAAAAGTACATTAACAAAAACTATCACTTTAAAAGCAGTTCCTAAAGCTAATTTTTCTATTCCAAATGGTTGTTTGCCTAAAGGCGAAGCAAAATTTATCAACAATTCTACCTTTGATAACTCAACATCAGGTTTAACTTATGCTTGGGATTTTGGAGATAATCAAAATAATACTTCAACAGATAAAGATCCTATTCATCAATATAAAGCAGCTCAAGATTACATAGTAAAACTAACTACTACTGCTGCAAATGGATGCAGTACAACAACATCTAAAGTATTAACCGTGGTTGCTGCTTTATCAAGTCCTGGTTTCAGTATTATTAATGATGATTTATGTAGTAATTATAAAGTTCTTTTTAGGGATGAAGCCACCATCGCCTTTGGTGAAATTGTAAAAATAGAATGGCAATTTGATGCAGTGAATCATCCAAATGATCCAGCATATAGTTTAACAGACAATAACCCAAATTTTAGAGCCGATGCTGCAAAAATTTATCAATTTGCTTATCCTAAATTTAATAGTCCGTTAACTAAAGATTTTAAAGTTATCATGACCACCACCAGCGCAACAGGATGTGTGAGTGAGGTATTTAAAATCATTACTTTAAAAGCCATCCCAAATTTAGAATTTACCACTTTACCAGCAGTTTGCGAAGAGTTTGAACCTTTTAATCTTTCACAGGGAAAAGAAACAACTGGATTTGCAGGAATGGGTTCCTATTCTGGATCTGGCATAAATGCTGTTGGTTTGTTCTCTCCAAAGATTGCAGGTGTGGGCACACATACTATTACTTATACTTTTGCAGGAGATAATGGATGTAGCGATTTTAAAACGCAAGATATTACCGTATATCCTACACCATCGGTAAATGCAGGGGAAGATAAAACCATTTTAATAGGTGGGCAAGTAAAACTGGATGCTACCGCTTCTGGAAACAATGTAACCTATAAATGGTCACCTTCTACAGGTTTAGATAAAGACGATATTTTAAATCCTACTGCAACACCTACAAAAAGTACAAATTATACGCTATTAGTAACAAGCCAAAATGGTTGTATAATTATGGATAATGTGTTTATCAAGGTTCTATTGCTACCAGAAATTCCTAATACTTTTACGCCAAATGGCGATGGAGTAAATGACACTTGGGATATTAAATATTTAAGTAGCTACCCTTCTATAACCATACAAGTATTTAACAGAGATGGAAATTTAGTTTATAACACTTTATCATACTCTACTGCTTGGGATGGAAAGTTTAATAATAAGGATTTACCCCAGGGAATGTATTATTATATTATAACTGCAAAGCAAGGCGAATTAAAATATTCTGGTTCGGTTTTAATAGTAAGATAAAACCAAAATTGTATTTATTTAGTTATTATAATATAAAATGATAATAAACAGAAGTTTAAACGTTAATTGTTACTCACCAAAAATATTAGCCTATTTATAAATGAGATACGTATTTACTCTTTTATTTTTGTTATTATTTATCGTAAAAGTAAATGCGCAAAACATTTCTAACGAAGGAACCGAGTTTTGGCTTTGTTTTCCTGCTCATTCTCCAGCTGGACCAACAAATAATCCAGATTTAGCAAATCTTTCTGTTTTTATTACTTCTAAAAGCAATACTAGTGGAGTTGTAAGTTGTGGTACTTATTCAGAAAATTTTAATGTTATTGCAAATACAGTTACGGAGGTAATTGTCCCCAGAAATGTGTCTTATATTTTTAGTGGAACAGGGATTTATAATAATCAAGGTATAAAAGTTTTAATAGATTCTGGAAAACCAAAAGCAGTAGTTTATGGGCATGTTTTTGCCGGGGCAAGATCTGCAGCAACTTTGGTATTGCCAAAATTGGCCTTAGGACAAAAATATTTTGCAATTTCTTATGATCAAACTTTAAAAACACAAAATTCAAAATCTCAGTTTAATATTGTTTGTGTAGAACCCAATACAAAAATTAATATTACGCCAAGATTGGATGGTGTAATACAACCTACTTTTAGTATAACTCTTATAAATGTTGGCGATGTTTATCAGTATCAAAATGATAGTGATATTTCAGGGTCTTATATTGAAGTTGATGCCTCAAACTCAAGCTGTAAGAGATTTGCTGCTTTTTCTGGAAGTTCTGCATTGGGAATTTTATCTCCAGGTTGTAGGCCACCCGGAGGGCTAAATGCTGGGCAAAATATTTCTTATGATCCTCTTTTCCAACAATTGTATCCTTTAGAAAGTTGGGGAAAAACTTTTCCTTTAATTCCATTTTTTGATAGGAATACAGGTTCTATATATCGGGTAATGGCTTCTGAGGATAACACAACAATAAAGATTGATGGTGTTACCAAAGTTTTAAATAGGGGCGAGTTTTATACCTCGCTTCCAACAAATACTATTTCTTTAGTAACTGCAGATAAGCCAGTTACTGTTGCACAATACGCAATTACCCAATATTGTGCAGATTCTAGAAATAGAGGGAATAATGCCAGACCTAGTGATCCTGATATGGTGATTTTAAATCCTTTAGAATATAGTATAAAGGATGTTACCATGTATTCTGCCTTAAAACAAGATATTAGAGATCAATATTTAAATGTTGTGATACCAAATGGAGGTGTAGCAAGTTTTGTGATTAATGGTGTTAGTTACAGCAATAGATTTAGTGCAATTCCTGGTAATCCAGATTATTCTTATGCACAAATTAATCTTAAACAAATAGGAGGAACAAGTTTTAATTTAAAGTCTGAGATTGCTTTTAACGCTATGGCTTATGGATTTGGCGATTATGAATCTTATGCTTATTCGGCAGGTACCAATTTAGCTTCCTCCATTTTTATAAATGCAGTAAGGCCCGAAACAAATGAGATAATTACTAATGCTTGTAGAGATGAAGTTTTTGATTTTAGATTAGTATTGCCTTATATATCAACAAAATTAATATGGACTTTAGAACTTGGAGATGCACCAATAACTCAAGAAGGTGCAAATTTAAAACCAACGCCAATTACTATTAATGGAAAATTATTGTTTGAATATCGTTTGCCAATAAATAAAATTTACACACAAGTTGGTACTAAACAGATTAAAATTATTTCAACAATTCCATTAAGTGCAGGAGGTTGTCCATCTGGAGATGAAACACTAAACTTTGAGTTTGAAGTTTATGATCCACCTCCGTTTGCTACTTTTTTAGCTCAATCTTCTGCTTGTTTAAACAATCCGGTTAAGTTTAGTTTAAACGCTATTAATGGCAATAGGCCAGTTATCAGTTACTTTTGGGATTTTGGTGATGGAACAACATCAAATGAAAAAGAACCATCACATAATTTTACATCTGAGGGTATAAAAACTGTTTCTTTATCAGTTAAGAACGATGTTGCTTGTGTATCTAACGTTTATCAATTGCCAATTAAAATATTAAAACAGCCACAAGCTAGTTTTGCAATAGCAAATATTTCTTGCTCTCAAACAGCAATTCAGTTTACAGACCAATCTGTTTTAAATGATAATACACCAATTTATTTATGGGATTTTGGTGATGGCACTACTTCATCAGATAAAAATCCATCGCATACCTATAATAAATCAGGTAATTATACTGTTAAATTAAATTTAAAAACTGAAGCTAGTTGCGAGTCAACATTTCAACTTAGTAAAATAATATTTGAAGTGCCAACAGCAGATTTTGAGGATCCAAATGCTTGTGCAAGAGATAACATTATTTTTAAAGCTATTAATACTTCATCAGATATTATATCTTATCAATGGAATTTTGGAGATGGATCAACGGCAACCGGTAAAGATACCCCCCCACATCAGTTTGCCACCCCGGGTACTTATGTTATTTCTTTGAAAGTAACATCATCTAATGGTTGTGAAAGCGAAGTTAAAAAAACTATAGTAATTAGTTCTTCAAATCCCAATGCAGGTTTTTCTGTTATAAATATCAATAATTTATGTAGTAATCAACCTGTTCAGTTTCAAGATAATTCAAAAGTACAAATAGGTAAAATTGTAAGGTTAGAATGGATTTTTGAATATAGTGCCGGAGGAGTAAATACTAAAGAAATCTATTTTTTACCAGCTAAAGATTCTATCTATACCCATAAATATCCAAGTACAAAACAAACTATAAATTATCAAGTTAAATTAAGGGCTTATTCTGGTAATGATTGTTTTGAAGATTTTGGTCCAATATCTATTACTGTGAAAGGAAGTCCGGAAGTAACTTTTACTCCTTTAGCAGGTATTTGTATAGATAAATCAAAAATAGCAATAAACCAAGCCAAAGAAATTACAGGTATTGATGGAGGCGGCGTTTTTATAGGTAAGGGTATTTCTGAGGATGGAATTTTTGACCCTTTAGCTGCTGGTATCGGGAAACACACTATCACCTATACTTACACAGCTAATAATGGTTGTAATGATATTAAACAACAAGAAATAGAGGTTTATCCATTACCAATAGTAGATGCTGGTGATGATGTAACTATTTTAATTGGAGGACAAACCACTTTTAAATCATCCGCATCTGGTAATAATCTAACTTATCAATGGCTTCCGTCTACAGGATTAAACGATGCTACGCTTTTAAACCCAACAGCATCCCCAAAAGAAAGTACGCTTTATACTTTAATTGTAACTTCTACTGATGGTTGTACGATAAGTGATAAAGTTAACGTTGAAGTGGCTACAAAACCTACAATTCCTAATACATTTACGCCTAATGGAGATGGAAATAATGATACTTGGAATATTAAGTATTTAGATTCTTATGTTAACGCAAGAATGACAATTTACAATAGATTTGGAAATGAAATTTTCACTTCTATAGGTTATGAAGTACCTTGGGATGGTAGATACAAAGGAAAGGAAGTACCAGTTGGTGTTTATTATTATATTATTGATACAAAAGTTGAGGGTAAAAAGTTTACTGGTTCGGTTACGTTGATAAGATGAGGAAATTAGTAACTATATCCATATTATTATTTATTGTCGTTCAAAATACTTTAGGGCAGCAGAAACCTCAGTACACACAGTATATTTTAAATAATTATATTATAAATCCTGCTATTACAGGGATAGAAAATTATATTGATATTAAAGCTGCCACTCGGCAACAATGGACTGGTTTACAAAACGCTCCACAAACCTCATATTTAACTGCACACATGCCTTTAGGTAAAACTGATGACTGGGGAAGCGCTACTTCTTACGGAATGGTTGGTGATAATCCATTAGGAAGAAGTTATAAGTCTGATTATGAAGCTTCAAAACCTCATCATGGAATTGGTTTGGTTGCTGTGGTAGATAAAACAGGGCCACTTAGTAACAATACTTTAGATATAACTTATGCTTATCATATTGGATTAGCTCCAAAATTAAACTTAGCTGTTGGCATTGGTGCCGGAATATCAAAAGTAACTTTGAATACTAATGACATTACCTTAGAAAATCCTGTTGATGCAGCAATTGCAAATAGCGGAACTATTAACAGAATTAAACCCGATTTAAACTTGGGTATTTGGCTTTACTCTGCCGAGTTTTTCTTTGGTGCATCGGTACAGCAAATTTTACCGCAAAAGCTTTCATTTTCCAGTCAATCTTCTTACAATACAGGCAAAACAGTTCCGCATACATTTTTTACAGCAGGCTACCGATTTTGGCTAAGTGATGATGTTACTATAATACCTTCTGTAATGGTAAAATACGTAAATCCTGTGCCAATTGGGATAGATTTTAATACAAAAGTTTCTTTTAGAGATAAGTTTTGGATTGGAGGTGCTTATCGTAAAGACGATTCTTATTCAGGGATGCTAGGCTTTAATTTGGGTTCTTTGTTCAGCGTAGGATATGCTTATGACTTTACCCAATCGGCATTAAATACAGTTTCTAGGGGTTCACATGAAATTGTTTTAGGCTTAATGTTAAATAACCATTATAAAGTTACCTGTCCGCAAAAGTTATGGTAAAAGATTAAATGCTTTTCATTTTCTTAAGTAAACTCTCTATTACTTTAGGAAAGTGAGCATGCTCTAATTGTTGAACTTTAAATTTCATCATTTCCAGATCATCACCTTTATCTATTTTAAACTTAGACTGATGAATGACTTCTCCTTCGTCAAAATTTTCATTTACAAAATGTATAGTGATGCCAGATTCAGATTCTTTATCCGTTAAAACCGCTTTGTGAACACTATCTCCGTACATCCCTTTTCCACCATATTTTGGTAGTAAAGATGGGTGAATATTGATGATTTTATTTGGGAAAGCTTTTAACAAATTTGAAGGCACTAACCATAAAAAACCTGCTAAAACCAATAAATCTATATTCAAATTATTTAGTAAGGTGATAATTTTATTGGTTTCATAAAACTCTTGCTTATCAAAAATATGTGAAGGAATTTCAAAATTATCTGCTCTTTGCAACACATAACCATACGGATTATTAGTTAAAATAAGCGCAACTTCGGCATCATTACTTTTTTTGAAATGCTCCATTATCTTTTGAGCGTTTGATCCAGACCCTGATGCAAAAATGGCAATTCTTTTCTTCACAAGTTTTAAAGAGTTTATGATTTCTCCCAAAGATATAAGTTTGAAAGTTTTTAAGAAATGAATTTTAAGAAATTACTCATTTAGTTAAATTTATATTTAGAAAAGCATAAAATTATGTTTTAAATGTCTAAAAAGACATGTCATCGAGATTCTGGTTTAGTAATTGTTTTATAAATGATGTAGTAAACTTAATATTTACCACATATAAATACCTTTAAAAAGCAAAATACAATGGAAAGTTTAAAAGACAAAAAAATAGCCATATTAAGTGATATGGGATTTGAACAATCAGAGTTATTAGAACCTAAAAAAGCGTTAGAAGCAGCAGGAGCTTTAGTACATGTAATTTCTAAACAAGAGAAAAAAATTAAAGCTTGGGATAAAGTTGATTGGGGAGTAGAAGTGGATGTTGATATGGATTTGTCTCATGCAAACGCGAATGATTATGATGCATTAATGATTCCCGGTGGAGTGATGAACCCTGATAAAATGAGGGCAAGTGAAAGCTATATAGATTTTGTAAAAGAATTTATAACAGCAGGTAAACCAATTGCATCAATATGCCACGGTCCACAATTATTAATTGAAACAGGTTTAGTAAAAGGTAAAAAAATGACTTCATTTTCTTCTATAAAAACTGATTTAATAAATGCTGGAGCAAATTGGGAGGATAGTGAAGTTGTAGTTGATAATGGTTTAATTACAAGTAGATCTCCAAAAGATTTACCAGCTTTTAACAAAAAAATGATTGAGGAGTTTAGTAAATAAATTGGAAGGTGTAATTTTATAAATAAAAAAGGGAGAATTTATTCTCCCTTTTTTTGCGGCATTTTTTCTATCATTGGCATGGCAACAGCTGGTTCTTCCTCTCCTCTGTGACAAGTTGCACAGGTTACAGAAAATGTACCATGGCGCTGTAATTGTCTTTTAAAATATTTGTTATTGATGGAATCTGTCATCACCATCATATATCTAGCGTAATTTTTCTTTCTATTTGCATCGCTAGCAAAATCTAGTTTTGTGCTATCTGTTGTAGATTTTGCGTGACAAAAATTACATTTAACACCCAAAGCATCTCTATAGTTATGCATAATACTATCTAAGGCTTTTTTAGAAATATCTTTAGGTAATACTTTTAGATTTTTCGCCTTCCAGTCTTGTTGTTTTGTTGATTGAGGCGTTGTAGCAGCTAAACTGATACAACCAACAATTGCTATAATAAACAAGAAAGGTTTTATTTGAGATTTCATAATAAGCTAATTTTAAATAAATTAGAACATTATTTTTTACAATTCCAAACGCATCATCAAATCCGTTTGAGGATCATCGCCCAAATAATAAATGTGGCTATCAAATTTTGTAAATCCATGATTACCATAGAATTTAATTGCCTTTAAATTATTTTCCCAAACGCCTAACCAGATATATTTTTTATCTTCTAAAATAGCTTTAATTTTTACCTCGTTTATTATAAAAGCACCAATTTTTTTGTTTTGATGGGCAGGATAAATGTATAACCTTTCTAATTCCATCCCACCTTTTGCACCAATTTCGGTTTGGCTTTCGCCGATGTTGATTTTAAAATAGGCAGCTAAATTATCTTCATTATAAACAAAATAAAACCTTGAATTTTGATTATTGAGTTGTTTATTCAATTCTTCTACAGAGAAAGCTTTTGCAAAATAATCTGTCAGGTTTTCTGGTGTGTTGTCTTTAGCAAAAGCCAAAGAAAAGGTTTCCTTAGAAATCTTTTGTAGTTGATGAGCTTGATGAATTTTGACTGGAGAGATTTTAAACAAAATATATTTTAATGATGTGAGTTTTGCGTTAGGGATTAAAGCGGCATCCTTTTTTTCTTTTTCAGAAAAAAAGATACAGCGTAAAGCCCGCCCGAACGCCCAAATAAAATTTAAACTTAAATCAAAAACTATTAAATATCTTAAATCATTAAAGCCATAAAATAAAAAAGCCCTTAACCTGAGGAAAGGTTAAAGGCTAATATATAGAAAAACTAAAAGAATTCTTAACCATTACGGAAGGCTCAATCAGTATGATACAATTAATTTGTTATTTCTTTATCGAGGTTTAATTTACTGTTTTTATAGCTATAAGTAAAGTAAATTACTAGTCCAATTACTAACCAAATTAGAAATCTTAACCAATTGGTGTAACCCAATTCTGTCATTAAATAAGAACAACTTAATAAACCTAAAACAGGTATTAATGATAGGTTTCTTTTAAAAGAAAAATATGTGATTAGTACTAAAAGAATTAAGAATAAATAAAGTGGTAATCTTTCTCTTATTATTTCCCAACCGTTATTAAAATCAAAAACATTTAAAAGATTTTTATAAAAGAAAAATAAACCAACCATCACTAAAACAGGGACTATAAATTTACCATTGATGTAAGGCATTCTAAAACGTTTTTTACCATCGTTCGCTTCCGTATCTTTAGGTAATAATAAAACACCACCACAAACTAACACAAAAGCAAACAATGTCCCAATGCTGGTTAAATCTGTAACCTCTGTTAAATTCATAAATAGGGCAGGGATTGCAACAACAAAACCCGTAACAATTGTTGCAAAAGACGGTGTTTTATATTTTGGATGGATACGAGAAAATGCTTTAGGTAATAATCCGTCTCGGCTCATGCTCATCCAAATACGAGGTTGGCCCATTTGAAAAATCAATAATACACTTGCGGTAGCAATAACGGCACTTATAGAAATTACATAACTAATTTTATTTAACCCTACGCGTTCAAAAACGAAAGCTAATGGATCTGATACTGCCAGTTCACTGTAATTAACCATCCCAGTTAAAACTATGGCGACTAAAATATATAGAACTGTGCAAATGATTAGTGAATAAATCATTCCTCGAGGTAAATCTTTTTGAGGATTTTCACATTCTTCTGCTGTAGTAGAAATGGCATCGAAACCTATATAGGCGAAGAAAACTCCTGAAACACCTTTCATCATCCCAGAAAAACCGTTTGGTAAAAATGGGTGCCAATTTGCTGGGGTTACATAAAAGAAACCTATAACAATTACTGCTAATACCACACAAATTTTTAAAATAACCATTGCATTGGTTGCTTTTTTGGTTTCCCTAATGCCGATGTAAACTAAATAGGTGATTAAAAAAACGATGAGCAATGCAGGAAAATCTGCAATTAATTTGATGCCTCCGATTGAAGGAGCAGTAGCCCAAGCCTCTGCAGCATATTTTGTATTAGAGCTTAAATTTTCTAAAGAACTACCTGACGCGGTTAAATCTGCAATTTGTTTACTTGCTTTATAGGCAGAAAAATAATCCATAGTAACATAAGCAGGTAAATTGATGTTGAAACCATGAAGTAGATTTACAAAATAGCCACTCCAAGATATGGCCACCGCAATATTACCAATGGCATATTCCATTAATAAATCCCAACCAATAATCCATGCTACCAATTCGCCAAAAGATGCATAGGCATAGGTATAAGCACTACCAGAAACCGGAATTCTTGAAGCAAATTCTGCATAGCAAAGTGCCGAAAAACCACAAGTAATAGCAGTGATTACAAATAAAACACTTACTCCAGGACCACCGTTAAAAGAAGCTTCGCCAATTGTAGAAAAAATACCAGCACCAATTACAGCGGCAATTCCCATCATGGTTAAATCTCTTACGTTTAATACTTTATTTAGGCTAGCGTGTTCTCCATCGCCATAACCTTCTTTGGTATCATTTAATATTTTGGCGATAGTTTTTTTTCTTAATATCCCTTTTAGCATCTACTTTATTTAAATCTTTAAAACCAAACTTAAAAAATAATCAGCCAAAAATCAGTTAAAATCATAAAAAAGCTATATTATTTACCGTAAAGCTTATTTTTATATAGATAACTAGCGGTTTGGTAAAAAGCAATAGCTTCTTCCTTTAATTTTTCATCAACTTTTTCTAGAATTTGATCATTATTAGGAAGCACTTTAAATTGTTGTACTTTTTTTTGTGGCGATAAAACTAATAAGTGCCCGTTTCTCATAAAACCTAATCTTTCATAAGTGCTTACAAAAGCCCATTCTTCATCAGTTTTAACTTTAAAAATATCCCTTCCAAAGAATTTAGATTCATAATTAATTTTAAGCATTCCTAAAATAGTGGGTACAACATCCATTTGAGCAGTTAACTTTTCATAAACCTGTGGCTTTACAATTTTTGGTGCATATATAAAGGCTGGAATATGATATCTATAAACTGGAAGTTCGGTTTTACCTGCACTAGAGGCACAATGATCAGCTATGATAACAAAAATAGTATTATTAAACCATGGTTTGGTTGACGCTTCCTTTAAGAATTTACCAATTGCATAATCAGTGTATTTAACAGCGCCTTCTTGGTTTGTGTGCGATGGAATATCGATCCTTCCATCAGGATAAGTAAAAGGTCGATGGTTAGATGTTGTCATGATTTGACTAAAAAAAGGTTTCCCAGATTGATAGTTTTTATCTAGTTCTTTTAACGAAAGTGTGAATAAATCTTCATCAGCAACGCCCCAGATGTTTTCATAATGAATTTCTTTTTTATCGTTGATGGCAGTTCTATCAATTACTTGGTAACCATTATTACTAAAAAAGTAATTCATATTATCAAAATAACCATAGCCACCATAAATATATTGGGTGATATAATTTTGTTTTTTTAATAAATTACCCATAGAAAACAGGTTTTCATTATTAGGTCTTTTTACAATAGACTGCCCAGGAGTAGGAGGAATAGAAAGTGATAGCGCGTCTAAACCACGCACTGTTCTCGTTCCAGATGCATAAAGATTGCTAAACATTAAGCCGTTTTTTGCCAAACTATCCATATTTGGTGTTAGGTTTTGAGCATTGCCATAAACTCCCAAATAATCTGCGCTTAGGCTTTCTACACTTATTAAAATAACATTATACTTATTTTCTTTACCTGTATAACTTATTTTTCTATCAATACTATTACTGTTATTATTGTTTAAAAATTGAACACTATCTCGTCCTAACAATTCTCTTACAATTTTAAAGGCTTTATCTTGATCAATCGTAGCATAAAACTTATTATAATCTAATTCATTATTCCAGAAAGCTGCCCCAAATTCATACAAACCATCTCCAGCTAATTCAACAGCAAATTGATTATTGCTAAATTCTTTACCTTTATTGCTCACTAAAAACCAAGATAGTAATGGTAAACAAAGTAAGGGAATAGCAATTAATGTTCTTTTACCAAAACTAAGATTACTTTGTAAAGAAGATTTAATACTTTTCTTTATCAAAAAGAAAGCACCAATTGCGATTAAAGCAATCACAATGATGATTTTAATAACAGGATAGGATTGCCAAATATTTCCGATTACCTCTGTAGTATAAACTAAATAATCTACCGCTATAAAATTGAAACGGGTAGAAAACTCGTCCCAAAAAACCCATTCGGCAACTATATTAAAAAGTAGTAGGAAGGTTACCAATATAAAGTAACCATATAAAATTATTCTCTGCCAGTTTTTACGGAAAATTTTATTGGGTATTAGCCAGATGTATAGCACTAATGGAATGCAAAAATAGCTGGCTAAAACGGTATCATAAAATAAGCCAATAAAATAAATACCAATTATGTTGAGAAAGGTCCAATCAAAACCTGTGGCAGATTTAACCAATAAAGCAGTTCTGGTAATAAAAGCTAAAGTGATAATGATTAGGTATAATAGAAATACAGGACCAAATCTTTTAGAGAAAATTTTTTGAAAAAAAGACATTTAAAATTTGAGTTTGTTGGAATAAACGAAGTTAAGGTAAATCTCAATAAAAACCGAACGGACATTTATTGCCACTTTATAAGTTTGCAGAAAACACTATACGTTTAACGAAAATTTATCCTTTCTTTAAAATTAAATGTGCTTCTTTTGCAACAACTTGTCCAGAAATTATAGAAGGAGGAACACCAGGGCCAGGAACTGTCAATTGCCCTGTAAATAAAAGATTTTTGATTTTTTTAGCTTTCATAGCTGGTTTAAAGAAAGCAGTTTGAGATAAAGTATTTGCTAAACCATAAGCGTTTCCTTTAAAAGAATGGTAATCGTTTACAAAATCGTTCATTGCATAACTGCGTTTTACAATTTCATGTCCTCGGATGGTTTGTGAGGTAATTTTCTCAAATCTATCCATCATAATATCATAATATTTTTCTCGTAATTCTTCGGTATCGGTTAAACCTGGAGCTAATGGAATTAAGAAGAATAAATTTTCCTGACCATCTGGAGCAGAATCTAAATCGGTTTTAGAGACGCAAGAAACATAAAATAAAGGTTTTGTTGGCCATTTCGGCTCGGTATATATTTCTTTTGCATGTTGGTCTAAATCTTCATCAAAAAATAAATTATGATGTTGTATGCCTTCAATTTTTTTATCTAAACCAACATAAAATAGGAGAGAAGAAGGCGACATTACTCGGCTATCCCAGTATTTTTCATCGTAATTGCGGTATTTTTTTTCAATTAAGTTTTGCTCTATAAAATGATAATCGCCAGCGGCAACCACAAAATCTGTTGCAAAATCTCCTTTATTGGTAATCAGTTTTTGAGCAATACCATTTTCAATTTCTATATTTTTAACTTCAGTATTTAAAACGATTTTTACTCCTTGGCTCTCTGCAATTTTTACCATTGCTTTCACAATTTCATACATTCCGCCTATTGGGTACCAGGTTCCCATAGATAAATCGGCATGGTTCATAAGGCTATACATTGCAGGTATTTTTTGAGCAGTTGCACCTAAAAAAAGAACCGGGAATTCTAAAAGTTGGATAAGTTTTGGATTAGTAAAATATTGTCGCACATGTTTACTCATTGGCTTTAACATGTGAATTCTAATACTTTCAATCAATAATCTAATGTCAATAAATTCTGTTATGGAGTGTGAAGGTCTAAAAACATAATCGCCCATGGCAGATTTGTACTTATAAGCCGCTTGGTCCATAAATTTTCTAAGGCCAATGCTACTTCCTTCTTCATATTTTTCAAAAAGAGCTTCCAATTCCTGCATATTGGCAGGAATATCCATAAAATCATCTTTTCCAAAATAAACACGATAGCCTGGGTCTAATCTTTTCAAATCGTAAAAATCACTTACTTTTTTGCCAAACAAAGCAAAATAATTCTCAAAAACATCAGGCATCCAGTACCAGCTTGGCCCCATATCAAAAGTAAAACCTTTGTTTTCCCATAATCTTGCTCTACCGCCAGCTTGTTCGTTTTTTTCTATGATGGTTACTTCATAACCTTGTTTCGCTAAAACTGCCGCCGCTGCTAAACCAGAAAATCCTGAACCGATAATATGTATTTTTAATTGTGTTTTCATTTGATGTTAAAATTCTAAATTAAAGATTTTGTTTGCTGCTTTTCAAAACAATTTGAATCAAAAAACCTTAAT
Source organism: Sphingobacteriales bacterium (assembly GCA_038237895.1). GTDB lineage: Bacteria > Bacteroidota > Bacteroidia > Sphingobacteriales > Sphingobacteriaceae > Pseudopedobacter. The sequence goes on along the minus strand of JBBRYE010000045.1, from coordinate 4,624 downwards.
TTGCTAAAAAAACGTTTAAACCTTTATGGATCTTTACAATGAAACCTGTTTCGAATGCAGTAAAATCATCACTAATAAGTACAGCACTTCATTTAGTTTGGGCATAAAAGCATTCGATAAAAAATTTCAATATCCTATTTATGCCATCTATGGTTTTGTACGCTACGCCGATGAAATTGTAGATACCTTTCACGATAAAGACAAAGCTTATTTAATAGATAAATTTAGAAAAGACACTAAAGAAGCTATCGATATTAAAATTAGCTTGAATCCTGTTTTGCACTGCTTTCAAGAAGTAGTAAACAAATATCACATAGAGTACGAGTTGATTGATGCATTTTTAAAATCTATGGAAATGGATTTGGATAAAACTGCTTATACCGATGAAAGTTATAAGGAATACATTTATGGATCGGCAGAAGTGGTTGGCTTAATGTGTTTGCGTATATTTTGTGAAGGAGATGATACTAGTTATCAAAAACTATTGCCAAAGGCGAGGAGTTTAGGCTCCGCTTTTCAAAAAATAAACTTTTTAAGAGATATTAAAGCTGATTTTGATGAACGTGGACGTACTTATTTCCCGAAAGTAGATTTCAAAAATTTCTCTGAAAAAGATAAACGAGAAATTGAAACAGATATAAAAATAGATTTTGATGATGCTTTTGAGGGGATTAAAAATTTACCAGATGGATCAAAACTAGGGGTTTATATTGCCTATGTTTATTATTTAGAACTTTTTAAAAAGATTAAAAACACACCAGCAAACATTATTTCTAATAAAAGAATTAGGGTTTCTGATAGCCAAAAGTTAATTTTGATGGCTCAAGCTATATTAAAAAGTAAACTAAACTATGTTTAACTATTTCTCGTTAATGAAGTTATAAAACAAAAATATTCATGAAAAATTTCGTCTTCATATTTTTATTGATAGTTTCAACATCTACATTTGTACAAGCCGCAAATTTAGATCAGATTAGAGAGGATTATATAGCATCTATAAACGATAGTGATAAAGCTGATAAACTTTGCAATCAATTAGAAGAAGTTAAAAATCCAAGCGCTTTGATTATGGCTTATTTGGGTTCTGTACAAGCTATTAAAGCGAAACATGCCTGGAATCCGGTGAGCAAATTGAGCTATTTAAAACAAGGTTTTGCTACAATTGATAAAGCCGTAGAAAAAGACCCAAATCAACTGGAAGTACGTTTTTTAAGATTTAGTTTAGAATTTTATGTCCCAACTTTTTTAGGATACAGTAAAAATTTGATGAACGATAAAAATAAAATAGTTTCTATTTTAAAAAACATGAACCCTGTAAGTTTAAATGTTGATCAAAATATTTTAAAAAATATGGTTGGTTTTATGATTGATAGTAAAAAATGTAGTGCGCAGGAAGTTGCTATTTTAAAGAAAGTTTTAACTTAAAATATGAATAAACATTATACCTATTTATTGATTAATGTTTTAACTATTTTTTTTCCTATTGTTTTATCTTTTGATAAAAAAGTAAGTTTTTTTAAAAAATGGAAATTTATATTACCAGGATTAATTTTATCAGGCTTACTTTATTTACTCTGGGATTATTTATTTACTATCAAACAGGTTTGGTCTTTTAACCCAGATTATATTTTAGGGATAAAATTCTTTGAACTTCCCATTGAGGAAATATTTTTCTTTTTTACCGTTCCTTTTGCTTGTATATTTATTTACGAGTGCTTAATCTGTTATTTTAATATAAACATTTCTTCTAAAATTAGTAACTCTATTTCCTATTTATTGATTTTGAGTTGTTTTGTTTTAGCATTTGTTTATCACGATAGGCTTTACAGCATCATCAACTTTCTTACTTTAGCTATTATATTATTGTATACTGTTTTTATAAATATCAATTTAAAAATGGGTAAGTTTTACATGGCTTATTTAGTTTCTTTATTGCCGTTTTATATTGTAAACGGAATTTTAACTGCCATACCAGTGGTAATGTATAATAGTAATGAAAATATGGGTTTTAGGGTGGGAACCATTCCTTTTGAAGATCATTTTTATTCCATGTCTTTAATTTTGCTTAATCTTATTTTCTTTGAACATTTTAGGCGTAAAAATATAAATGGAGCAGCTTCCTGAATATTCTAAATCTCAACTCGCTTTGCGAAACGGCCAAGATAAGCCACAAATTTGGGTAGCGTATTTAGGTTTTATTTACAATGTTAGCGAAAGCCGCTTATGGCGTGACGGTAAACATTATGAACATTGGGCAGGTCAGGATTTAACTGAAGAACTGAAGGATGCACCACATAATGAAAAGGTTTTTGAAAAGTTTGAGATTATTGGGAAATTGGTTTAACCACAGAGATCAAAAAGAAAAAAACAAAGCTTGCAGAGTTTTTTTTGCCACTAATTTCACTGATGAATTCTAATTTGAATTACATGTCAAATCCTTTTTATCCTAAAATCTTGAAAATCAAGATTCAGATAATTTTACGGTTAGGGATTGTCCAAAGGACTCCTTCGGAGAAAAGGCAGCTTTTTTATCCGCCAGCTGGCGGATAGGGAACACCATAATTATTTAAAAATCGATTTCAATTAATTGATAAAATTCGATTTTTTAAAACAGAGCTTAATCTTATAATAGTTTTAAGCAGCTAAATTCTAAAAGATTTAATAATTATCTATCATTTTAACCATCATTCCTTTAACCACTTTATCATTAAGTTCCATTCCATTTAAAATAGAAATATCGTTTCTAACTTTACTATCACTTACTTTTCTAGTATCAAGAATTTGATTTAAAGTAGTGTTGTTAGAAGCGGTAATAATTTTAATTCTATCTGGTTTCTTATTTATTTTTTGTTGATTGGTAAGTATCTTAAAATTAGACATGCTATTACTAAAAACGTTATCGTAATAGCTAAAACTATTTAAATCTGTAATACCAATCATGTGATAAATATTTTCTCCATATGAGATAAAATAGGATAATGTTCTTAGAGCGGGAGATTGTTGCTGTTGATTTTCTGGCCTATCGGCAACAACCCTAATTACGCTTAAACCATTAATTGTTTGTTGGTCGTTTTGCACTACAGTTAATCCATATTGTTGGATGGTATTATTAGCTGCTTCCTTTAAAGTTTTACCAGGTGCTAAACTTAAAGTCATAATTGCTTTACCATTTGGTTCTGCCATTTGAAAAGATTGTGGACTATTATGAGTTTTCCAACCTATTGGAATAGGAAATTGAAATTTTAATTGAGGATGGTAAAAAAAGCTATTTTCTACAAAACCTTGTCTTGGGTCTTCACCATAAACTAAGCCATCAATCATTTTTAAATAGTTATTTCTAGCTATAATAGGGTTGGTTAATGCTTCTTGTTTTTGCCATTGTGTAGCCAATTTATCCACAGTTGTCATTCTTGAACCTGGATTTGGATGGGTTGATAAAAAATCTGGTAGTTGGTTGCCGCTAGCTTCAGAAATTTTTTCTAAGGTTCCAAAGAAATCTGCCATTTGATGTGCGTCGTACTTAATCTTTGTTGAATATTCTACTCCTAATTCATCTGCCTGAGTTTCTGCATCTCTTCCAAATTTTAAAAATAGTAATCCTAATCCTTGCGATACTTCTTGGCCATACTGAGCGATAGTTGGAGAAACTATCATTCCTGCTAATAAACCTATTTGCCCCAAAGTTGATTTTGCTTGTTGATTTACAGTATGTCTAGCGGTGATATGACCTATTTCATGTCCTAAAACTCCAGCAAACTCTGCTTCATTGTTAAAGTGAGCCATAATTCCACGGGTAAAATAAACGTAACCCCCAGGCACAGCAAAGGCATTTACAACCTCAGAGTCAACAATTCTAAAATTATAAGTAAGGTTAGGTCTATGAGAAATTACGGCCATTTCCCTCCCTTTATCATTGATAAATTTTTGAAGTGCAGGATTTTCATATAAGCCATATTGAGCAATTATTTGAGGGTCGGCTTCTTTTCCCATTGCAATTTCTTGTTCTTCAGACATGAAAGCAAGTTGCTTTTTACCAGTAACTGGATTTACAGCACAACCGCTAAATAAACTTACTGTAAAGATTATTGTGAAGGGAAGTATGAGTTTTTTCATAATTTAATAGATTATAAAATTGGTTAACTAAACCTTAACAACTTTGATGCCTTTTTAAAATTAAGCCAAAAAAAAACCGATTTGAATTTCAAATCGGTTTTAATAATTTATTTCTAAACTTTAATTCTTATTGTTTAATCTTTACACTTTAATTAGCAATATTGTTCAAAAGCACCAATTAAATTATCGGCAATCATTTGTGCAGGACGCCCTTCAATTTGGTGGCGTTCTATAATGTGTACTAACTTACCATCTTTAAATAAAGCCATAGAAGGCGATGATGGAGGGTAAGGCAACATATGATTTCTTGCTGCATCAACAGCGTCTTTTTCCATCCCGGCAAAAACGGTTACAATTTTAGAGGGTTTTTTACCACTTTGTACAGCCAATTTAGCAGCAGGGCGGGCGTTTGCAGCAGCGCAACCACAAACAGAATTTACTACTACAAAAGTAGTTCCTTCGCTTTCAATTGCTTTGATTACTTCTTCAGCATTTTTTAAATCTTCAAAAC
>JBBRYE010000044.1:0-25870 GCA_038237895.1 Sphingobacteriales bacterium | reverse complement strand
CTCTCCTTCTTGATTTAAAATCCAAGAAATCCCGTTAGCTAAATCCTCAGCAGATTTATATTTTGCGATATACCCATTTTGCTGATGGTTTAGCATTTCTGGAATTCCGCCTTGATCAAATGCCACCACCGGAATTGCACAAGACAAAGCTTCCATTACCATATTGGGTAAATTATCTTCTAAAGATGGCAATACAAAAACATCGGCCATATTGTAAATTTCTACCAACAGTTGTTCGTCATTAACTATCGAAAAACTTTTAGCAGGGAAAGGTAATTGAGAAATATCCAAAGATTTATTTTTGCCAAAAAGCAAGACTTGAATTTTTGAGTTAGCATCAGATTTTGTTAGAATTTCTAAAGCTTCTAGCAAATAGAACAATCCTTTTCTTTTATCATTGATGTTTGCTGCGCCAAAAAGAATGATTTTAGCGTCTAAATCTATCTGCCATTTTTTTCTCAAAGTTGTTTTATCCAAAGGTTTGTAAACCTCCGTTTTTATAGGATTTGGAATTGCCTCGACCCTGAAATTTTTTAATAAACTACTAGATTTTGCAACATTAGCCAACCACTCGCTGCAAGCTACAAAAACTATATTTTTATTTTGTTGATAGATTTCTTTCTTTCCCAACCATCCTTTATGCGAAATATCATTTTCATTAGGATTTCGTAAAAATTTGCAGTTTCCACACTGGTTTAAAAAATGATCACAATCTCCAGTATAATGGCAACCGCCGGTAAAAGTCCACATATCATGCAATGTCCAAACGATAGGTTTATTGAGCTCAAATAATGCTTTAATGTTTTTCAACGATAAAAAACCTTGATTTACCCAATGAAGATGAAGCAGATTGGCATTTAGGATGTATTTATTTTGAGAAATATCTGTTCCAGAATTTGCAGGTGAAAATGCAAACCTTACCGATTTATCTCTCTCTTGAAAAGCGATAAAAGGCAATCTTTCTAAATAGAAATTAGCTTCAGATTTGATTAAATCTAAAGAATTATCAATGGTAGAAATGATATTTTCAACTTCAGATTTTTTATCTTGAACCAATAAATTGACCTCAACTTTGGGCTTTAAAGCTTGCAATAATCTTTTGCAGGCAACGGGAGCGCCGCCACCATGATCAGTTGTATTGATTAGGCAAACTTTCATTTATTGATTTATGCGAATAAAATTATTTTTAATAATATCTTGCAAATTATTAAAAATGCCATCAATATTTAATCAATGAACATTATTTCTTCTTTATTTCAAGATCAAAAAAAGAATAAAGGAAATTTGAAAGGAAAAATTATCCTTTTCATGTTCAGGTTTGCTCAATTAGCCAACAGGCATATTTTAATTGCGATATTGTTGTGCCTCTACTTGGGGTTTTATCATGTTTTTGTCGAGTGGTTTTTGTGCATTGAGCTGCCAAGAAAAACTAAAGCTGGTAAAGGTTTGGTAATTTATCACGGGCAAGCTTTGGTAATTAACCAAGGTGTTGTTTTTGGTGAGGATTGTATTTTAAGAAACTCTACAACAATTGGGCATAAAATTTTAAAAGACGGAACTTTTAGTGGTTGCCCAGTAATTGGAAATAGGGTTGATATTGGGGCAAATGTTTGCATTATTGGCAATGTGAAAATTGGAAATGATGTGAAAATTGGTGCAGGAACGGTGGTGGTGAAAAACATTCCTGATAATTGTGTAGTGGTGGGAAACCCTGCAAGAATAATTTGAAATTTGTAAATGAGTAATAATTTAACCGACCGTACTTTTTGGAAAAACTTTTGGGAATCCAAAAAAGGATTGATTTTTAAGGTAAAACCCGATTATACTTTTAGCGCTATTTTAGCAAAGCTGATAAAAGATAGAGGAGTTAAATCGGCTATAGAATTAGGCGGATTTCCAGGTTATTATTCTACTTTTTTAAAGAAATATTTCGATTTAAAAGTTACCCTTTTTGATTATTTCATCCATCAAAAAATAATTGATGAGCTTTTGGGATTTAACGATTTAAAAAGTAGTGACATCAACATTATTGAAGCCGATTTGTTTACATACCAACCAACCGAAAAATATGATTTAGTAAGTTCTTTTGGTTTGATTGAGCATTTTGAAAACACTAAAGAAATAATAGAAAAGCATTTGATTTTTTTAAACGAAGGTGGAACTTTGTTTATTACTCTCCCAAATTTTAAAGGCGTTAATGGTTGGGTTCAAAAGAATTTTGATAAATACAATTATGATAAGCACAACATCAATTGTATGGATTTAAGTTTTTTAAGTTTAGTAGCAAAAGATTTGGGTTTGAAAGATGTTAAAACTTATTATACAGGCGGCTTTAGCACTTGGCTAGAAAACAAAGAATCTAAATCTACTATAGATAAAGCTGTGGTAAAAACGATTTGGTATGTAGGTAAAATCGTTTCAAAAGTTTTAAGGCAGGAGACAAAATTATTGTCTCCTTATATTGTTTTAGAGGCTAGTAAATAAATTTTAAATCTAATTATCAATAAATCAACTTAAAAAACTTCACTAACTACTTTGTTTTTTATCTCGTTATAAACACCGTCCCAAAGTTCTATACGTTTTTGTAAAGCAACCATTATTGTTTGTTCGGCCTCTTCCCAATATTGCTCATTATCCCCACATAAATTAGCTGTCATTTGCAAAGCAAGATGACTATGATGATCGCCATCAACTTCAATATGTCGTTCTAAATAATATTTAAAAATCGAAATACTTTCTGGAAACTTGCTATAAAGATCGTTAACAATAGAGTGAAACATGGCAGGAATCAAATCTTCTCTACCAAAAGTAAAAACAGCAGCTTGTAAATAATCTTTCTCGCTATTTATAGTGCTAAACGTAAAATCAACAAAGTCTTTAGCTTCTTTTGGTGCTTGGCAAATCTTAAACGCATTATTTAAATCACCAGAAAGTTTTAATTCTGAAATGAATTCTTGGATTTGAGAAGTATCTGCACCACACTGATTCATAGCATCTAAGTATAATTCAAAATGGCTTTTTCTTACACCAAAAGCATCAACATCAGACTCCTCGCCTACCACAATTTCATTTATTAGATGTCTTGTTTCGGCAGTTCCTTTTGGAAACCAAGGCACAGAAGTGCAAGTAAGATTGTTTTGCAAAGCTTTTAGTAACGACATAAAATCCCAAACGGCAAATATGTGATACTGCATAAATATTTTTAGGTCATCTAAATCATTAATTACAGCATATACTTTATGATTGATGATTTGATTTCTTAGAGGTTCGCAATTTTTATTTATACGCTCTAAATATTGATTCATAATATTAAAATTTATTGTTTTTCATTTTGTAATTAAGCTTAAGATGCTTTTTTAATTATCGTTAATAGTAAAACGATATTTTAAGACTTTTGATTTTTTTAGCTATAGATATTAAGAAATGATGACAATTCTTTCCTACATTTTCTGTTTGATAAACCTTAATAATCTTTCAAAAATATTTCCCTTTCTTTTGGCTAAGAAATTCCTAATCATTTGGTAGGCAATTGAGTTTTCTTCTATTATTTCTGGAAATTGTTTGATAGGTTTTTGATAGATATTTACTTGATACATTTTCTCGATATTAGAATGCGTTCCCGTACCATCGTGTCCAATATTATTGATTAAGGAACCAGTTGGATTTAAGCTTAATCCGCCATTCAAAAATACCGAAGCGTACCATCTTATGGCCCAAGAATTATTTTTACCGGCTTTAAAATCTAGCATCTGTTTCCAAAAATTCATTTTATGCTCAATGGAAAATGCGAACTTTTTTTCTTGATCAAATTGCGCTATCAATGCATCAATATCGGGATTGAATTTATCCCAAGCCCGTTTCCATGTTGCCCATCCCCAACTGTGTACAGCTCTATATAAAAATGTTTCTGGCAAATCATCGGCGAAAGCCAAAGGATACATGTAAGCACTAATATGCATCACCTTTTCTTCTTCTTGATATTTATCTAGAGCCTCGTTAAAATATTCTAAAGTATAGGGCGAACTCAATAAATCGTCTTCAAAAACGATTACTTTGCCATAAGTGTTTACTAATTCTTTTACGCCACTGATAATAGAATTTGCCAATCCTAAATTAATTTTTGCCCTTACAATTCTTACCGATTTAAAACCATCGATATTAGAAATTATTTCATTAACCAATTTAACGTTTTCTTCTTGTTCGGGAGTTTTTGCAGCATCAGCAAAAATGTATAACCTAGAGTCTTCTGCCAAAGCATTAGCCTGCAAAAATTTTAAAGTGCGACGAGTGTGTTCTGGACGGTTATAAACAAAAAGTGCTATTGGCGCTAGATTTTGCATGGTTTTAGCGTTTTATTTTATTGATGATTTGATTGATAAACTCGTTAATATCACTAGATATTTTAAAATAATAAATCAAAATGGTATAAATAGATAGCATCAACAAAGAACGAACGGGAACATCAACAAAGAAATTGTTTAGATATGGCAACACTAAACCAATTATTAAAACGATAATTGAAATGATGATGAGCTTAACAAATTGAATATTAAAAGGTTGTAGTTTATAGCGAAAAGTTAGGAAACTCCAATAAGAAAAATTTAAAAGCAACATGGTTGTTGAATAGGAAATTGCTGCTCCTAACATCCCAAATTTCGGAATTAGTATCACATTTAAGCCAATACAAATTAAAGCCGCAGCCACTAAAATGTACATTGTTAATTTATAGTTTTTAGAAAAACTTATAATTGCTCCGTTTAATCCTCCGGTAATATCAAATAGAAAACCTAAACCTAAAACGATAAAAACATCGTAATAATTAACGTATTGTGGCTTCTTCAAAAGAAATAAAATATTTTGCCAATTGGCGATTAAACCTATCAACAACAAACAGCCAATTAGAAACTGAACTAAAGACGTTTTATGGTAAATTTTATTGATTTTTAGTAAATCTTCAGTTTTCCAAGCATCTGCAATAATTTGATAAGAAGTGGTATTTAAAGCTTTCGCAGGAAGGTTAATTACCAAAGCCATTCCAAAAAAAGTAACGTAATAACCTACCATCGCTTCACTAGAAAAAACTTTAAGCAATACCGTATCAATGTTTTGGATCATGGCAAAAGAACCACCAGCCAACATGGCGTAAAATCCGTAACGGATCACTTCTGGTGATTGTGCTTTTACCTTTTCAGTAACTTTATCAAACCTTATTAAATCGAGTTTTTTGAGATAAATTAACAGCAATAAAAGTATTAATCCGTTAGTAAAAACATACCAATAAACAAATTGAGTATAATTTATAAAGTTGAAATAAACTAGAACTACCGCTAAACCTGTCAGCACTTTCAATAAAACTTCCCTTAAAAAGGAAGGTAAAATATTATGAAAAGTAGTGCGGGCAAAAGTTTCTGCTAAATTGTACCACAGTGTAAACAACGCAACAGGAACAATGTAATAGTAGTATTGATAAAATAGCGAAGAACCTTTATTGTCTTGCTTAAAGCTTTGAACAAATTCTTTTCCAAAAATATATAAGACAGTAACCACCAAAAACCCTACTAATGTTATCTTAAAAACATATAAAGGAAAGCCATTATGTTTTCTATCATCGGTTTTAAAAAAAGGAAAATACCTAGTTATTGCATTACTAAACCCTATTGCCGCAATCTGTGTGTAGAGTAAAGAAACTGAAGTTATCAAGCCAAAAAAACCAATTTGCTCTGCAGTTAAAACCCTTTGGAAAAGAATTATTAAATTAAAAAAGCCCAAAGCAGTCCCAATATAAAGAGTAATGCTATTGAAAAAACCTTGCTTTTTTAATAGGTTCATTGATTAATGTTGAACAAGTTTTTGATATAAGTTTTCTGGCTCATAAGCCTTGACTACAAGTTTAGCCTTTTCTTTTAAATCTTTAACTAATGAAGCATTCTTTATTAAACTTTTTAAAACAGGATATAAATCTCCATCATAATTTAAACATATAGGTTTTAAATCGTTTGGTATTGTATAACTGGAGGGGAAAATCCCAGGTTTTGCTCCTTTAATCATGTTAAAAATCACTCCCGTTTCTTTGGTTTCGCCGTATTTACTTTGATTGTTAAGGTTAACTTTTAAGTTTCCTAAGACGATATCGCAAGCATTTAAACGTTGCTCATATTCATTGGCTTTTAAAAAACTAGTTTGATAAAAAAATTGAATCCCTAAATTTTCTAATTCTTTTATTTGTGGTATCAAAAACTGACTAGTTTTTGGTATGTAACCTAATAAATCGATTATTATTTTTCCTTTTAGGAAAGAAATATTTTGTTTCAAAACATTAAAAAAACCAACATAATCCCTCCTTTCGATATCTACAGAGCCAGGAATACAAATTCTTAACTTTTGATTTTGTTGTGATAAATCTATAATAGATTGATGGATACAAAATGGAAAAACTATAATTTTTGAAGGATTAATAAATTTTTGCAAATATTCTTTCTGAGAATCGCTGTAAACCAAAACTTTATCGCCTTTGGCTCTTAAATTCTTAATAATTAAATCTCTTTGTCTTTGCCTATCTAATTCTTTTAAAAAATATTTAATCGGCAAATAAAGGCTGTTCTTCAAATTCTGTATCGATATTTTTTTTAATCGATATTTCAATAAATCTACTTGTTTATTATGCGGATTATCAAAATAGGTATCTATGTTATGTACTGTTAAAATGATTTTAGTTTCCCAATTTACAGCTGCAAATTGTTTATAATATTTAGAAATTGTATTGATGTGGATGACATCAAATCCTTCAGCGTCTATCCTTTTCAAATAATCTGCAAGTAATTCCCCAACATCATCAAAAGCTATCTGAATGTTTTTTTGAGAGAATGAAAGCGGGATTTTTAAGCTTTTTAAAGTGTAAATACAAACTTGATTATCAGATTTTAGAGAATAGGTTATTGCTAAAGCCTCAACAGCAGTATAATGGTTAGCCTCACATATTTCTATGATTCCAATTTTCAATTTTTTGCTGCGTTGATAAAGAAAGATTCCGCGTATAATATCCTACCATCCTCCTTATTAAAAGTTTGTGTATAATTTCCTTGAAAAACGTAGCCAATGCCAATTAGCATTTGATAAATACCATCAAACAAGAGCTGGTCTTGGTAAAGTTCTTCAAAAGAGGTTTCAATTAAAACACTATCTGCTTTTTTTAAAGTTTCTATTCCTCCTTTAATCACCCTATCCTCAAAACCTTGTACATCTACTTTTACCATAAATTTCCCGTCGATATTTAATTCGGGAAATATATCATCTAATCTTTTAACGGTAATCGTTTCTGTTTTTACATAGTCTGTTCCGGCAAATACTTCAGTATGTAAATTGGCCATGGGTAACAAAGAAGAACTTGGTGTATGAGCGCTTATATTTATTTCCTGTTGCTCGTTAACATCGCCTAAAGCACAGTTAACAGCTTTAACATTGATGTTTTTCGTGTTTTCTACCAACTCGGTAAAGCAACCTTTTATAGGTTCAAAGGAAATAATTTTTGCATTAGGTAAAATTTCATGAACTAGATTAGCATATTGACCTGTATTTGCACCAATATCCAAAACATATTTAAGATTTCTGTTTTGTAACCATTTGTTATTTTCAGGACGTACCAATTTTACGATTAGCCCCATTTTATAAAATATATCCTGAATTAGTTTTATCATTTCTAAAAATTTACCAAACTTATTGATTTAACAATTAAAACAGGAATCTCTATAACAAAAAAATCCCCACTTTTTAAAGTGAGGATTTATGAATATTAGTTAAACAAATATTAGCTTCTAAAAACTTTCATAATCAGAATAGTCTTATTTTTCCCACCAAAGCTTTGTATTTATGTCATCTGCCCCCATACTAGCCAATGCTTTTAAATAGTTATCTCTGTTGTTTGATGATACCGTTGTTGGAAACCTAAATCTTACGGGTACAATTTGGTTATTTAACATCCCGCTGTTTTTTGGCAAAACCGGAAAACCTGTTCTCCTATATTCAAACCATTGTTGGTAATCGTTAAAAAACAAAGCATAATATTTTTGTAGCATAATGCGCTGCAAAGTTCCGTTATAACTTGTTGCAGCTGTTGTGGTTGTGTTTGTAAAATAATCTGCAGGTAATACAACACCCCATTGTTCTACTGCAGCTTTTACTCCCTTTTCATAAGCAGCTTTTGCGTCAGTTGTGATGACTCCTCTCTGTGCCAATTCTGCTCTAATAAATTCAACTTCTGCATAAGTCATCACTAAACAAATCATAGGCGTAGTTACCAATGCAATATTAAAGTTAGAAGGCTGAAAATTTGGAGCAGGGTCGTTAGGAGAATATCCGCTCGGAATACCCTGATAAGCATTAGTAGATACACCCGTTAATGTTCTAGAAAACGAGTTCCATTTAGCCCGTCTTGGATCATTAAAAGCATTTAAGTTATCTAAGAAAAATCCACCTGTTGCTCTAAATGTAGTAAAATCTATAGCCCTTCCCCAAGGAGAAACTGTTGGTGTAATGCCGTTTAATTTTAAAACAGCCCCATCATTTAAAGTATTAAATATTGGATTTGCGGTAGCATCGTTAAAAATGGCAGCCATTTTAGCAAATGAACCCATTTCGGTTCTTTTAGAAACGCGTAAAAGCAATCTTAATCTTAACGAGTTTGTAAACTTTCTCCACGCAGTTACATTGTTGGCAAACAAGATATCAGTTGCATAAATCATTGGTTTTGTTGCATCATACAAAGTATTTGCTTTCTCCAAATCTGCCAGTATTTTAGTGTAAACTTCTTGTTGTGTATTAAATTTTGGTTTGAAAATTCCTTCTTCACCTCTTGAGGCTTCTTCCATTGGGATATCTCCAAAACAATCTGAAAGGTTGCTATAAATCCAGGCATTTAATGTTAAAGCTATCGCTTGATAATTTACATCTTTTGCGTTTTCAGAAGCAGTTATCATCTCTTTAACGCTGCTTAATAAACGGTAATAAGTGTTCCAAGTTGAGTTACCGGCACTTTCTGCAATATCATAACGATGTACCCCGCCAGCAACACTTGGGTAAGGTAAGGCCACCTGCATAATATCAAATGTAAAACCATCCGCTCTTAGTGTATTAAAACTAGCAGCATCATAAATAATGGGATTTAATAAAGACCCAGGAGAAATTTGGCTTATCTTATTTGGATCTGTGTTGATTTCTTCAAAATTCTTAGTACAAGAAAAATTGAGAATGCAAAGCGAAAAAATGGTGATTAAAATATATTTTTTGGATAACATAATTTTATAATTTAATGGTAAGGTTTAAACCGAAAGTACGTTGTGATGGGAGTTGTCCAATTTCTACGCCTGGTAATAATGTAGAGCCGTTTAATGCTGCTGTTTCTGGGTCAAATACTGGAAAATCTGTAATCATGGCTAAGTCTCTACCATAAATCCCGAAAGTAACTTGATTAAGCTTTATTTTAGAAACAACCGATTTAGGTAAGCTGTACTCAAACCTTACTTCACGTAATTTCACAAATGAAGCGTCAAAACTATTTGATTCAACATTGGCTCTTCTAAAATAATCAGCATAGTAAGATGCGGGAGAAAGCTTAGTAGTATTTGGAGAATAAGTTCCATCGGCATTTAAAACTACCCCTTGTCCTATTACAAAACCTTCATCTCTGCCGGGTAAAGTTTCTTTCAACTTACCTTGCTCGCTCATTTTATGATGTGTTTGGGAATAAACCATACCACCATATTGGCCATCAATTAAAAAATTGAATCTAAAACTTTTATAAGAGAATTCATTACTAAAACCTCCACGCCAATCTGCGTAAGCATTACCAACGTATTGGATTTCTGGCCCTCTAGCTGTTGTACCATTTGCATTATAAACAATTTGCCCATCCGGAGAACGAACAAAACCAAAACCGTAAATATCGCCTGTTGTACCACCAACTCTGGCTTGTATAGTTGCGTTACCGCCATAGCCAATATCCTGTCTATCTCCAATTCCATCTGCCAATTCTAAAACTCTGTTTTGGTTTTTTGCCCAATTAATGGTTGTATTCCATTTAAAATTTTTAGTCTTGATGGGATTGGCATTTATAGAAACTTCTACTCCTACGTTTCTAACTTTACCTGCATTTAAAATGGCACTATTAAAACCAGTAGAAAAATCTAAAGGAACATTTAAGATTTGATTATTGGAAAAGTTTCTATAATAAGATATATCAGAACCTAAACGTCCGTTAAACAAATTGAAAGCAAACCCACCCTCATAACTTGTGGTGATTTGTGGCTTAAAATCTATATTGTATAAATTAGTTGGGGCTGACGCTGAACCAGAAAAATCACTTTGTCCGTAATATTTTTGGGTATTATAAGGATAAGTATCACCTCCAACCTTACTTGCAGATAGTCTTAGCTTTGCATAAGAAATTTTCTTTGGAAGATTGAAAATATCTGTTAATATAAAACTGGAGCTTACCGATGGATAGAAGTAACTAGAATTTTGTATCGGTAAAGTACTATTCCAATCATTACGAGAAGTAAAATCTATATAAACTTTTTCTTTATATGATATTGAGGCTAATCCATATAAACTATTAACCGATTTATTAGTGTTGTTTATTGTTAAAATTGGAGAACTGATTCCGTTGCTAAGTTTAAATTCTCCAGGTATGATTAAACCAACGGTAGAACCTACAGATGAAGTGGTTCTGTTTTTTAAAATATTACCACCTACTGCAGCATTAAATTTAAAAGAACTACTAAAATCTGTTTTATAACTCAATAAAGCATCTGTATTTAGTTCGTAATATGTTAAATTTTGTTGTCGATAGTATCCACGCTGATAATTTGCAGTACTAAATGGTCTTTCTGTACCTCTGTTTTCTGCATTCATATCTAAACCAGATCTGATCATTAAATTTAGCTTAGAATTAATTGTATAAGTGGCAGATATATTCCCTACTGTTTTATCACTGTTTACCGAGTTAATCATATCCTCGGCAATTAAAAACGGATTATCTATAAATTGACTAAAAGGGTGTATTTGATCAATGTTAACCTGCCCAATTTTCCATTTATCTCTATACCAATCTAAATCTACACTAGGGTTTTGAAATATCATGAAATAAGAAATAGATTGGTTATTGTAGCCGGTTCCAGGCAAATTATCGCTCTTTTTGTTGGTATAATTTATTTTAGAATTCAGCTTTATTTTATCAGAGACTGTATAACTTAAACTTACGGCTGCAGTTTGTCTATCAAACCCAGTATTTGGCATAATCCATTCGTTTTTAGTTTGAGTGAACGATGCCCTTGCAGAACCTTTATCGTTTCCTCCTTCTAAGGCTACACTATTGGTAAATGTATATCCTGTTTTAAAAAAACCTTTGATATTATAAGTATAAGGAACCCAAGGAGTACGTTCTAAACCTTGTCCTTGTCTAACTGGGTCATACTGAAAGTAGCTTTGACCATTAAATTTTGGTCCAAATGCACTACTCGTACCTCCGGTACTTATTCCATCCGCAGAATTTCCATAAGAATAATACAATTCACTTGCAGGCTTTATGGCTGTTCCTGTCCCTTGTCCGTACTCGTATTGGAAATCTGGCCATCTTAAAACATCATTAAAACTACTGTTAGAATTTATTGTAACGCCAAGTCCTTTGGTATTACGAGCTCCTGATTTAGTAGTAATCATTACTGCACCATTAGAACCTCTACTTCCATAAAGAGCAGCAGCTCCAGCTCCTTTTAAAACTGTGATACTTTCAATGTCATCAGGATTTAAATCTGCAATACCATTTCCAAAATCAACAGGTATATCGCCACCTGTACCAGCGGCATAAGCACTGTTTGTACCAGATGAGACTAATTTTCCACCAACCGGAATACCATCTATAACTATTAACGCTTCATTTCCATTTGGATCTAAAGAATTAATTCCTCTTAAAACAATTCGAGTAGAATTTAACGGACCAGAGCCAGATGATAACAAGCTTAAACCAGCTACTTTACCAGATAATGCACTTGACCAATTATTAGAATGAGCATCATTAAGCTGTTCTGATGAAATTGTTTGTGCAGCGAAACCCAAAGATCTTTGATCTCTTTTAATGTTTAGTGCGGTTACAACTACCTCATCAATCTTATTTATATCTTCTATTAAGACTATTTTTAAATCGACACCATTTACATATTTTATTTGTTGATTTTTAAATCCTAAAGATCTAAATTCAATTAAATCTCCTGATATTACTGATGGGGAGTTTAAGATAAATTTACCCTCACCGTCTGTAGAGGTAAAAACTTTTTTTACAGATACGCTAACACCTGGCAACGGCAAACCACTTTCATCGGTAACTTTACCTTTAATAACAGCTTGTTGGCTGTAGCCTACTCTAACAAAAAAAAGCAGAATTAGTAATATTAAAATTTTACTTGTTTGGGGTATTTTTCTTTCCATTGAATGATAATTTTTTTTCAAAAATATCTTCCAAAAGTTATCTTAAATTCATCTTTAAATTACCAATTTATTAAGAATGATATACTGATGTAAAGAAATTGCTATTAACTACAAATATTTCCCCCAAAATGTGAAATCTCAAACTTGCGGCTAATTAATTATTAAAATGTTTTATAAAACAAAAAATCCCCACTTTTTAAAGTGAGGATTGATGAATATTAACAATTTTAATCTTATTGATTAACTAAAGATTTACCTTTTACCTTTCGCTCTTGCTCGGTTAAGTAAATTTTACGTAAACGGATACTTAATGGAGTAACTTCAATATATTCATCAGCTTGGATATATTCCATACATTCTTCTAAAGAAAATTTAATTGCTGGTGAAATACGAGTATTATCATCAGTTCCAGAAGCTCTCATGTTAGTTAATTGCTTTCCTTTAGTTACGTTAATTACTAAATCAGAATCACGAATATGCTCACCTAAAATCTGTCCTTCATAAATATCAACTCCTGGATCAACAAAGAAACGACCTCTATCTTGTAATTTATCAATAGCGTAAGCAGTAGTCATTCCTTTATCCATAGATATTAAAACTCCATTACCACGTCCAGGAATTGTACCTTTCCAAGGCTCATAAGCTTTAAAACGGTGTGCCATAATTGCCTCACCTGCAGTTGCAGTTAAAACGTTGTTACGTAAACCGATAATTCCACGAGCAGGGATATCAAATTCTAAATGCTGTAAATCACCTTTAGGTTCCATTATCAATAACTCTCCCTTACGCTGTGTAACCAATTCGATAACTTTACCAGAAACCTCACCAGGTACATCTACAATTAAAGTTTCAATAGGCTCACATTTAACACCATCAATAACTTTTATAATAACTTGTGGCTGTCCAACTTGCATTTCATAACCTTCACGACGCATGGTTTCAATCAAGACGGATAAGTGAAGAATACCACGTCCATAAACCAAATAAGAGTCAGGTGACTCTGTCTCCACAACTCTTAATGCTAAGTTTTTTTCTAACTCCTTATGTAAACGTTCTCGTAAACGTTGTGAGGTTACAAATTTACCTTCTTTACCAAAAAATGGAGAGTTGTTAATAGTAAACAACATATTCATTGTTGGTTCATCAATACTAATTACCGCTAATTGTTCTGGATTTTCAAAATCTGCAATGGTATCTCCAATATCAAAACCATCAATACCCACAACTGCACAAATATCACCAGAAGAAACAGATGAAACTTTAACTTTTCCTAATCCTTCAAAAGTGTATAATTCTTTTATTCTTGATTTTACAATTTTGCCATCACGCTTAACCAAAGAAACCGGTTGGTTTTCTTTAATAGTACCACGGGCAACTCTACCAATTGCAATACGACCTACAAAAGAAGAATAATCTAAAGACGTGATTTGCATTTGTAAAGTTCCTTCTTGTATAGGTGCTGGAGGAATGTTCTCTAAAATAGCATCCATCAAAGGAAAAATATTTTCTGTTGGTTGTTTCCAGTCAGTACTCATCCAACCTTGTTTAGATGAACCGTAGATTACTTGGAAATCTAATTGATCTTCAGTAGCTTCTAAGTTAAAGAACAATTCGAAAATTTGCTCGTAAACTTCTTCTGGGCGACAGTTTTCTTTATCTACTTTATTTACAACAACTATTGGCTTTAAACCCAATGCTAAAGCTTTTTGTGTTACAAAACGGGTTTGAGGCATTGCGCCTTCAAAAGCATCGCACAATATTAAAACGCCATCTGCCATTTTTAATACACGCTCTACCTCACCACCAAAATCGGCGTGACCAGGAGTATCAATAATGTTGATTTTTACATCTTTATACATTACTGAAACGTTTTTAGAAACAATGGTTATCCCACGTTCACGTTCCAAATCGTTATTATCAAGTATTAATTCACCCGCTGTTTCGTTATCTCTAAAGATAGAACAAGAGTGTAAAATTTTATCAACTAAGGTTGTTTTACCGTGGTCAACGTGGGCGATAATCGCTATATTTCTAATCTTTTGCATTCAAAAAAACTCCATTAAAATTTTTGCAAATGTAAGGTTTTAATTGTAAAAAATCACACCTTAATCATTTGAATTTAAAATGACTATGATAACTTAATAATTCCTTAATTTTGAAACTATTATGGATATCCAACTGATTATCATCATTGTATTGTTTTTAGGTGCTCTATATTATATTGGTAAGCTTGTTTACACTAGCTTGAAAGCAAAAAATGGTTGTGCTAGCGGTTGTGGAAAGTGTAATGTAGATTTTTCTAAAATCGAACCTGAAAAAAATTAAATTAAAAATTTTCTTTCTGAAAGCCATCCAACTATAATTACACTCTTTTCGTTTTATCAGTCCCTTAATTTAGATCATTTAAACAATTAAAATCAAGATAACAGCGTATATTATTATTGATTATTGTTGATTATTTTTAATCGCTCCAAATTTTAAGTTTATACTATAATTAATCATAGATGAAAAAACTATTAATATCAATATTGCTTTGCATAACTGTAGGTTTTGCCTTTGCTTGGGGAACTTGGGGACATCATTATATCAATCATGCTTCAATTTTGGCTTTGCCGGATTCTTTAAGATCTTTTTTTTATAACCACGCTGATTTTATTACTGAAGAAGCCGTTACTCCTGATGTTAGAAAATATACTATTGGCGATAAGGCAGAATTTCCGCGTCATTTTATTGATTTAGAAGATTATGGGTTAAATGCTTTACAAACTTTGCCAAAAGATTATCAATCGGCTTATACAAAAATTAATAAAGATAGCATGATTAACAAAGGATCTTTGCCGTGGACTATCGAAGAGATACAGGATAAACTAACCGATGCTTTTAAGAAGAAAAGTAAAAACGAAATTTTATTTCTTGCCGCTACTTTAGGCCATTATATTGGTGATGCAAATATGCCACTTCATACTTCTGCTAATCATAGCGGGAAACAGACAAACCAACCCGGTATTCATTCTTTATTTGAAGGAGAAATGTTAGAAATGTTTGGGCAAACCATCAACTTAAATATTGGTGCAGCACCCTATTTTAAAGATATTAATAAAACTACATGGACTATGATTGCAATTAGTAATGCTTCCGCAGATACTTTACTAAAGACCGATGCAGATTTGAGAAAAAGCTTTCCAAGAAGAAATATTTTTCGTTTAGATAGCGCAGATAAGCCTGTGAAAAATCAATATGGCGATCTTTATTTTAGTGATGATTATGTAAAAACTCTCCATAAAAATTTGAACGGTTTGTTAGAAGGCAGAATGAGAGCAGCTATTTATTATACTTCAGGTTATTGGTATACCGCTTGGGTAAATGCTGGCAAACCAAATTTATCTGATTTGGATGATGCCTCCATCACTAAAAAAAATCAAAAGTTTTTAAAACAAGAACTTAAATTATGGCAAAAAGGGAAACTGATAAACCTTAAACCTGTACCAGAATTTAAACTTATTAATCCAATTTCCGCAAATGATTAATCGATTATTTTTATCCCTTATTCTGTGTAGCATTTCAGAATTTATTTTTGCCCAAAATTTTAAAATAATTCCTTTAGGAGTGATGGGCGGTAGTCATGAAGGCAATCTTTCTGCCTATATGGTTACCCCAGATGGACAAAACCAATACGTTTGTTTAGATGCAGGAACGCTTCATACTGGCATTCAAAAAGCAATAGATCATCATATTTTTAAAGGTGATGCCGAACAAATATTAAGAGACAGTATTAAAGGTTATTTGATTTCTCATGGACACTTAGACCATTTGGCAGGTCTTGTTTTAAATTCTCCAGATGATACCGCAAAACCTATTTATGCCATGCCTTATGTAATTGATGTTTTTAAAAAACATTATTTTAGTTGGGAAAGTTGGGCAAATTTTGCAGATCAAGGAGAAAAGCCTGCTTTAAGTAAATACCAATATGTAGCATTAAATAATGGAAAAGAAATCCCTTTAGAAAATACTCAAATGTCAGTTACTGCTTTTCCATTAAGTCATGGCAAACCTTACCAAAGCACCGCTTTTTTAGTTCGCTCAAAAAAAAGTTATCTACTTTATTTAGGCGATACTGGAGCAGATAGAATTGAGCAATCCCAAAAATTGGATAGTCTTTGGAAAGGGATTGCGCCGCTCATCAAAAACCATCAGCTAAAAGCGATAATGATAGAAGTTTCTTTTCCTAATTCACAATCAGAGAAACAATTATTTGGACATTTAACTCCTAATTTATTGATAGAAGAGATGCAACATCTAAGCAAATATACAGGAACTACTGCCCTAAAAAATTTGAATGTTGTGATTACTCATATCAAACCTTCTGGAAATCACATCGAAGAAATTAAGGAAGAGGTGAAGTCAAATAATCCTCTTCATTTAAATATAATTTTTCCTGAACAGGGAAAAGAGCTTAGTTTGTAGATATTTTTAAAATTGTTTAATAACCTACATTACTTTCTACTATAAATCATTTTTTATCAATATCTGTAGATCTTTTCATTTCATTATTAAAAATAAGAGCATCATAAACTTTTGTCCAACTATTATTTGAGGGTTGATAATAGTTATAGCGCAAAGTTCTTATCTCATTTAACCACTTTCCATCTTCTTTTGTACTTAGGGTTCTTAAATCAAAAAATAAGTTATCAATTTGAGTTTTATGAAAAAGATTATCAAATGAAGTTTGATTAGGTTTTCTTATTTTCTTTAAATACTGACCGTCAAACCATGCAAATTCTCCTTCATAAGCTATAAAAGCAACATTGTAAATTTTCTCTGAACCAAGACTATCAGCCAAATATTGTCCCATAGTTTTACAATTGGTTCTGATTTCCGATTTAGCAATATGAAAATTATGAGCCCAAATTATGATTTTGTCATTAGGATATTCTTTATTCATCAGCCATAAAACATTCTGAGCCATCACAGAATCTCTTAATTTTATAATGCCTAATTCATTGAGCTGCTCCAAAAGACCATCCATGTCATTTTTAGAAGACACGAAATGCTGCAACCAAAAGTCTCTTTCATTAGACGGTTTTAAATTTCCGATTTCCACTAGTTTGGCATTCCATGTTTGTTTATATAATGGCAAATTATAGAGACTTAAACTATCTTTAGTTTTAGAAACGATTCTATTGTAAACTCCATAAAAATTGCTCTTTTCATTTTCATTTTTGAAACCTATTTCGTTTTTATATAAAAATTCTTCTAAATCTTTACCTGAATTTTTTATATAAAATCCATCAGCATTGTACTGACAGTCAAATCCTGTTATTTTTAAGGGAGTTTTCTGATGGATTTTAGAAGTTACATATTCGAATAAGTTTTGTGCTTCATTTGAGTGCGACCATAAATGAAAAACGGATTCTCTTAAAGGAATCATTGGGTCGTCAGCTTTAATTGCATCTTTCCAAGCTTTTTCTGCATTGTAAAAACTGCTTTCAAAAGCTAAAATGTTGAAGCCCATTTGTTCATGCAGAAACTTAATAATTCTGGTCTTGGTTTCAAAAGTAGTTCCATCCCCATGAGACTCTTCTCCTAACATTACCAAACGATTATTGCCTATATAATCTTTTAATTTTTGCAAGTCAGAAAAGTCTGTTTTGTTAACATCAACTGAAATTGGGATTGAGTTTTTTTTCAAAAATTCAATTTTATTTTGAGCAAATGAACAGGTTAAATAAATAAGAAGAAAGGATATAAAAAGAAGGGATTTTTTCATAATTGAAAGATTTTATTAAACATAACACGAAAAGTAATTTGGTCAAAATAATTAGATGTTCTTTAACAATGTTTAACTTTTTAAAATTAAATCTACTAAATACATAGACTTTATATATATTTGTGATATGAAAATTTTATTTTCATATCAAATTAAGAATAATAACCGCTGCTGTATGCAGCGAATTAAGGATAATACGGGGAGTGTTGCACCAAAATAAACCTATTTTATTGTGTGTTAATTAAGCCTCTTCAAAATTTAGAAGGGGTTTTTTTATTAAAAATATATGCAAAGTTTTAGAACAGAATTAGAAAATCCATTAGTAGAAAAAGACATCATTGATCTTGAGCAGAAGATTAGGGCATTTCATGAGGGTAAAATCCATGATGAAAAATTTAGAAGCTTACGTTTGGCTCGTGGTGTTTATGGGCAACGCCAAGCCGGAGTGCAAATGGTGCGTATTAAATTGCCTTTTGGAAAAATAACTTTTAAGCAAATTCTTAAAATAGCTGATGTTTCTGATGAATATGCATCTTCAAATTTGCATTTAACTACTCGCCAGGATATACAAATTCATTACGTAAGTTTAGATAGAACGCCACAGCTTTGGGCAGAATTAGAACAAGATGATATTACTTTACGTGAAGCTTGCGGTAACACCGTAAGAAACGTAACCGCTTCCCCAACTGCGGGGATAGACCCTAAAGAACCTTTTGATGTTTCGCCTTATGCTCAGGCGTTTTTCGAATATTTTTTAAGAAATCCTATCTGTCAGGAAATGGGCAGAAAAATTAAAATCGCTTTTTCATCCAGTGAAGCAGATACTGCTTTTTCTTTTATTCATGATTTAGGCTTTATCCCTAAAGTAAAGCAAGAGAATGGAGAAGAAGTAAGAGGTTTTAAAGTTGTGTTAGGCGGTGGTTTGGGAGCACAGCCTTCTTTGGCGCATATTGTTCATGAATTTTTGCATGAAGATTTAATTATTCCATTTTCAGAATCTGTTTTGAGAGTTTTTGACCGATATGGAGAAAGAAACAACAGAAATAAAGCTAGATTAAAGTTTTTAGTGAACAAGTTGGGCATTGATGAGGTGATTAGATTGGTTGCCGAAGAACAAACTGCTAACAAATCGAAAACCTTTAAAATTAATCGTGATACGATTATTCAGCTTCAACCCACTACATCCAAAATTGAAACTTTAGCTATTCCAAAAGATAAGCAATTGGCTTATGATTTATGGAAAGCAACCAATGTTTTTGAGCAAAAGCAAGCTGGTTTTTTTGGTGTTTACATCAAAGTGCAAACTGGCGATATTCCAACGCCACAAGCTAGAAAATTTGTAGATGCGATTAAAGATTTAGTTGCTGATGAAATCAGAATAACTATTAACCAAGGTTTACTATTGAAGTTTGTTAGACCAGAAGTTTTACCAAACCTTTTCTTGGCTTTAGATGAATTAAATTTAGCTGCACCCGGTTTTGATAGCGTTGCCGATGTAACCACTTGCCCAGGAACAGATACCTGTAATTTAGGGATTTCTAACTCAATGGAACTTTCAAGAGTTTTAGAATCAGTTATTTACGAGGAATATCCTGCTTTTGTAGCCGATAAAGAAATAAAAATAAAAATTAGCGGCTGCATGAATAGTTGTGGTCAACATGGTTTAGCCCACATTGGTTTCCATGGAAGTTCTATGAAAGTGAATGGAAAAGTAATGCCCTCTGTTCAAGTTTTATTAGGCGGTGGAATTGTTGGTGATGGCGTAGGACGAGCTGCCGATAAAGTTTTAAAAGTACCATCAAAAAGAGCTCCTCACGTTTTGAGAGCAATCTTAGATGACTATAAAATAAAAGGCGATTTCTATCAAAATTTTCATGCTTATTATGATGAATTGGGTAAAGATTATTTTTATCAATTACTAAAACCAATTGCAGACCAGTCTGATGTTAAAGATGATGAATTTGTGGATTGGGGACATGAAGAAACTTTTGTAACAGCAATTGGTGTTGGCGAATGTGCTGGTGTTGTAATTGATTTAGTGGCCACTTTAATATTTGAAGCAGAAGAAAAATTTGGTTGGGCTAATGAAGCTTACGATAATAAAGCTTGGGCAGATGCAATTTATCACACTTACAACACAATGGTTAGCGGGGCAAAAGCATTGCTTTTGGATAAAGGCGTAAATCAGAGTACACAAACCGGAGTAATTAACGCATTTGATGAGCATTTTGCAGCAGAATTTAAAATCTCAAGTTTTAGCGATTTAGTTTTACAAATCAATAAAAATGAACCTTCTCCTGCTTTCGCAGAGGCTTATTTAGCGGAAGCAAACGATTTTTTAAACAAGGTAAAAGCTTTTAGGCCAAACCCAGAATTAGCATAAAATGGTATTAGAACCTAAAATAACTTTAATTGGTGCCGGTCCCGGCGATGCAGAATTAATTAGCATAAAAGGAGCAAAAGCTTTGGCTAAAGCCGAGGTTGTTTTGTATGATGCTTTAGTTAATGAAGCTTTATTAGAAATGGCACCAGAAAATGCCATCAAAATATTTGTTGGTAAAAGAGCAGGGCAACATTCTTTAAAACAAACAGAAATTAACCAGCTTTTGGTAGATAGCGCTTTAAGATACGGTTATGTTGTGCGCCTTAAAGGGGGTGATCCTTTTGTTTTTGGCAGAGGTTATGAAGAAATTGATTTTGCGCATTCTTATAACATCCAAACCGAAGTAATTCCTGGAATTTCTAGCTCAATTTCTGTTCCTGCTTTGCAAGGAATTCCATTAACACATCGTGGTTTAAGCGAGAGTTTTTGGGTAATTACCGGCACAAAAGCTAATGGAGAAATCTCTAACGATTTATACGTTGCCGTAAAAACCAAAGCAACTGTTGTGATTTTAATGGGCGTAAATAAAATTAAAGAAATTGTAGAAATCTATAAAAATAATGGCTTAGGCCGATTGCCCATTGCCATTATACAAAATGGTTCTACGCCAAAAGAAAAAGCTGCAGTTGGTGTAATGAATACCATTGTAGAACAAATTGAAGAAAATAAAATTGGCGCTCCTGCAATAATTGTTATTGGAGAAGTGGTAAGTTTACATCCATTATTTCAGCCTATTATGGCTTCTTATGAGTTTGTTGACGCAGAATAAAGATAATCAATTTGTAGATGAAGGCAACGGGAATGAATTATTTCCTGTTTTCTTGAAGCTGCAAAACTTCCAAACTTTATTGGTGGGAGGCGGCAATGTTGGGCTCGAAAAATTAAGTGCCCTTTTAGGTAATTCTCCTAAGGCAAAAGTGAATGTAGTTGCTGATCGTTTTTTACCTGAATTAAAAGAATTGGTTTTAAATCACCCTTCTGTTAATATCATTGAGCGTAAATTTGAAGATGAAGATTTAAATGATATTGAACTTGTAATTTTAGCAACCGATAACCGTGAACTTCATGAATATATCAGAAAAATAGCTAAAGAAAAAGGCTTGCTTTTAAACGTTGCTGATACACCAGAACTTTGTGATTTCTATTTGGGTTCCATCGTAAAAAAAGGCAATTTAAAAATAGCCATTTCTACTAATGGAAAATCGCCAACTGTTGCCAAACGTATTAAAGAAGTATTAAATGATAATATTCCTGATGAAATTGATGATACTTTAGATCAAATAAACAAATTAAGATTAACCCTTAAAGGTGATTTTAGCGATAAAGTAAAAGCATTAAACCAAGCAACCGCAAGTTTAGTTTCTGAAAAGCAACCAGATAAAAATTTAAAACCGGCAACTTTAAGTTATATCATTTGGAGTTTTGTAGTGGTTTTTGTCGCCATTATTTTTTATGTGTTATGGAAAGAAGAACCTGTTTTTCGTGATTATGTTGGAAACATCAATCCTAAATTTTATTGGTTTTTAGGTGCCGGATTTGTTTTTGCAATGATTGATGGTGCAATTGGAATGTCTTATGGGGTAACTTCTACTACATTTTCTTTATCAATGGGAATCCCGCCAGCCTCGGCGAGTACAGCGGTTCATATTTCAGAGATTTTGAGTAATGGGATTGCTGGTTGGATGCATTACAGGATGGGAAACATCAACAAAAAATTATTAAAATTATTATTAATTCCAGGAATTATCGGAGCTGTTTTAGGAGCATTCTTATTATCGTCTTTAGAGGAATATGCCCAATATACAAAACTTTTAATTTCTGTTTATACCTTAATTTTGGGTATGGTAATTTTAAGAAAATCAGGAATCCTTAAATTGAAAAATACTAAAGCTGGTTCAAAAATTAAAAAAATAGGTGTTTTGGGTTTTACTGGAGGTTTTATAGATGCAGTTGGCGGTGGCGGCTGGGGATCAATTGTTTTGTCGTCTTTAATTGCTGGAGGAAGAAATGCCCGCTACTCTTTAGGAACTGTAAAGTTAAGTCGCTTTTTTATTGCGCTAATGAGTTCTTTAACTTTTGTGACGATGCTAAACGGATTACATTGGTACGCCGTTGCCGGTTTGGTTTTGGGAAGTGCAATTGCATCACCAATCGCTGCAAGAATCTCAAATAAAATATCGGCAAAAACCATTATGGTGGCAGTTTCTATCATTGTTATTTTGGTAAGTTTGAGGAGTATTGGGAAGTTTTTGATGGTTTTTTAATTATTATACTTGAGGATAAAAGGTTCTGCGTTAACGATAGAAGTGGCATCCTTTTTTTGCAATAACCATTTAGCAAATAGCAAAAAAAGATATAACGGATAGCGTGTTAAAACGCCCAAATGAATAAAAAAAAATGAACATACAACACATAAAAGATGCAATAAAAGATAAATCACCACAAGAGGTTTTGGCTTTTATTGTTTCGTATTTTAAGGAAGATTTGATTTTTTCTACCAGTTTTGGCTGGGAAGACCAAGTATTATCTGATATGATTTTTACTGCAGACTTAAACATTAAAGTCTTCACTTTAGAAACCGGCAGGTTGTTTACAGAAACTTATTACACTTGGAATCGTACTTTAGAAAGATATAAAAAACCAATCCATGCCTTTTATCCCGATAAGGAAAAGCTGGAAGCGATGGTTACAAAAAAAGGCCCTAGCAGCTTTTATGAATCTATTGAAAACAGGAAAGAATGTTGTGGGATTAGAAAAGTAGAGCCTTTAAACAGGGCTTTGGTCAGGCAAAAAGTTTGGATTACCGGTATTAGAGCAGAGCAATCTGTAAATCGTGAAGATATGGACTGGGTAGAATGGGACGAGGCGCATCAATTGATTAAAGTACATCCTATTTTTAACTGGACTTTAGATGATGTGAAAGCGTATGTGAAAGAGAAAAATGTGCCATATAACCCCTTGCATGATAAAGGCTTTCCAAGTATTGGTTGCCAACCTTGCACAAGAGCGGTGCAACCTGGCGAAGATTTTAGAGCAGGGCGTTGGTGGTGGGAAGATGCAAGTAAAAAAGAGTGCGGCTTACATGAAACAACAAGTTCACACGAGGAAGTTTTTAAACCCTAAGAGAGTCGGGGGTCTGAGGACTGGAGTCAAAAGATTGGATGTTTTAAAATAAATTTATAAAAGTATTGTAGTGCTTATCAGATTGCAAAATCTTGATACTTGATACTAAATACTTGATACTATTACAAAAAAAATGGATTATTTAGATCAACTAGAGGCGGAAGCCATAGCGATTTTAAGGGAAGTAGCAGGGCAGTTTGAGAAGCCGGCTTTGCTTTTTTCTGGAGGAAAAGATTCTATCACATTGGTGCGTTTGGCAGAAAAAGCCTTTCGCCCAGGAAAGTTTCCTTTTCCTTTAGTACATGTAGATACTGGCCATAATTTCCCTGAAGTGATCGAATTTCGAGACCGATTGGTTGAAAGTATAGGGGAAAAATTAATTGTTGGTCACGTACAAGATGCCATAGATAGCGGAAGAGCTATTGAGCAAAAAGGTAAAAACGCCAGTAGAAATGCTTTACAAACTGTTTCGCTTTTAGAGGTGATTGAAAAAAATCAGTTCGATGCTTGTATTGGCGGCGCAAGAAGAGACGAGGAAAAAGCAAGAGCCAAAGAAAGGATATTTTCTGTCCGTGATGAATTTGGACAATGGGACCCAAAACGCCAACGCCCAGAACTTTGGAATACCTTTAACGGAAAAATCCATAAAGGAGAAAATGTAAGGGTTTTTCCGATTAGCAACTGGACAGAGTTAGACGTTTGGAACTATATCAAACGAGAAAATATAGAAATCCCTTCTATTTATTTCTCTCATAATCGTGAGGTTATTGAGCGAAATGGAGTTTGGATGGCGGCTCATGAGTTTTTAAATATGGATGCCGATGATAAAATCTACACTAAAAGTGTACGTTTTCGTACCGTTGGTGATATGACTTGTACTGCCGCAGTAGAATCAGAAAAAACAGAAATTGATGACATTATATTAGAGATTTCGCAATCGAAAATAAGTGAGCGTGGTGCTAGAATGGACGATAAAGTTTCTGAAGCAGCAATGGAAGACCGTAAAAAAGGAGGATATTTTTAATGGATATATTAAAATTTTTAACCGCAGGAAGCGTGGATGATGGCAAAAGTACTTTGATAGGAAGACTTTTATACGATACTGATTCTGTTTTAGCCGACCAACTGGAAGCTATCCAAAAATCGAACAGAAAAAATGATGATGGAACGGTTGATTTAGCCATTTTAACCGATGGTTTAAAAGCAGAACGTGAGCAAGGAATTACGATTGATGTTGCTTATAAATATTTTCAAACAGAGAAAAGAAAGTTCATTATTGCAGATACTCCGGGACATATCCAATATACCAGAAACATGGTTACTGGTGCATCAAATGCCGATTTAGCTATTATTTTGGTAGATGCAAGAAAAGGAGTAATTGAGCAAACCATTCGTCATTCTTATTTGGTTTCTTTATTGGCTTTAGAGCATGTGGTAGTTGCCGTAAATAAAATGGATATGGTAAATTATAGCGAAGAGGTTTTTGAAAAAATCCATGCAGATTATCACGAATTAGCCATAAAATTAGGAATTCATGAAGTTACTTTTATCCCTGTGAGTGCTTTGAGGGGTGATAATATTGTAAATGATTCTATAAATATGCCGTGGTATAAAGGGAAAAGTTTATTAGCACATTTAGAAACCGTTCCTGTACATGAAGTTGATAATTTATTGCCAGCAAGAATGGCCGTTCAGTGGGTAGTAAGGCCTCAAACTGATGCACTTCACGATTATCGCGGATATGCTGGAAGAGTTTTAAGCGGTGCTTTTAGAGTTGACGAAGAAATTAAAGTTTATCCATCTGGAAATAAATCCAAAATAAAAAGAATAGAAACTTTTGATGGTGATTTACAAATTGCTGAGGAAGGAAAATCAATCACTTTGCATTTAGAAGACGAAATTGACATTAGCAGAGGCGATATAATTGGAGAAATTGAACGTTCTCCTTTAGTTTCTAATCAGATTGAAGCTGATATTTGCTGGATGGATACCAGAGAATTAGACACTACAGCAACTTATTTTATCCAACACCAAAGCAAAGTAACACGCTGTAAAATTAAAGAGGTTTTGTATAAAGTAAACATCAATACGCTAGAAAAAGTGAACGCTGATACTTTTGG
>JBBRYE010000043.1:0-25884 GCA_038237895.1 Sphingobacteriales bacterium | reverse complement strand
GATAAAATTAAAACTTCAAAACCATCATTTACGGCATCTTCTGCATAACGGCAAAGTCTTTCAATCCCTCTTTGTAAAGAACCCTCCAAACCATCTGCCTTAAAATAAGTTTGTAAGGTTTTAGCATGGAATAAGCCAGTATCAATACTTCTTAACTTTTCTAACTCGTTATCTTGTAAAATGGGTTGATTTAGCATTACACAATGGCAATGCATTTTATCTTCATCTAAAATATTACCATTATTACCAATAAATGTTGCCAAACTCATTACCAAACGTTCACGAATTGGATCGATTGGAGGATTGGTAACCTGAGCAAAAAACTGTTTAAAATAACTTGAAATATGTTGAGGACGATCTGACAGAACAGCCAAAGGAACATCGGTTCCCATAGAGCCAATTGGCTCTTTACCATCCAACGCC
The DNA here is from genome assembly GCA_038237895.1 of Sphingobacteriales bacterium. Taxonomy (GTDB): domain Bacteria; phylum Bacteroidota; class Bacteroidia; order Sphingobacteriales; family Sphingobacteriaceae; genus Pseudopedobacter. The sequence continues at coordinate 25,461 of JBBRYE010000043.1, read as the reverse complement.
ATCGGTTTAATAATCGTTTCGATATCTTCTCGGCTATAGCCAAAAACTTTTTGATAACGATAAACTGATTCTTTTGATAAACCAGTGAAAGACACCCTTGGCTCGGGCAATTCTTCCATTCTAATCTTATAATTTTCTAGCCAAGTGCCATAAGGCTGTCTGCTTGCTATTTGATGTTTGATTTCATCATCGGTAATTATTTTACCATGTTCTGTATCAATCAAGAACATTTTGCCTGGCTGTAATCTTCCTTTTCTTAAAACAGTTTTTTCATCTAAAGGCAAAACTCCAGCCTCTGAAGCTACAATAACAGTATCTTCATTGGTAATCACATATCTTAATGGGCGCAATCCATTTCTATCTAATATAGAACCAATTAATTTACCGTTGGTAAAAGTTAAAGCTGCTGGTCCATCCCAAGGCTCCATTAAAGTAGCGTGGAATTCGTAAAATGCTTTTTTAATTGGATCCATCGCTTCGTTTCCGTCCCAAGCTTCTGGTACTAACATCATCATTACATGTGGTAATGATCTGCCAGAATGCATTAAAACTTCTACGATATTATCCAGACATGCAGAATCCGACTGATTATCATCTATAACAGGCAAAATCATATCCATTTCTTCTTGCGTAAAATAAGGAGATACGTAAGACCTTACTCCAGCATAAAACCAGTTAAGATTACCCGTTAAAGTATTAATCTCACCATTGTGAGACATGTATCTAAATGGTTGAGCAAGCCTCCAGGAAGGAAAGGTATTGGTAGAAAAACGAGAGTGAATCATCCCGAAAGCAGAAACAAAACGCTCGTCACGTAAATCTGCATAATATTGCCTTACCTGATAAGTAGTAAGCTGACCTTTATAAACAATTACTCTTGAAGATAAAGAGGCGAAGTAAAAATCGTTAGAAACATCTTTTAATTCTTCTTTAATAGTTTTGGCAATTAATCTTCTTAAAACATAAAGTTTACGCTCAAAATCATCGTTATCTATAACATGGGCTGGCTTGCCGATAAAAACTTGCTTCACAAATGGTTCTACAGCTCTTGATGTTTCGCCTACAACTTCAGAATTTACGGGTACTTTTCTATAGCCTAAAATTGGAATGTTTAACTTATTTGCACAAGCTTCAATTATTTTTTTTGATGCTTTTCTGGCATGAGAATCTTGTGGCATAAACATCATCCCTATACCATAATTTCCAGGTTCTTTTAAATCAATTGCCTCGTTAGTACATTCATCAAGAAAAAATTCATGAGGAATTTGCATCATAATCCCGGCACCATCGCCACTATCAGGATCGCAACCGCAAGCACCTCTATGCTCCATGTTTTCAAGCATGGTAAGAGCATCTACAATTATCTTATGAGACTTTTTACCATTGATGTTTGTGATAAAGCCGGTACCGCAAGCATCATGTTCAAATTTTGAGTCGTATAAACCTTCTTGTGTAAGAATTGGTTGATCCATTAAAGTATTGTTTAGTTTGGTATGAAAAAGCAAAATAGAGAAATTATGAGAAATATTGAAGTAAACGGTTTTTTTTGATTAAATGATAAAATAAATTACCCATAAATAAAAATTCATCAAAATACAAACCCTAATTAACTTTTGATTTTAACATTTTGATAAAAAACAACACCTATTGAAATTATCCTTTTTAATATTTTATATCTATTTTTAATGTAAAAACATCAATTTTTACTGTTATGGATAGAAAAATTATAGTTAGTAGACCATTTTTAAAAAGAGTATATTTTCTTGATTTAGATGAAATTTTGCTGAAAAATTATTTTATATCTTCGCAAAAAATGATATTATAAATATGCAAAAAGCAATTTTTTTAGATAGAGATGGAGTAATTAATAAGGAGTTAGGCACCTATGTATGCAAATTTGAAGATTTTGAAATCCTAACGCATAATTACGAGGCTTTAAGAGAATTGCAAAATCGTGGTTACCTGCTTTTGGTAGCAACCAACCAAGGCGGATTGGCAAAAGGATGGTATACTGAAGAAACCTTAACAAAAATGCATGACCATTTAAGAGCAGATTATTTGGCCAACGGTATTAAAATAAGCGGTTTTTATTATTGTCCGCATCACCCAGACTTTACAGGAGATTGTGATTGTAGAAAACCAAAACCAGGTATGTTACTGAAAGGAATAAAAGACCACAATTTAGATGCGGCATTATCTTATTTTATTGGCGATAAATTTACCGATGTAGAAGCTGCTGAAGCTGCCGGCATTAATGGTATCAAAATTGAGATTGACCAACCCATAGGAGACATTTTGCATTTAATTAAGTAGTGGATTTTTTTACTTAGGTCTCTGTCCCACAAAGACCGAGACTAAAAATTGATAGTCTGTGAAGACACAGACCATGGGGGAAAAATTTTCGTATTACTATTTGTTTATGAAATTCATTATCATTTATGGCTAAAATATAATTTTATCTTTGCGTAATAATAATCACAAATGGGGTCGGATATAAATATCAGAAACAAAAAAGCAAGTTTTGAATATCATTTTTTAGAGAATTTTGTTGCTGGTATTAAACTATTAGGCACCGAGATAAAATCTATAAGAGAAGGTAAAGCAACTATTAGTGATGCGTTTTGCACCTTTATAAATGAGGAGCTTTACGTAAGGAACCTTCACGTTTCTGAATATTCTCATGGTTCTTTTTATAATCACGAAGCTAAAAGAGATAGGAAATTATTGGTTACTAAAAAAGAACTTAAAAAACTTTTGGTTAAAAGCCAGGATAAAGGTTTAACAATTGTGCCTTTAAAAATTTTTATTAACGATAGAGGATTTGCCAAGATGGAAATTGCTTTAGCGCAAGGAAAAAAATCTTTTGATAAGAGAGACACTTTAAAAGAACGTGATGTAAAAAGAGAGATAGATAAAGCAATGAAAAACTTTAGCTAATTTCTATACTAAAAACAATCAATCTGATGGATAATAATTCTACTGATCCTGTCTTCTTCTTTATTCCCGATCTTACAGGTTTCACAAAGTTTATGACCTCTACAGAGCCTGAATTTGCGAATAAGGTTATTACCGTAATGCTTAATAAATTAATAAGTGCTAATATTTTAGCCATGAATGTTGCGGAAATTGAGGGCGATGCTATATTTTTTTATAGAAAAGGAAGATTGCCAGCCGTTAATAAAGTTGCGCAACAATCTAAGTTAATATTTGAAACCTTTAATGATGTTATAGCAAAATTTAAGGAAAGTGATCCAGATCATCATAAAAAATACTTGTCTAAAAATCAGCTGGGTATTAAAGTTATCATACACCATGCTTATATTAATATCACAAAGATTAATGGTAGGGTAAAACTATTAGGAGAAGGTGTTATTTTAGTTCATAAGCTTTTAAAAAATAGCATTAACATACCCTGTTATATTTTACTTACCGATAGCTACCTAGAAAAACTAAAAAACAAAAAAGCAGTAAAAAATTGGTTTAATTGGGAAAATCTAAAACGAGGAAAAGACAAGTACGAACATTTTGGCGTTACTTATTATTCTTATATTTCTCTTTAGTCTCAGCTATATAATATTCTTTACTTTTTATTAGAGATTTCTTTTTTAAGAAAATTTTATTTTTTTGATTAAAAACATATCTTCATGTATTAATTAGGAAACTTAAAATATGAAAACGCCAAGTATTAATAAAACGCTGTGGGCGGTAACTGTCTATTTTGTTTTGTCTTTTTTTGTTCTTGGTGCATCTGCCATGATGCATTATTTTATTTATCCAACTTTTGATAAAGTTCATGAACATCTTGCTGATTTTATGGAAGTGTTTAATACTAGAGTAATATTTTTGTTCTATATCCCTGCTGTTTTACTTTTATTTTCATCTATTTCACTATTTTGGTTTGCGCCTAAAAGTTTTCCAAAATGGGCAATAGTAACATCAGTTTTAATCTCTCTTATTTCAATTGCAACCATATTTTTTATTTTAATCCCGCTTCAAAATTCATTCTCTGCAGTAAAAGGTTTTGATGTAGCAACATGCAAAAACCTGTTAATAAAAAGTTTAACTTTTCAATTTTTACCAATCATATTGCAAAGTTTAGTGGCTTTTATATTGCTTAATATTTTTTTTAAAAACACAAAAGTATTCGCTAAGTGGATTTTTATTTTGGTTTTTGCGTTAGCTTTTTTTACTGCAGGATCAGATTTTACAGAAAAGTTTTTAAACTATCCTTTATGGTTAAAAGTTGGAGAAAACGATTGGTTAGCATTTAGGGAAGCCGTACACACGAAAGCGTTTCTTTGGGTTTATTTATTGCCTGCATTTTTACCCCTGCTATTAGTAGTATTGATGATTTGGTTTAAACCAACTATAATCAAGGTAAAATATGTGGTTATATATTTAGGCTTATACTTATTTATTTCTATAATATCGGGCGTTTATTTTGTTCCTAAACTACAATTGAAATTAAACAAAGCTTATTCTCTTACATTAATACAAGAGCTTAGTAAAATGGATTTCCCATTAAGGGTATTTCCTTCTTTATTAGTTTATGCATTGGCAATATATATGTTTGTTAAAGTTGCAAAAGACCAATTACAAGAATCAAAAGTGTAAGTTAGATAACTTAAAAGTTTAGAGATTTTTGGGTAATAAGTATAATTTTTAAACAGATTTTAGTTTTCTCTTATAAATCTATTACTAGCTTTTCTCCTTAAAATAAGTTTTAATTCTATTTTAAAACATATCTTCCTATGTTTAATTTTATAATAATAGCTTTTTTTAAGCTGTTGTAATCAATATTAAAATGATAGAAAAAAACACATTAAATTTTTTAAAAGAGCTTAAAATTAATAACACTAAAGAATGGCTTGATGATAATAGAGCACTTTATGAGAATGCTAAAAGCGATATTTTAACTTTAACAAACGAATTAATTATTGCAATGTCTGATTTAGACCAAACTATTGCCAGTGCTTTTTTAGAACCCAAAAAGTGCATCACCCGGCTTAATAGAGATTTACGCTTTGCAAAAGATAAAACTCCTTACAAAACAGATTACTATATCGTTTTAAACAAAAACGGTAAAAACAGTCCGTCGGCATTTTATTATTTACATGTAGAGCCAGATAATTGCTTTATTGGTGGTGGCGTTTATAACCCTCAGCCGCCAGAGCTAAAAAAAATTAGACAAGAAATAGATTACAGTTTTGATGAATGGCAAACCATTATTAATAACCCGGCATTTAAAAAAAAATTTCCTAGCGGGATAAATAATTCTGGTGTTTTAAAAAAAATACCAAAAGAGTTTGAAGAAGCCAATAAAGCTGCCGAATTTTTAAAAATGAAAGGTTTTTATACTTCAGAAAAACTAACTGATAAAGAAATAACAAGTAATGATACTTTCGGTAAAATTATTTCTTATTTTGAAACCACAAAACCATTGATAGATTTTTTAAACAAGTCTATAGAAAGCGCATAAACAACAATCACCAATATCTGCAAACCATAAATGAAATACCAAAATATTAGAGAAGAAGAACTTAAGAATAAAATTGCGCAAGAATATTTTTGGTTTTATGATTGCTCTAAAATTATTGGCAATGTAGATTTTAGCGTTTGTTTGCATCAAAGTGCAAAGCAATTATTTGAGCAAGAATCTTTACTGTGGGCAGAAGCCAAAAAAGGTTCTTCTAACATCTATAATTCTTTAGTTCAGTTGATATTAACTATCGGCAAAGCCAGAACTTTTGATAAATTTTTGCCTCCGGCGATGTTAGGCGCATTTGACGGAGAAAAAATTGCTTTTATTCCTTACAACGATATTCACGAAGTATTTTATATCAATGATTTTAACTGGAATGTTACGCCTTCTAATCATGAAACAAAGGAATTTAAACTCATCCATGAAAATGTAAAAACAATAATTGATGATAAAACCCTGCTTTTTAATTATTTAGAAGATGATAAAGAGCTTAAAAAGTTTATCAAAAATAATTTTATTGTTGGTAAATATGGGTTAACCAAAACCAAGATTGATAAAAATAACTTTATGGTTATTTACAACAAATGGTTACAAAATGTAAAGGCTACCATTGCCGTAAATTGGAATATTGCCAAAAAAAGTGGGATTATTGATGGCGATTTTTACCTGGCCGATTTACTTTCAGAAAATAACAATACTTTAAAAGAAAAGCTATTTGTTTTATTAAAGCATGACCATTACGAGTTAGATAGAAAACTATCCGACTCTGGTTTATTTAGCCATAGCGAAACTGGTTTTAATGATAAGCAAGTTGCACATACCCAATTTTGGAATAAGTATGACCGCCCACCAAAAGAAGAATATTGGGATTATATTGTAGAACGCAGAGATTTATTGGTTCCGCAAGATGTGAGGGAACGTAAAGGAAGTTTTTTTACACCACAAATTTGGGTAGAGCTTTCTCAAAAATATTTAACAGATGTTTTAGGCGTGGATTGGCAAGACGAATATTATATATGGGATTGCGCTGCAGGAACCGGAAATTTATTAACCGGATTGACCAATAAATACAACATTTGGGCTTCTACCTTAGATAGCCAGGATGTTGAAGTAATACATGACCGTATTAAAAATGGCGCAAATTTATTAGACGACCATGTTTTTCAGTTCGATTTTTTGAATGATGATTTTACAAAATTACCAAAGCCATTACAAGAGATAGTTAACAATCCAGAAAAAAGAAAAAAACTGGTTGTTTATATAAATCCGCCTTATGCGGAGGCCGGAAATAAAAGTACAATTATTGGACTAGGAGAAAATAAAAGTAATGTAGCTTCAACTACACGAGTTTACCAAACCTACCATAAAAAATTTGGTACAGCCACTCGTGAACTTTTCGCTCAGTTTTTGATTAGAATATATTGTGAAATTCCAGATTCAACAATATCTCATTTTTCCACTCTAAAATTTATACAATCACAAAATTTTGAAAAATTTCGTCAATACTTTGAAGCTTCTTTCAAAAAAGGATTTATGGTTCCGGCAAGTTCTTTCGACAATGTTAAGGGGAAGTTTCCTATTGGGTTTTTTATTTACGATTTGAGTGAAAAGGAAAGAATTAAAACAGTTGTAAGTGACATATTTAATTCTGATTCATTTTTAGGAGAAAAGAAGATACATATTTATGAAAAGGGTTATTTTATGATTGATTGGCTCAGAAAATATTATGATAAAAAAGGTGAATCTTTAGGATATTTAAGAGTAAATGGACCAGATGTACAAAATAATTTAGGTATTTTTTTAACTAATCTTCCGTCGGAAAATGATTTGAAAAAGAAATTTGTTTACAATATTACTGAAAAAAATATTTTCGAAATTTCCATCTATTTCGCTGTAAGGCTTAATATTGAGGCAACATGGTTAAACGATAGAGACCAATACACTTTTCCACTTATAAGTGCAGAAAATGATAATGAGTTTAAACATAATTGTTTAGTTTTTACTTTATTCGATGGACATAATAATATAACAAGTAATAATGCAACTAACCATTGGATTCCATTTACAGAACAAGAAGTAAACTCGAGAGAAAAGTTTGAGAGCAACTTCATGAGCCAATTTATACAAGGAAAAATAAAACCTAAAAAACATTCAATAGATATATTTACAATTATTGTAGCAGAACCCGAAGGTGATTATTTTGTTCCATTAAAATTTTCTACCGAAGCATCAGAAGTTATGGATGCTGGCAAAGCGCTTTGGATATATTATCATAAACAACCAAATTGTAATGTAAATGCTTCTTTGTATGATATTAGAGAATATTTTCAAGGAAGAAACCCAACCGGCAAAATGAATAATAAAAGTGATGATGAAATTTATATGGATTTAATTGGCAACCTCCGTAAAAAACTAAAACAATTGGCTGGTAAAATAGAACCAAAGGTTTATGAGTACGGCTTTTTGAAGATTTAATTTTTTGTAGAGAAATTAAATTTTTTAATTTTTTTATTCAAGTCTTCATGAATACCTGTTTAACGTTAATCCTTAATCATTATGGAAAAAGTAAATCTTCCCCAAAAATTAACCTTATTTTCTGACTATTGGAGCCCCAAAATTGTTGGAGAACTAAATGGCCAGCATGTTAAACTGGCCAAATTAAAAGGAGAATTTGTTTGGCATAAACATGATGATGAAGATGAATTATTTTTTGTGATTAAAGGCAGTTTAAAAATGGAATATAGAGATAAAACTGTGGTTTTAAATGAAAACGAATTTTTAATAGTTCCTAAAGGAGTTGAACACAGGCCAGTTGCAGATGAAGAAGTTTCTATTATTCTTTTTGAGCCTGCATCAACCTTAAATACTGGAGATATAGAAAGTGATATGACAAAACATAAGCTAGATAGAATTTAAGGCATTTTTCGCGTTAGGGATTGAAACGGCAGCTTTTTTATCCGCCAGTTGGCGGATGAAAAACTACAGTGGAAAGCCCGTTTAAACGCCCAAATAATAAATAAAAATAATTAATAAGAGTAAATGGTAATTCCTAAAAAGCCAACTGCACACAAAATTAACCCTGTCATAAAAATATTATAAGACCAAGTTAAAAGGTTATATTTTTTAACTAAAACACCTCCTAAATGGTAAATATCTACCGTCATACTATCATAAAGCTCGGTTTTTTCTTGTTTTAAACCTTTAATGTGTGCAACAAATTCTTCCAGTTTTAATTGCGCAAAATTGCCAAAAAACAATACACTACTATTTTTATTCTGAAGCTCAAATTTTTGTTTGGTTGTGATATTAGGCTTGGCAGATAAAATTGCAAATGTAACGGATATTAAACTGCTTACAACTAATAATAACATAGGTATAACAAAGCGCACATGCCTAAAACCTTCAGAATCTCCAAAAGTATAACCCGAACCAAAAAGCGTAATGATAACAGAAACAACGATGGTATTTATACTAATCATGATATTTGCTTTACTATCTGCCATAGAACTTAATTCCATGTGATAGCTATAAACAGAACGATAAAGGGTTTCTATTCCTCTGCCTTCCTTATCTAATTTTGCATTTGTACTTTGTTCTTTTAACTGTATCTTATAATGGTCACTTTTTACTTTCTCTATGCGCTCTCGTTGCTTTTTAATATTTCTTTCTCTTTTTTCGCCATATTCTTTAACAGCAGCAGAAGTTTTAAATCTTGTACTTATTAAAAACTGTAGTTGAGATTCGGCCCATTCTAAATCTGTGTAAGTTTTAAGGCTAATTTTTTCCCATTCGCATCTTAAAAGTTCTGCCCGCTCTTCAAATTTTTTCTTCCCCATATTCACGTAATCTGCATCATGAAGTATTTCTTCACTTAATGTTTGCAGCTCACTTCCAACCTTTGTACTTAAAATTAATACTTCAATTTTTCGCATCCTTTCTTCAGAAAAACCCTTTGTAAAGTACTCTTTAAAAATTTTCACGCTTTCTTCTTCGTGATTTTTAGGATTAGTAGTATAACCTGTATCATGAAACCAGGCTGCAAAAATTAAATCTTCCTTTTCTTCATCGGCTAATTTATACTCGTCAGAAAGTTTTTTTACAGTATCAACAGTTTGTTGCGTATGGGCAAAGTTATGGTAGATATATTCTTCTTTTAACTTCTCTTTAAAAAGCTTAAAAACATATTTAGAAATATCTTCTTCTGTATAATTTGAATTCATAATTTTCTTCTTAAAAAACCAATTTAAGCAAACTTAAATGATGGTATAAGTTTTGATTAAATCTTTTTCAAAATATTGCTAAACAATTTTAAAACCAAAAATGTATAAATTTTCCTTTCTGGCTTTTTTTTTCTTTTTAACTGCCTGCATTGATCCATCAAAGATATTTAATGATGAGAAAAAAAAAGGAGAAATATCTAGTAGTGATTATGAAGTTATTGAAGTACCTAAAGATTTAAAAGAAATTTCTGGCTTTACCTTTATTACTGATAGCGTAATTGCAGCAATTGAGGATGAACATGGTTTAATTTATTATTTTGATATTCCAAAAAAGAAAATCATCAAAACTTTCAAATTTGCCGAAAAAGGCGATTATGAAGATATCGTTAAGGTTAACAAAAAATTATATGTTATTGAAAGCAAAGGCGACATTTATGAAATTGCAAATTTTAATACCAAACCATCTGTTATTAAATTTAAAACTCCGTTAAAAGGTAAAAATGATATTGAGGGAATTTCTTTTGATGAATCTACAAATAGCTTACTATTATCTATCAAAGAAAGAAATTTAGATAAAAGCGATAAAAAAACCTCTCAAAAAAATATTTATGCTTTCTCTTTAAGCAAAAAAATTTTTAACACCTTGCCTGCCTATCAAATTAAATTTAAAGAAATAGAGGATTTTTTTAAAGGAGATAAACTTACCGAAGTTTCTAAAAGGTTTTTAAGAGCAGTGGGTAACGAAAATCAAAACGAAATCATTAAACCTACGGCTATCACCTTTAAACCGGGTTCTAAAGATTTATATGTTCTCTCTTCTATCAATAATATCATTGTTGTAATGAGCTCTGTAGATAGTATTAAACAAATTATTCCTTTTCATGGCGATGCATTTAGTCAGCCAGAAGGTATGGCATTTAATAGCAACGGCGAATTATATATTTCTAACGAGGGACATAAGCATCCCGGAAACATCATTAAAATAAAGAATATAAATGCAAAATAAATTTACAAAACTAGTAGGGCTTTCTATCATTGGTCTATTTTATTGCTCTTGTACTACCTATAAACCATTTTATGCTAAAAGCGAAAGAGATTGGGAAAAAGCTAATAATCCCGATACCCTTTCTTTAGATTATACGGTTTTTTTAATTGGTGATGTGGGTAAACCCGATGTTGATAAACAAGAACCTACCTTAAAATTGTTGCAATCTCAGATGTATCAAACAGATACCGTTATTTCTAAAAACAAATCCGATACCACTATAAAGGTGACTTCTAGTGTTAAAGATGCTGTTATTTTTATGGGAGATAATATTTACGAACATGGAATGCCTAAACCTGGTGCGTTTGATCGTGAATTAAAAGAGAAATATATTACAGAACAAATGAAAATTGTTAAGGATTTTAAAGGTAAAAAAATCTTTATTCCTGGTAATCACGATTGGGATAAAAGCCATCCAGATGGCTTAGAAACATTAAAAAGAGAAGAAGATTTTGTAGAAAATTATTTAGATAGTACAGATGTTTTTTTACCTAGCAATGGTTGTGCAGGTCCGGTAGAAGTTCAAATGAGCGAAAACTTAGTAATTATAGCTATTGATAGCGAATGGTGGTTAACTCCTTATCATAAATCAAATAGATATGATCAAGGTTGTACGGTAGAAAATGACGATCAATTAATATCCCAGATTAAGGACATTTTATTAAGAAATAAAGGTAAAAACATAGTTTTTACACAGCATCACCCATTATTTTCTAATGGAAAACACGGAGGGTATTTCACCGCTTTAGATTATTTATTTCCTTTAACTTTAGTAAGGGATAATCTTTATATCCCATTACCCGGCTTAGGTTCTTTATATCCATTATTAAGACAGTATGGTTTATCTAGAGAAGATATTTCTAATAAACGTTATCAAGACCTAAGAAATAAGTTATTAGCTACTTTTAGTGATGAAAAAAACTTAGTAATTGCATCGGGCCATGAGCATGCCTTACAATTAACGCCTTATAAAGATATACATCAGGTAATTAGCGGTGCAGGAAGCAAAAATAGTGCGTTGTTTAAAGGTAATGATGCATTATTTGGACATGGTACTAAGGGTTTTGCGAGGTTAAATTACTATAAAAACGGGCAATGTTGGGTAGAGTTTTGGGAGCCTATTACTGATGGAAGTACAGGAAAATTAATCTATAGATCGCCATTATATTCTTTACCTGCTGGAAAAAAAGAAACCCTTGCAGAAAGTAAGGAAAGTTACGTAGATAGCACTAAATATGTTGCCGTAGGCGAGCGTTATAAAGCATCTAAATTTAAGCAGAAGATTTTTGGCGAACATTATAGAAATGTTTGGTCTACTCCGGTATCTATTCCTTATTTAGATTTAACAAAATATGCTGGCGGCCTAAAACCTTTACAGTTAGGTGGTGGCCACCAAACTACTTCTTTACGTTTAGAAGGAAAAAACAAAATTCAATACCAGTTTAGAACTATAGACAAAGACCCATCGGCCTTGTTGCCAGAAGGTTTTAGACCAACTTTTGCAGATGCTATTGTTCAAGATCAAATATCATCTGCACATCCTTTTGGCGCATTAGCAATTCCAGGAATGGCAAAAGCAATTGGTGTATTTCATACCAATCCAGAGTTGGTGTATGTTCCGTACTCAAGATTACTTGGTCCGTATTTACAGCAAATTGGTGGAAGAATTGGGATCATAGAAATTAGACCGGATGAAAATTTATCAGCTTTTAAAGAATTTGGTTACACTAAAAATGCAATAAGTACAGAAAAAATGTACGAAAATTTAAAGGAAGATAATGACAATAGAGTTGATCAAAAAAGCTTTTTAACGGCTAGATTATTTGATTTATTGATAGGAGATTGGGATCGTCATGAAGACCAATGGCGTTGGGCCGAGTTTGAGGGTAAAGGAAAAGGTTCGGTTTATAAACCAATCCCAAGAGATAGAGATCAGGTGTTTACAAAATTTGACGGTTTGCTACCAAAATTAGCAAGCAAAGCACTCCCTGATGTTCAAAATTTTGGTTATAAAATTGAAGACCCTGCAAAATTATCTATAGCTGCAAGAAATTTAGATAGAAGATTATTGAACGAGTTATCTTATCAGGAATGGGTTGTTATTGCGCAAAAAATGCAAACTCAATTAACAGATAAAGTGATAGAAAACTCTGTAAAACAAATGCCAAAAGAAGCTTATGCTTTAAGTGGAGATGAGATTGTTGCCAAATTAAAATCAAGAAGAGACCAATTGGTAGATGTTGCAAAAAGCTATTTTAAAACCTTAGCAAAAGAAGTTACCGTTTCAGGATCTGATAAACATGAGTATCTAGCTATTAACCGCGAAAAAGACAGTACACAAGTAATGATGTATAAAATTAAAAAAGACGGTGAACTGGATAAAGCTATTTATACCCGCACTTTTAGTAATGATGATACTCATGAACTTAATTTTTACCTTTTGGGTGAGAGTGATAGTTTGGTTATAAAAGGAAAATCTGATCATCCCATAAAGTTGAGGATAGTTGGTGGAGATAAAAAGGATTATTTAGCAGATGAAGGTGATAACGGCAGAACAATCATATTCGATAATATTGAGAATACTTTTAAAACTGCAAGTAATACCGAGGTAAGAAAAACTGATAAAGAATGGGTAAATAAATATTTACCAGATAATTTTACGTACGATAAACGTTCTCCGTTTTTAAATGCCGATTATAGAAACGGTAAAGATGGTGTATTACTTGGTTTAGTTTATACTGTAAAACATTATGGTTTTAGAAAAGAGCCTTATAGTTATGAGCAAAAGTTTTCTATCCTCCACTCGTTAACCACAAAAGCGTTATTTGGAAGATATAACGCAACATTCTATGATTTATTAGCACATAAATACGACCTGGTTATTAAAAGTGACTATGCTGGACCAGCATATAAATTTAATTTTTATGGCATTGGTAACGATACAAAAAATATAAATGATGATAATAATTTTTATAGAGTAAGATCTGAAACTATTAATATCTCTACTTATTTTCAATATCATATAACAGATGATATTAAGATTGGAGTGGGTCCTGGTTTTGATTATTTTAGAATTATTCCATATTCTGATCCTAATTATTTAGCCGGCCAAACATTTAATTACAAAAACCCTTCTAAATTCTTGAGCTTAAAATCTTACTTAAATTTCAGTTTTGTAGATAATAAAAACATACCTAAAACTGGTTTTAAATGGGAAAATGCAGCAGAGTATTATAAAGAGATACAAGGTGAGGGAGATAAATATTTACACTTAAGCACAATAGCTTCTTTTTATGCTACCCCAAATGGAACTTTTCCTGTAACTGTTGCATTAAGATTAGGTGCAATGACAAATATTGGTAGCTATAAATTTTATCAGGCTAATACAATCGGTAATGGCGATTATTTAAGAGGCTTTAGAAATGAGCGTTTTTCAGGTAAATCTGCATATTTTGCAAATACAGAATTGCGTTTCCCAGTATCATCTTTTAGAAACTATATTTTTACTGGAGATTTTGGAGTATATGGCTTTTACGATATTGCAAAAGTGCAAAACAATTTTGTAGAAAGTAGGGATTGGCACCAAGGTTATGGCCCTGGAGTTTATCTTAATTTATTTAACAAACTTTTAGTTACTGCTGGTTATGGTATTTCAAAAGAGAGCAAAAGAATCTCAATAGATTTCGGATTTAGATTTTAAAATTTAAAGTTGAATTAGTAAAGGATTGAATGAGAGAAGAGTTGAATGATATGAGGGTTAAGATATTGAATGATTGAATAATTGACTGAGAGAAGGGTTGAATAATTGAGTTATTGAATAAGAAAGAGGTTAAATTATTTTAAAATCATCCACTTAATCTTCATTTTTTAAACTCCAAAATACTTTATAATCAAAAATTTACTTCTTTATATTGTATTTGATAAGAAGAGAAAACGCCAACCCCACCTTTGATGTTGGTGTAAAGAGATACTGGTTCTGCAAATGGATTTCCGCTTGCATCATGATTTTTTTTTGTTATGTCTATGTATTTATAATATTCTTCATTCGCTTTAATAAATATTGCTCTATAATATCTACGTGAATTAGGAACTTGTTGCCCCTGATTTGATTGATTATAAACCGTATTATTAAACGATGCAGAAACATTATCTAATTTGTCACTTTCATCATCTATCAAAGATTCTCCCAGTAGTTGGATTTGTTGATTTAACATACCAGAATAGTAATCCTCAAAAACCAAAGCTAACCTAAATTCATAGTAATTTTTAACGCCTTTTTCGTCCTGCTGCTTTAGAATTATTTTATCTTTTCTACTGTCCCCTCTTATTACTCCTTTTATAATTTCAAAATCGGCACCAATAATTTTCTTAGGTATTTTTGTAATTCCCGAAACAATTAACCCATTTAATGTTGTGATTCTTAAAGTATAACTAATATCTTCTAAAAGCGGCATTTCTTTAGTTGCAATGGTAAAAGCATTATTCTTCACAGACCATTTTAAGGTTTTTGTAAATGATGAATTAGAGATGGTTACGGTAGCTTTTGGAATATCCTTGGCAATTTGGCTTTTAACGTTAGTTTGATCATAATAATTTTTAGTATAATTAATGTTAACTTTAATAGAATCGTCTGTTGGACAAATAAAACTTTCTACAACAAGTTGTGCCGGCTCATCAACAAAATCAAATTCAACCGCTTTTCTACAACTTATAATAATCATTAATACAAAAGCTATTAAGAAGTATTTATTTTTCATTCCGATTAAAATTTATAAGACCAAGAAACCGAAGGGATGATTGGAAAGAGGGCAATTTTATAAAGACTCGTCTTCCCATTATTGTCTGTATTTACATCATAATAAAATGGGTTTAATCTACTATATACATTGTAAACACCCACTTCAAATGTACGCTCTACTCTTTTTTTCTTTTTATAAAACTGAATCCCTAAATCTGCCCGATGATAAGATTCAGATCTAAAACTTCCCCTATTACCATAATTTGTAACCCTGTTTGTGCTATTGTACCCATAAACTTGTCCGTTCAAATTTGTGTTATTACTGGCATAATAAGTATTACGAGGGATATTAACCGGATTACCGCTACTGAAAACAAAGCTGACATTTAGCTTAATTTTTGGCGAAAACTGATAAAGGGCTACAATAGAAAAATCATGTCTTCTATCTTGCCTCGGATTAAAAAATTCTCCATTATTTATCTCGGCAAACTGATGTAAAGTCTCTGATAAAGTATAGCCAATCCAACCGTTTAGTTTACCTGTTTTCTTCTGTAAAAAAAACTCAATTCCCTTGCTGTTTCCCTTACCAGAGATAATATTATCCTCATAATTAATTTTTTTTGTAGCATCATCTGGTATATCAATATCAAAAAAAGATGCCCCTTCTTTATAGGATAAAATATTATTTAAAGTTTTATAATAAGCCTCAACAGAAAATTGTAATGCTTTATCACTAACTTCTTTAGAGAAACCAATAGCAATTTGATTTGAAACTTCTGGAGTAGTACGCTTGGTAGAAGGCACCCATAAATCTGTTGGGAAACCCACACCTGTACTAGATAATAAATGCAAAAACTGATGCATAACAGAATAAGAAGTTTTTATGGCGGTAGTAGCATTAATTAGGTAACGGGCAGAAAACCTAGGTTCTGCATAAGTATAATTTGCGCCATCCGCATTAAATGTACTGGCTCTTACCCCTATATCTAAACCTATTTTGGAACTCAACTTCCATTCATCTTCTGCATATATATTGCCCTCATAACTATCATATTTTTGAACATCATTTTGCTGAAACGCTACATCTGGGTCTTTAACAATGTAAGCGTTAGGTACAAAGCGATGTGCAGTACTTTTTACTCCAAATTTAAAAGTATGGTTGCTGTTTTCAAAATAATCTACATCATATTTTAGACTAAAATCCCTAATGGAAGAGTTATAAGTAGAGCTATAAATGCCGTCAGGATATTGTTCCTCATAAAAGTTTTGAAGCTTATATCTACTAAAAATTAACGTGGTATTTGCGAAAAGCTTCTTTGATAGGATATTGTTCCATCTAAAAGTTGATGTGGCATTTCCCCATTTAAAATTAGCCGTTTCGCTATCATTTTTTTCATATTTATACTTAGCGTATAATTTATCGTTCCCAAAATAACCACTAATAAAAATCCTGTTTTTATCATTAATATCTGCTTGAAATTTGGTGTTTAAATCGTAAAAATAATAACCGGAACTTTGCCCCTTCTCTAAAAATGGTTGTACAAATATATCCGCATACGTTCTTCTACCAGAAATCAAAAATGATGATTTATCTTTTTTAATTGGCCCTTCTAAGGTTAATCTTGCAGATAATAATCCAAATCCTGCTTCTCCATGTATTTCTTTTTTGTTACCATCTTTCATGTTTAGGTTTAAAACCGATGATAACCTTTCGCCAAAACGAGCCGGAAAACCTCCTTTTATCAGTTCTACGCTTTTTAAGGCGTCACCATTAAACAAAGAGAAAAAACCAAATAAATGGTTTGCGTTATAAACAACGGCATCATCTAAAATAATCAGGTTTTGATCTGGGCCGCCACCTCTAACATAAAAACCGCTACTTCCTTCTGTACCTTTTTGTATGCCAGGTAATAATTTTATTACCTTAAAAACATCTTTCTCTCCTAAAATTGCAGGTATTTCTTTGATCTGTTGGATAGGGATTTCTATTGTACTCATGGCAATTTGCTCCGCAATATTTTGCTTTGCACTAGAGGTTACAATAATTTCATTTAGCTGGTTTTGAGAGTAGAGCCTAAAATCTAAATCTATATTTCTATTAACATTTATTATTGTATCTAGTAATTGATAGCCTGCTACACTGGTCCTAAAATCATACTCACCCTGTGGCAAAGTAATAGAATAAAAACCATAGTTATTAGCTTGAAATTGCTTTTTAAGCTTTACTACCGTGATATTGGCACCAGGCAACGTCTCATCTGATTTTAACTCTCTTACAAAACCACTAATGGTATAATTGGTTTGGGCAGCCGAAGTTAAAGTTGTGATCAGAAATATAATAAAAAATAAATTTTTTTTCAAAGGCTAGAATTATTTATAACAACCAAGTATATGAAAATTAATTAAGTAATTTATTCTAATTTAAGGTTTTAAGGAGGATATTAAATAAATGAATGAAGTGTAATTAAGACTGATTTTCACTCCTTCAAAATTCTATCCTTTAAAATTAACTTGCAGATATTCAATCATTCAACATTCAGTCATTCAAAATTCTATCATTCTAAATTAATCCCTACCACCCAAAATCAATTTCTTTTGTAATATCAGGATGCAAGCTGTAATGTACCGGGCAAGTTAAGCCTGCATTTTCTAAAATTTTCTTTTGTTTATCAGAGTAATCTGCTTTCTTAGGGAAATCAAAATGCACATGAATTTCAGAAACTCTCCTGGGCTCGGCTGCCATTATTTTTGTTACTTGGGCAGTTGCCCCATCCATATCAATGCCGTGGGTATTTGCAGCTATACCCATTATGGTAAACATACAATTGGCTAAAGAAGTTGCCAATAAATCTGTCGGAGAAAATGCTTCTCCTTTACCTTGGTTATCTACAGGTGCATCTGTTATAATTTCTGTTCCAGACTGCAAATGGGTTGATTTGGTTCTTAATCCACCGTTATATACTACTTTTGAAGTTGCCATAATCTTATTTTTTTCAAATCTAATAATTTATGGTACACGATATATTACAGAAGATTTAAATTTCAATATAAATCTCATCAATAATCATAACAAAAAACATTAACCTTATGAAACAAAAAATGGTCGGCTCTTTAAAAAACCGACCATTTAAATATTAAAATAAAAACTACTATTTCTTTAAAAGTTTTGCCATTGCAGCTCCAATTTCAGCGGGAGATTCTACAACCGTAATTCCACATTCTCTCATAATTTTCATTTTTGCAGCAGCAGTATCATCGGCTCCACCAACAATTGCACCAGCATGTCCCATTCTACGGCCTGGAGGCGCAGTTTGACCTGCAATAAAACCAACAACTGGCTTTGTACCGTGATCTTTAATCCACATTGCAGCTTCCGCTTCCATACTTCCACCAATCTCACCAATCATAATAATTCCGTGGGTTTCTGGGTCGTTCATTAATAACTCTATAGCTTCTTTTGTTGGAGTTCCAATAATTGGATCGCCACCAATACCAATTGCAGTAGTAATCCCTAATCCTGCTTTCACAACCTGATCTACTGCTTCGTAAGTTAAAGTCCCTGATTTTGAAACCACACCAACATTACCTTTTTTGAAGATAAAACCTGGCATAATACCAATCTTTGCTTCATCGGCAGTAATAATACCCGGACAGTTAGGACCAATTAAACGGCAATCTCTACCAGAAATATATTCTTTTACCATAATCATATCCTTTGTAGGGATACCTTCGGTGATACAAACAATAACCTTAATGCCAGCTTCGGCAGCCTCCATAATTGCATCTGCAGCAAATGCTGGCGGTACAAAAATGATAGAAACATCCGCTCCAGTTTTATCTACAGCCTCTTTTACAGTATTAAAAACCGGCTTATCCAAATGCAATTGACCGCCTTTACCCGGAGTAACACCACCAACAACATCAGTTCCGTAAGCTATCATTTGGGTTGCATGATAAGTACCTTCATTACCCGTAAAACCTTGAACTATAACTTTAGAATCTTTATTAACTAGAACACTCATTTTTAAAATTTTTGTATGGCAAAGCTAACAGAATGAATAAGAATCTCAAAGCTAAAAAAGAAAAATTGTGGTTTTAATTCAGGTTAGTGTAAAATTGGATACTTAGAGAATTTTTAGAAATTCTTTTTTTCTTTTACTAGCATCAGGGAACAATTGCATTGCTAAAGTTTTTATAAAACGCCATTGCTTAAGAGTTAAAATATTCTAAATTTAATATAACATCAAAAAACTTTGTTAAATTATTTTAAAGTTTTTTAAACCATAGGCAACTAGCAACAAACAATTACCGTATTCGATATTAAAAGCAACAATCATTGGAAGATAAACAATTACATACTCTTTTAGAAAAATGCTTAAGAAAAGATAGAAAAGCTCAAAAAGAGCTTTATCAACTTTACTTTGGTTACGCTCTAAAAATTTGTTTACGCTATGCTAATGATAGAGAAGAAGCTATAGAATTGATAAATGATGGTTTTATGAAAGTTTTTAATAAACTCCATTTATATCAAAAAGATTATGGGTTTAAACCGTGGTTAGCCAGGATTATGATCAACACGGCGATTGACTTTTATCGATCAAAAATTAAAAAATTGCATATGGAAGATTTAGATAAAGTAGGTGATTTTGAAGATCAAGAAAACATTCTTTCTGGTTTACAATATCAAGATATTGTGAGATTGGTACAAAAGCTTTCTGTAGCCTACAGAACGGTTTTTAATCTATTTGTGATTGATGGTTTTTCTCATCCAGAAATTTCTGAAAAACTTTCGATTTCCATTGGTGCTTCAAAATCAAACTTGTTTAAAGCCAGAAAACAATTAAAAGAAATGATTTTGAATATTGAAAATCAAAATATCTAAAAAATGGAGATAGAAGACAATAATTTAGATAGTTTCTTTAGAAAAAAAACCTTAGCGGGCGATGAGCCTAGTTTTGATGAACATGCTTGGGATTTGATGGAGCGTAGGCTAGATAAAAAAGACCGCTTAATTTTCTTAAAAAGGGGTACTGCTATATTGCTATTGTTTTGCTTTATTGGTTTTGGGGCTTATTTTTTAAACGGAAATTATGCATTTATTGGGGTTAAACAACTAAGTAAAAATCAAAAAACAGACTTAATTAAACAACGAAACCAAAAAGAAAATATAATTAAAGAAAAAAATGAGAATGAAGATTTAAATAAGGAAAGAGCTGAACTTTTAATTGAGAATAAAAATAAAGCAATAATTGCATTAACAGAAAAATCAAAACCGGTTATTAAACAACACAATAATATTAGCGATAAGGTGCAATTGTTAAAAAAGCGGCAAAATAATCATCAAGATTATAGTTTAAAAACTGATTACTTAAACAGTGAAAGCTCTTCAAATAATACATTATATAAAAGTCAAAATTTAAAATTACCCGGAAATACTAAAACCGATAAAATTTATTCAGATGTAATTTCTAAACCAATAACAGAAGAGATTGCCAATACTGAAACCAATAAAGAAGAAACCATTAATGTTGAAACTAAAGAATTAGTGTTAGCTACAAATGAAAATGAAATAAAGCCAACACTTATTTCAAAACCATTATCAAAAGAAAAAATTAAAATCTTACCAAATAAAGAAGAAGGTATAAAATGGGGGCTTTCTTTTTCTTTCGGACCAGAAAATAACACCGTTAATGGCTTAGGTTCAGGTAAAACAACTTTAAATGGTGGGGTATTAGTTCAGGCTGATTTCAAAGAAAATTGGAGGTTAAGTTCTGGATTTGTATATGGGGTAAAGAATTACAATGCCAATATGCAGCAATATAAATTCTCTTATACACCACAATTCCAAGTAATTAACATCATTGCTTCTTGTAATGTTTTGGAAATTCCTTTAAAGCTTTCTTATCAAATAGCTAATCAAAAAACAGGTTCATTTTATTTAAGTGGCGGTTTATCTAGTTTTTTAATGCTCAAAGAACAATATACCTGGCAATATAATGCCAATACCTCACAGCCAGATAGAATGATAATTAAAAATAATGCAAACCAGCATTTTCTAAGTGTTTTAGAATTATCTACAACCTATCAATTTAAATTAAAAGGTAAATTTAATTTAGGTATTAGTCCTTACGTCAAATTGCCATTAGGCGGAATTGGTGAAGGTAAAGTGAAATTAAAATCGACAGGAATTAACTTAAACTACAACTATGATTTTGTTAAAAAGAAAAAATAATATCTGGCTTTATCTATTTGGCATTACACTCATATTTAATGGCGAATTAAAAGCCCAAACCAGCTTTAGTTCTAAAGAAATTAAGGTAAATATTTATTCTAGCACTCCTTTAGAAGATATTAAAGCTCAATCTGTAAATACAGTTTCGGTAATTATTCCTAAAAGTAAGCAGGTAGTTTTTCAAATTCCTATTAAAAGTTTAGTGTTTGCAAGAAGTTTAATGCAAGAGCATTTTAACGAAGAATATATGGAAAGTGATAAATATCCCAACTCTACTTTTAAAGGAAACATCATTGATAATATTGATTTTGATAAAGACGGGATTTACAATGTAAATGTGAAGGGTGTTTTAAATATGCATGGCATTTCTAAAGAGAGAATTATTAAAGGCATAATTACCATTAAAAACGGCAAACTTAGTATTGTAAGCAATTTTGATGTGGCTTGTGCCGATTATGAAATAAAAATACCGAGTATAGTTTTTAAGAAAATAGCAGAGGTAATTTCTGTAGCAGTAAGTGGAACCTATCAATAATTTTATTATAAACAAAATGAGACATCATTATTTAGCATTATCCGTTTTTTCTTTATTATCATTAGGAGCTTACTGTCAAGACGCAGACTCGCTTATAAATTCCTTATCAACAACTGTAAAAAACCAACCTATTCAATCCACTTTTAAAAGCACACATTTAGTTTTATTAAACACCAATGAAACACAAAGGAAAAATGATTTAGCTTTTTGGATAAGTCATCGTTTTGGGGATATTGGAGGGCAATTTGGTGGTGGTAAAACACTCTTTGGTTTAGATTTAGCTCCAGATGTTTATATTGGTTTTGATTATGGTTTTACTGATAAATTAACGCTAGGAATTGGAAGAAGTAAATTTGATGCGACTT
Organism: Sphingobacteriales bacterium; assembly: GCA_038237895.1. Taxonomy (GTDB): domain Bacteria; phylum Bacteroidota; class Bacteroidia; order Sphingobacteriales; family Sphingobacteriaceae; genus Pseudopedobacter. Next base: position 2,844 of record JBBRYE010000043.1, on the reverse strand, counting down.
ACAATTTCTTAGCTAAATATAGATTAATACAACAAAAAGAAAATTCAACGCCTTTTTCTCTTACTTTATTTGAACAAACTGCTATAATTAGCAGAGCCGCTTTTAATGATAACGAATTCCCTAGTACTAGTGATAGAACATCGCACTTTTTAAGCAGCATATTTACCAGTAAAATATCTCAAAGCCTTTCTGTTTTGGTAAGTCCAGGTGTTTTATTAAGATCAAAAACTACCGAAGCAAATGATCCAAATTCTTTATTTTCTGTTGGCTTTGGAGGTCGTTTAAAACTATATAAACGCTTTTCTTTAATTGCAGATTATACTTTAGTTGAAGGTTTGGGCCGCCCCATTAATTTAGGAACTAAGTTTTACAATCCTCTTGGTGCCGGGATAGAGATTGAAACCGGCGGACATGTTTTCAGTTTAAACTTTCAAAACTCACCTTACATAATAGAAAATAATTTTATATCAAATACGCAAAAATCATGGAGAAATGGTGGTGTTAGATGGGGATTTGCAGTATCAAGAAATTTTGCACTATTTCAAAAGAAAAACAAGAATAAAGACATAGAAACAAAAATTTATTAAACTTTTTAAACTAAAAAAATGGAACGTCAAGAATTTTTAAAAACATTAGGAATTAGTTTTGCAGCGGTTTGTGCTGCATCATGTTTATCAAGTTGCGGTGGTAAAGATGCTTCTACTCCAAGTAATCCAAATCCGCCAGTAACAAATCCTCCTGTAGCTACAGGAAGTACTGTATCTGCTAATTTATCAAGTTTAGCAACAGTTGGTGCCTCTACAAAAGTAAGCGGTATTTTATTCTTTAGAATTGCTACCGGAGATACTCCATCCTCTTTTGTTGCAACGGAAGCAATATGTCCTCATCAAGCTGGTAATTTAAATTGGTTTCAAAACCAGAATCTTATAGTTTGTGATTTACATGCATCTCAGTATCAACAAAACGGGTCTGTAGTTTCTCAGCCACAAGGAGGCGGTTCTACAAGAACATTAAAAATATACAGTACAACTGTAAATTCAACTAGCGTTGTAGCAACCATTTCTTAACTTATAAAATTAGCATTGATTATAAATGCTAATTTTATTAAACCTCTTTATTTATTCCACCAGAACTAAATTGCAAATCGTATAATTTTTTATAATAACCGTTAAGTTTCAGTAATTCCTGATGTGTACCCATTTCCATCATTTCGCCTTTTTCTAAAACAATAATTCTATCTGCGTTTTGTATGGTAGATAAACGATGTGCGATTACAATTGAAGTTCTGCCTGTCATCAATTTTTCAATTGCCCTCTGTATCAATTCTTCAGTTTCTGTATCTACAGAAGATGTCGCCTCATCTAATACCAAAATTTTCGGATTGTAAACTAAGGCTCTGATAAATGAAATAAGTTGCGCTTGCCCAACTGATAAAGTTGCTCCACGTTCTTGTACATCATAATGGTAACCTCCCGGCAACTGCATAATAAATTCGTGAGCCCCAACATCCTTTGCTGCCGCAATAATTTCTTCTAAAGTAATTTCTGGATTATTTAAGCTAATGTTATTTTGTATCGTATCAGAAAAAAGGAAAACATCTTGCAAAACTGTTGCAATTTGAGAACGTAAAAATTTAAGCTCTAAATCAGAGATGTTAATTCCATCAATGCTCACCTCGCCTTTGCTAATCTCATAAAAACGATTTAAAATATTTATGGTTGATGATTTTCCGGCTCCTGTTGCTCCAACCAATGCCAAAGTCTCTCCTTCTTTTACCTCGAAAGAAATATCCTTTAAAATCCAATCATCGTCATTAGGCATTTCATCGGTTTGTTTGTAAGAAAACCAAACATTTTTAAAAGCTATCTCTCCTTTTAAATTTATCGGCTTAAGCTTACCTAAATTTAATGTCTGCTCTTTTGTATCTAAAACTTTGAAAATTCTATCCGCACCAACCATACCCATTTGTAGCGTGTTAAATTTATCAGCTAATTGCCTAATTGGCGTAAATAAAAGGTTGACATACATAATAAAAGCAACCACAACGCCTGGTGAAACTTGGTTATTTAATATACTTTTAGAACCGTACCAAACTAACAAACCAATAGAAAGTGCAGAAATAATCTCGACAACCGGAAAAAATATAGAATAATACCAATTAGAACGGATGTGAGCATCTCTATGTAACTCATTTATGTGATTAAACTTTCTAAACTCCTGGTCTTCCCTAGCAAAATATTGGATAATGGTAACGCCGCTTATATGTTCTTGTAAAAATGTATTTATTAATGATATTTGTGTCCTAACTTCTTGAAAAGCCACCTTTATAGCTTCTTTAAAAACATAAGTTGCTACCATTAAAAAAGGCATCGGAATCAGTATAATCAGCGTTAAGCGCCAATCTTGGTAAAGCATAACCGCTATTATGGCTATAACCGTTAAGCTATCGCCGATAATAGAAATTAAACCTTCGCTAAAGATGTCTGCAATGGTTTCTAAATCGGAAACGGTACGGGTAATTAATTGACCAATTGGTGTTTTATCAAAATATTTTAAGCGGAGTTTGGTGATGTGGTTAAAAACATCCATCCTTAAATCTTTAATAACCGATTGCCCTAAAGAATTGGTTAAAAAAGTTTGAAAATACTGAATAACTGTTTGAAACAATAACAAAACAATCATCAACAAAACCATCTGTAATAAACCGCTTGCATCATTATAGAAGATAAATTTATCTAAAGTGATTTGGATTAAAAATGGCCTTACCGGAGCAATAGCTGCGATAGATAAAGTTAGCAATACCGACCAAAAAAATTTAGATTTATAAGGTGTAGCATAAGACAT
>JBBRYE010000042.1:0-26059 GCA_038237895.1 Sphingobacteriales bacterium | reverse complement strand
TAATGACTCCTGCGACAGCCGTTGCCGGAGAATTAATGTCGATTCCAGAATTTGGCGATGAAGATGATTCACTTTTTGCAGCAGAATTAAAAACCCTAAAAAATCTTAAAAAAGCAGGTTTAATGATTGCCGGAGCAGCAGTTCAAAAACTGATGATGACGCTTTCAAAAGAGCAGGAAATTCTGATGAACATCGCTGATATTATTGGTTACGCATATGTTGCAGAATCCACAATTTTAAGAGTTCAGAAATTGGTTTCGATGCGTGGCGAAGAAGCTTGCGCAGGTCAGTTAGATATGATGCGCATTTATTTACAAAAAGCAGTTGACCAAACAGCCTTGGCCGGTAAAGAAGCCTTAAACTCTTTTGCCGAAGGTGATGAATTAAATATGATGTTAATGGGCTTACGCAGATTTACAAAAGTTAAACCTTTTAATATTAAAGATGCTCGTCAGCGTGTTGCAAAGCAATTGATTGATGCTAATAAGTATTGTTATTAATTTTTATAATCAGACTTACGAAGTTTCAAAAACTTCGTAAGTCTTAAAAATTGAAAGCCGTTCAAATTTATTTTGAACGGCTTTTTTGTATTTTAAAAATTTAATTTTTAATGAAGCGATCTTTTACTCAACAGCGAAATAAGATTTTAATAATATCTTTATTAAAATGATTAATAAACATGTTGTTTTAAGCTTTGAAAAATGGAATTTCAGCTTTTAAAATTTAATTATCCTAAGTTCTTGATTACATTATTTATTCTGATAATAGTACCATTGGCTTCTCTCTTTGTTTTGGATTTGCTGGAACTTTCATCAAAAATTATTAAAAATTTTGTTTCTGGAATTTCTCTTATTGGATTTGGTACAATGATTTTTTTTCCGAAGAAATTTACAAGTACGATTACAATTTTTATAACTGAGCCTTTAAATGTTGTTATTGATGATAATTTTAAAAAAATTAAATTAAGTTCTATTGAAAAATGGAAATACTACGGACCTACAAAACTTCATGTTTCAAAAATAAAGTTTATTAATTCCGGAGAATCTTACACAATTAATATTTACAACAACGAAGTTTATTTTGATTTCTTAAAAACTTTGAAACGATTAATAAGAGAATATAACGAAGTTCACGATAAATCAATTGTGTATTTAGACACAGAATTTTACAACTCAAAATTAAGCTCTTATATATTTAAGGGGCTATTTTTATCGAATTTCGTTTTCTTAATATTACTCTATTTTGATGCTCCTGCAATACGATTTGGTTTAGCCTTGAGTGCTTCATTTTTTGTGACTTTACTTTATGGATTGCAACAATACGTAGGAAAACTTAAAGAATAATTAGAAATCTTAATCTAATTATCTTTTAGGAATCTTTATAGGTAGATAAAAAAGGATATAAAATTAATGTTCAAACTCAAATGTTAATTTTTAAAACATTTATAGTTTAATTATATAAATCCTCTGATCGGTTTGTGGCCTCACAGACCTAAATTTTACTTTGTATAATTTTAAGTGTAGTGTTAAACGATTAAAAATAAAATTTGTAAACTCACTTTCTTAGCCATTGAAATTATTTAAACTTAACTAACACCTTAATCTACAATTTGAAATTCTCTTGAAATTAAAATTTTAATGAAGATTTTTTAGATGATAATGATGCGAAATATTAAAAAAGCGTAATAATTTATTTTAATTATTTTGAGCTCCATTATCTATCCAGCATAAAATAGCATCCTTATCGTTATCTTTAAGGGCTGAACCTCTTGGCATTCTTCCACTAATTACATCTGATTTTATTTGTACAGCTCCATCATGGACTATGTCATAATTATCTAATGAAGACAAAGAATTCCCATCATGGCAACTAGATTTTGTGCAATTAGTTATTATTATTGGTTTTACTGTTTTAGAGTAGCTGGTGCCTGCATCGCAAGCCATTGTTGATGAATTAGAAGATTTTTGACAATTGCAAAAACCAATAAGAATAGTTAAAAATAAAAAATAGTTTTTTTTCATTTTTAAATTTGGAGCAAATTAGAAATGAAATGTTAAGTCTAAGTTAACAGTTATATTAATTTTATCCAGCTATCCAAAGAGTTAAGAGAAGCATCTCTTCGGATTTACAAATAAAAGCGAGCCTCCAGACTTTCTGATTTAAATCAAGCTAAAAACTCTTTAGCCGAAATCATAAATCCTAAAACGATTTGTAACGACACAAATCATATTTTGGAACGATTTAAGATTTTAAGTGATGAATCAATATTTCAAAGTTAAATGGTTAGATTTATCGTACCCAATTATAATAACCCTTAGCAATGAGAAAAAAAATTAACCATTTAATTCTGGCTTTTGTCATGATTTTTTGTGCCGGCCAATTAAAGGCACAAACAAAATTAGCTTCTTTGTTTGACGATCACATGGTTTTACAGCGCAATGCTCAAATTGCAATTTTCGGTTTTGATAAGCCAAACGCTAAGGTGACCATTACAACCACATGGGGAGCGAAAGCAATGGCTACTACCAATTCCTACGGAAAATGGAAAACAACTTTAGTTACCAACAAAGAAGGAGGCCCTTATCAAATAAAAGTAACGGGAAGCTCCATTATAAACATAAATGATGTTTTATTGGGTGAAGTTTGGCTTTGTTCTGGTCAATCTAATATGGAGATGCCGGTTAAAGGATTTATAGGTCAGCCAGTAGAAAATAGCAACCAGTTAATTTTAAAAAGTAGTAATAATCAGATCAGATTATTTGATGTGGCTAAAAAAATATCTAAAACACCTTTAGATACCTGTAAAGGGAAGTGGTTATCTGCCTCGCCAGAAAACACACCAAATTTTAGCGTAATAGCTTATGTTTTTGGTAAAATGTTAAATGAAAATTTAAACGTACCTATAGGTTTAGTCACTAGCGATTGGGGTGGTACTTTTGCACAATCATGGACAGATAATCAAACCTTAAAGGAAGGTTTTAGCGAAATTAAATTACCTGTAGATTCTACAAAAAGTGTAAATCAAAACACACCAACAGTACTATTTAACGGCATGATTAATCCATTAATTCCGTTTACTTTTAAAGGTATTATTTGGTATCAAGGAGAGAGTAATTTCAACAATGCATCCCAATATCAAAAACTTTTTCCAGCGCTAATTAATAATTGGCGATCTAAATTTATGAAAGAAGATATGCCGTTCTATTTTGTGCAAATTGCACCTTATATCTATAACAAAATCGGAAACTCAGCTTATTTAAGAGAGGTGCAGCTAAAAACAATGCTAACTGTTAAAAATACTGGTATGGTTTCTACTTTAGATATTGGAGCACTTAACTCTATTCATCCTTCGCAAAAAACACAAGTAGGCGAGCGTTTAGCATTATGGGCTTTAGCTAAAGATTATGGGTTTAAAGGAATTTCTTATACTGGACCTATTTACAAGTCGATAATAATAGATAAGAATAAGGCAATTGTATCTTTTGATTACTCTGAAATGGTTTTAAGCTCATTTGGACAAGAACTATCTGATTTTGAAATAGCCGGGGAAGATAAAATATTTAAACCTGCTAAAGCTACTTTAACAAATAGGGGTATTTTAGAAGTTTCTTCCACGGATGTTGCAAACCCGGTTGCGGTACGCTATGGCTGGAAAAACTTTCTTAAAGGAACTTTATTTAATACTGCTGGTTTACCGGCTTCGTCTTTTAGAACAGATGATTGGGCAGAATAATAATAAATTAAATTATTTGATATAGGTATTCAAAAAACTAAACATAATTATTAGAACCTTCTGTGGATTCGCATAGTATGTAAATTGATTTGTATAATCATATATTAACATTTTAAAAAAGCAGTTATAATCACAAAAAGTACCTTTCAATCTTTTCTCAAAAATTTTAGACAATATATTTAGGGTAAGGTATATATCTTAACGGATTTATTTTAAAGCAATAAAATAAACTTAAATTAAAAACTTAAAGTTTTAATTGCCTAATTAAATATTATTGTCCTAAAACTAAGAAACAGCATGAGAAAATTATTTATTGTAACATCTATAATCTTTATTGTGTGTCTATTTCAGTTTTGCGCAAAAGATAATACTGCTATTACTACCGATAAATTGACACCTACTTTGCCAATATCTCCGTATAGTTATATTGTTTCTTATCCAAACCATGTTTCTTTAGCTTTAGCAAATACAGATAATACACCTTTAAATAATCGCTTAACAAATGATGGTGCTACTTTGGGCAGGGTTTTATTTTATGACAAGCATCTGAGCCAAAATAATACGATAAGTTGCGCCAGTTGTCATAAACCTGAACTTTCTTTTGATGATAGTGAAATTTTGAGTATTGGATTTAATGGTGCTAAAACAAGTAGAAACTCAATGTCGCTTTTAAACTTACGCTTTTATCAAAATGGTAAAATGTTTTGGGATGAAAGAGCAAATTCTTTAGAGGCACAAGTTTTACAACCTATCCAAAATCACATAGAAATGGGTTTAACATTAAATGAATTAGAAGCTAAAGTAAAATCGATGGATTATTATCCAGATTTATTTTTGAAAGCCTACGGTTCTACTACCATAGATTCTATTAAAATATCTAAAGCTATTTCTCAGTATGTTAGAAGTTTGGTTACTTATCAATCAAAGTACGATTTAGTTAAAGATGGTAAATCAAATTTTACATCTTCCGAAGCAAGAGGGGAACAATTGTTTTTAAATGCAGGGGGTCCAGGTGTTCAAACTTGCGCCAGTTGCCATACTCCACCTATGTTTATTACAAGCAATCCAGTACAAGGTTTTGGCTTAGCCGATAATAATGATTCTGGGATTAATGGAACTAACCGTTTTAAATCGAGTAGTTTAAGAAATATTTTAAACCGAACAAATTTATTCCATAATGGAAGTATTTTAAACGTTCAAACAATGTTGATGGCCGGTGCACCAGGTACAAACTTGAGATCTATTCCTCAACATTCTATTGCTCCACAAGATGTACAAGATATGATGAGTTTCCTGAATACATTAACTGATGAAACCATTAATACAGATCCTAAATTCTCGAATCCTTTTAAATAAAGGTGTATTTTTAAAAATTTGTATTTAAAATAAGAATTTTAGAATAGATTAATTAGCTATTATTTTTGGTTCTCCAATTCTTTTTGCTTCTTTTTATCTTCTCTTTTCAATTGCCTTTTTTCTTTTCTTTCTTTTAATGTTTCTTTTATAGAAGAGAAGGCATCTTTAGCATCTGCAACTATACTACCAACCCTTGCTGCAGTTTTTCTTAATTTATCTTCCTTCTCTCTGCTTACGCCAACACTTTCTTTTATTCCAGTAAATAAAGATTGCCATAAATAATTAAAAAATGAAGCATAAACAGGCCTTTGGTAATAAATACGACCAGTTGTAAATATTCCTTTTTTAGATGGATTTTGAGTATTAATGATAAATTTATTAGCTAGCGTAGATGCAAATCCCATGCTCTTTAAATTTCCATCATCTTCTCTGGTTAATATGTTAACACTTAAATCATCATAATAAAATTTTACACTTCCTTTAGCTATATTTTGATTAGCACTTGCATTAAAATCCATTTTTTTAATATTAGCCGATTTTATTTCTGCCATGCCTAAAGGTTTCACAATCTCATTTACAACTTTACCATCAAAAGCACCAATAACTCCGCTATAATCAAAAGCACCATCTTTACTTAGCATAAAAAACTTAAATGTTAAATCAGCAGGGATAACTCCAAAAACCCTGGTTTTTAAGTTCGCTTTCATCACACTATTTTTAGATAAAGAAGCACTATCGTTAGTCACATTATAAATTGTTCCGTTAACATTTTTAAAATCTATGCGACCAGTTCTTTTACTTTTAGCATCAAATTCAGAATAGCTAATTGCCACATTATTTAGATTTAATTTCGCAATTCGCATATCCAACGCTAATTTTAAAAGTTGCTGATGCGGAAACTTACCTGTTTTATCTGATCTGTGTTTTAGATAAGCATTATTGTTGTAAACATCAACCCTAGCTTTATTGATTGATAAAGTTTGTGCAAAAAGCCGCTGCTGTTTTAAAAATAGATCAAAATTGATGTTTTGTATTTTGATGTTTTTAAAATCAAGATCAAATCTGTCTTTAGCGTAGCCTACTTTTTTAAAATAAGAAACCTTATCCAAACGAGGTTCTAATTTAACATCGTTTAATTCTAATTCATTTTTAAGTGTAGAAAAACTAAGATTATCCATTTTAACATAATATAAACTATCTGGAGTGGCAATTTGATATTTGCTAATATTGAGCTGAACGTTTTTTGTATAATAAACTCGTGATTTATCTTCTGAAGAAAGTGAATCAATCAACAAATCGTTAATTTCTATATTTAGGTTTTTTAATGAAGTTTTTTTCTCTATTTTATTGCTTTTGTTTATAAAGGTAAAATCAATGTTCTGCAATTTTATCGTATTGATTTTTAATTCTTTAAAAATGTCTTTTATTAATTGGTATGGGTTTTTTTTAGGCTTTTTAACCTCCACTGTATCATTATAAGATTGTCTCTCATTAATTATTTCAAGTTGAGGGTGATCAATAATAATATCTGTAATGTTTAGTTTTTTTGTTTTAACCGCTTCTTTTGCATTTGCATTTCTAATTACAAGCGCATCTACAGATAAGTGGTATAAATTATCAGGAGCTTTTCTTGCATATTTAAGCTTTTGATAAACACTCATTACAGGAATCAGCTTAAAATCTACTAATTTTAAATTCCCATTTAAAGGATTAACATCAATATTTTTGTACTCTATTTTGTACAAACTATCTGTAGAATTAATAACTGCTTTCTTAAGTTGTTCTTCTAGTAAGGGTTTCCAGTTTCTTTGTAAATATTTTCCACCTATATAAATGCCCGCAGCAATAACAATAACGATTCCTGAGAACCAAAAAAGAAATTTTTTCATATTTTTAATTCAATAGCATTCCTATAATTATGCCCAATATTTAAAATCTAAATTAAATTATAATCGTTATAAAAACATTTTTTCATTTTACTTTAAATACCTATAAAGCATAATAATAATTGGGAGTTTTTAACGTGAAAATGGCCACCCACTTGAAGTTTTCTGCTTTTTTTACGAAAAAGATAAAAAAAACTTGCCCTATCATTCTCGAATATGCCGCTTTTATGAAGGAATTTCTTTTAGAAAATAGTTAACCCAACATTTAACTTAACTTAAATTAAAGCTTAATCAAAAGTGGTCTAAATTTAAATCGATTAAAAACAATTTGTTTCCTAAAACCTTTAACGTTAAATACCAAGAATCTTCAAATCAATAACAAAAATATATCTTTGCGCTTATTATGTCAGAAAACGTTACGCCTTATAAAAATGAAGACCTTACCAAGAAAGAACAGGTGGCTAATATGTTCAATAATATCTCTAAAACTTACGATTTTTTAAATCACTTTTTGTCTTTAGGTATCGATATCATTTGGAGAAAACAGGCTATCAATGAATTGATTAAAGATAAGCCCCAAACAATTTTAGATGTTGCTACCGGCACCGGCGATTTTGCTTTTGAAGCTTTAGAAAAATTAAAACCCAAAAAAATTATTGGTGTAGATATTTCTCAGGGTATGTTAAATATTGCTGATGAAAAAATAGTTAAACGAGGAAAAAGTGATGTTTTTGAAGTGAAATTGGGAGATTCTGAAAAGCTTTTATTTGATGATAATTCCTTTGATGCCGTTACTGTTGCTTACGGAGTAAGAAATTTTGAAAACATAGAAAAAGGAATTGCCGATATGTTAAGGGTATTAAAACCTAAAGGCAAGGCTGTAATTTTAGAGTTTTCAAAGCCTAAAGCATTTCCTATTAAACAACTTTATAATTTCTATTTTCATTACGTAACACCAACGGTAGGTAAGGTTTTTTCTAAAGATGCTAGTGCCTATTCTTATTTGCCAGAGTCTGTGGCAGCTTTCCCTGATGGGGAAAAATTTACGGCTTTGATGGATAAAGTAGGTTATAAAAATACCAAATGTAAACCTTTGGCGTTTGGAATTTGTTCCATTTACACAGGTACTAAATGATTAAAACCAAAACGCTTTTAAGTTTTGTATTGTTTATTTTTTCTGCAAAAGCCTTTTCTCAAGGTAATTATGGTGGAGGTGTAGATGAAAAAAATATCCATTTTGGTTTTAGTTTTCAATACATCAGTTCAGAATATAAAATCCAAAAATTTACAGATTGGGAACTTCCATATTATGAAAACGGAGTACAAGTTACAAAAGGCTTAAAGAGTATTCGTTCCATTCAAAATCCTGGTTTCGGTATTGGTTTTGTGTTACCAGATATATTTATTACTCCAAATTTAAATTTTAGGATAACCCCAACTTTTATATTTACAGACCGCATTATTGATTATCAATTTAATGATGGTGCATCTTATGACAGGGCAGATTCACAATCGCCAGATGGCTTTACCAGAAGAACAGTTACTTCTACTTCTTTAGAATTTCCTGTTTCGTTAAAACTGAAATCAGATAGGCGTAAAGATTTTAGGGCTTATTTAATTGGTGGTGCCAAATACAGTTTGGGTATTAGTGGTAAAAAAGCTGATGATGTAGGTGATATAGCTATATCCAAATTACTAAAAAATAACCGCAATTTCCTTTCTTATGAAGCGGGCATTGGGTTTGATCTATATTTTGAGTATTTTAAACTCTCACCAGAAATAAAATTAAGTAACAGCGTAAAAAGTATTTTAACCAGAGAAGAGCATCCTTATTCTTCGCCAATAGATAAACTTTTTTTAAGAAATTTTGTATTTAGTTTATACTTTGAATAGTAATCTTGTTTTAAGAATAAGGAAATTACATTAGATAAACTTATCATTAAAATAAAATTTCGTCTCTTATTTGCAGGTGAGATTTCCTTTTCATCATTCCCTAAAATGGCGATTTGAAAGGTTGCGTTAGGGATTGGAACGGCATCCTTTTTATTTTTTATCCGGAACGAAGTGGAAGGAAGAAAAATAAAAAGATATAGTGTAAAGCCCGTCAAAACGCCCTAATATTTTTTAATTTTACAATTATTATTCTCTAAAATATTTAAAACAACAAACATGTCAATTACAAATAAGATAGTTTTAATTACTGGAGCAACATCTGGCATTGGCCAAGCTTGTGCAGAATTATATGCAGCCAAAAATTACGATTTAATCATTACTGGGAGAAGAGAAGAAAAATTAAAAAATCTAAAACTTAGATTAGAACAAGATTTTAATATAAAAGTAACAACATTATGTTTTGATGTAAGCAAGAAAGAAGAGGTAGAAACTTGCCTAAATAATTTGCCATCAGAACTAAAAAAGATAGTTATTTTGATTAACAATGCTGGCTTAAGCCAAGGTTTAGACCCAATACAAGATGGTAAACTTTCTGATTGGGACACTATGATAGATACTAATATTAAGGGCTTACTATATGTCTCTAAAATTATTTCTAATTGGATGATTGCTGAAAAATCAGGACATATTATAAACATAGGTTCTATTGCTGGTAAACAAGTTTACGCTAACGGCAATGTTTACAATGCTACCAAACATGCGGTTGATGCACTTAACCAAGCAATGCGAATTGATTTACTAAAATTTGGTATTAAGGTTGCAGGTATAAATCCTGGAGCTGTAGAAACAGAGTTTTCTGAAGTTCGTTTTCACGGAGACAAAGAAAAAGCTAAAAAAGTTTACGATGGTTTTGAGCCATTACAGGCCAAAGATATTGCAGAAACTATTTATTTTGTCACAAGTCGCCCTGCTCATGTAAACATTAACGATTTAATTATTATGCCAACTGCTCAAGCTTCTCCGTATTATTTAAATAAGAGTTAGTTAGTTAGTTAGTTAGTTAGTTTTTAATTCATTATATTCCTTCAATCAAAATTCAATTATTCATTCATTATTTTTTCAATCATTCTCTCATTCAAAATTAAAAACATGTTAGAAAACACCATAAATCAAGATATTAAAACGGCCATGCTGGCCAAAGATGAAACATCATTAAGAAGTTTAAGAGCCATAAAATCTGCAATTCTTCTAGCAAAGACAGAGAAAGGGGCATCACAAGATATTACTGAAGAGGCAGAAATAAAAGTTTTACAACGTTTAGTAAAACAAAGAAAGGAATCTGCAGATATTTATAAAACACAAAATAGAGATGATCTTTATCAAATTGAAGCAGATGAGATTGAGGTAATTGAGAAATATTTGCCTCAGCAATTATCACAAGATGAACTAAACACCTATATTAAAGGATTAATAGATAAGCTAAATGTAACTTCTGTAAAAGAAATGGGTAAAATTATGGGCGTTGCAAATAAAGAGTTATCTGGCAAAGCCGATGGTAAAGCAATTTCAGAAACTATTAAAAGTTTATTAGGATAATATTGTTCTTTTAAGCAAGCTGTAAATCGTACTTTTACTGCAAGTAATTTAGTTTTTATACTCAAATTAGAAATAGACTATTAAATTAGCATTATAACAACACAATCATTTTGTGAACATTTTATGGAGTATATAATCAAAGAAGAAAAGGGTTTTAAATATATTGAGGAGGGAAAAGGTGAAGTTTTACTTTTACTTCATGGTTTAATGGGAGCTTTAAGCAACTGGGAAAAAGTAATTGAGGAGTTTAAATATCAATATACAGTAGTTATACCTATGTTGCCTATTTACGATTTACCTTTACTTACTACTGGTGTTAAAACTTTATCTAAATATGTTCATAAATTTATTAAGCATAAAAGCTATCAACAAGTTACTTTATTAGGTAATTCTTTGGGGGGTCATGTAGGCTTAATTTATACTTTATCCCATCAAGAATATGTTAAGGCATTGGTTTTAACAGGAAGCTCTGGACTTTATGAAAATGCTTTTGGAGGTTCTTTTCCCAAAAGAGAAAGTTATGATTTTATTAAAGAAAAAGTAGAATACACGTTTTATAGTCCAAAAACAGCTACAAAAGATTTGGTAGATGAAGTTTATGCTACCGTAAATGACAGACATAAGGTTATTAGATTACTAGCTATGGCTAAATCAGCAATCAGACATAATATGGGAGGCGATTTACATAAAATAAAAGTCCCAGTTTGTTTAATTTGGGGTAAAAATGATAAAATTACGCCACCAGAAGTTGCGGTAGAATTTAACGAACTATTGCCAAATTGCGAGTTAAATTGGGTTGATGAATGTGGTCATGCACCAATGATGGAGCAACCCGAATTATTTAATAGTTATCTAAAAAACTTTTTGCAGAAAAACAATATTTAATGATTGCGAGCGAACTCATATCTTATGCTATACCAGAATTAAAAACTTCTGACCCTGTGGAGAAGGTTTTTGAACGTATGGCAGAATTTAAGGTAAGCCATTTGCCAATTGTAAACCACCAACAATTTTTAGGCTTAATTTCAGAAGATGACTTGATAGAAGTTGTAGATGAAAGTACTCCGGTTGGAGATTTAAGTTTAGCGCTCATTAATTCTTTCATATTACAAAACCAACATATTTACGATGCTATTAAAATTTTTGCTGATCAAAAAATAACCGCTCTACCTGTTTTGGATGAAAAGCTTAATTATTTAGGTTTAATATCTATAAACACGATGGTAGAATATATGGCAAATATTACTTCAGTTTCTCAACCCGGGGGGATTATTCTTTTAGAAATAGGCAACAGGGATAATTCATTAGCTCATATCGCTCAAATTGTAGAGTCAGAAAATGCCCAAGTGCTAAGTTCTTACACGGATATTCTGCTTGATTCTACAAAGATGGTAATCACCTTAAAAATAAATAAAACAGAAATCAGTCAAATTGTAGCTTCTTTTTTAAGGTATAATTACACAATTTTGGCTACCTATAATTCTTCTACACAAAATGACGGAAATTCTGATCGTTTTGATGCTTTGATGAATTATTTAAGTTTTTAAGATAAAAAATGAAATTAGGCGTCTACGGCAGAAAGTTCAATAATTCAGTATTACCATACGTTCAACAAGTATTTGATTGTTTAGTAGAATGGGAGGTAGAAGTGCTAATTTATAGTGATTTCTACGATTTTCTAAAAGATAAACTCTTTTTACCTAAAGCATTTAAATCCTTTAGTTCTCATAAAGAATTAATTGGAAATATAGAGGTGATGATTAGCCTTGGCGGTGATGGAACAATGCTAGATACCGTTACTTTGGTTCGCGATTCTGGCATTCCGATGATAGGTATTAACTTTGGAAGATTGGGGTTTTTAGCTAGTATCAATAAAGATGGAATTAAAACTGCAATAGAAGGTCTTATCAATAAAAAATTTACTTTAGATACCAGAAGGTTATTAAAAGTAGATTCACAACCAGGTTTATTTGGAGATTTAAATTTCGCTCTTAATGATTTTACGATATTAAAAAGAGACACATCTGCCATGATTTTAATCCATTGCTTTTTAAATGGAGAATTTTTAAATTCTTACTGGGCAGATGGATTAATTGTTGCAACACCAACAGGATCAACAGCTTATTCTTTAAGTTGTGGCGGACCTATTATTTTTCCTAGATCAGGTAATTTTGTAATTACTCCAATTTCTCCTCACAATTTAAACGTAAGACCCGTAATTTTGTCAGATGAAAATGAGCTAACCTTTGAGATAGAAGGTAGAAGTTCTAAATATTTGGTAAGCTGTGATTCTAGAACAGAAGTAATAGATGCAAATTTTAGACTTCATTTAAAACGAGCAGATTTTGATATAAATTTGGTAAGGTTAAACAATGAAACTTACCTCTCTACGTTAAGAAATAAATTGCTTTGGGGTATAGATACCAGAAATTACTAAGCCTTCTTAATGAATCAAATTTTTAAAGTATTTGTACTTTTTATACTTTCTATATCCTTTGCACAGGCCCAAACATGGGAGATTGGTGTAACAGGAGGCGGCATGGGATATATCGGCGACTTAAATCAAAATAATTATTTAAAAATTACCAAGCCAGCCTTAGGTTTTCAAATCAAAAGAAATTTTGATAGCTATTGGTCTTTAAAGCTTGCCGCATTGCAAGGCAAGGTTAGCCATGACGATTCTCAATCAAAATATGCGCAAGAAGTTAATAGAAACTTAAGCTTTTACACCCCAATATCTGAAGGTAGCTTAACTGTTGAATTCAATTTTCTAGATTATGGATTTGAATTTATGCAAAAAAGGATAACTCCTTTTGTTTTTACTGGGGTGGCAATTACTCTATTTAATCCTAAAACAGATTTTAAAGGTAGCACTTATGAATTAAAATATTATGATACTGAAGGGTTTGACTATAAAACCACCACTTATTCAATTCCATTTGGTGCAGGTATAAAATACAATTTTGGTAACTATTTTAATATTATTGGCGAGGTTGGCTATCGAAATTTGAATACAGATTATTTAGATGATGTAAGCGGATTATACCCAACTGCAGCTCAATTGCAAGATAATACACCACAAAAAACATTATTAAGACAGTCTTTAGCAGATCGTTCTATCAATCAAAATGCAGTTCCTGGTAGCCAACGTGGTGATTTTAGAAAAAAGGATGGATATGTGTTTGTGGGTATAACCTTATCTTATACCTTTGTGAGCCAAAATTGCTACTTTTAAAAGTAAAATATTGATCAAATTAAATGAGTTTTAGAGAAAAATTAAGTCTTGATAAGTTGCCAAAACATGTTGCTATAATAATGGATGGCAATGGGAGATGGGCAAAGGAAAAAGGCAAGATGAGGGTTTTCGGTCATAAAAATGGTGTTTTAGCTGTTCGTGATACAGTAGAAGGTGCCGCCGAAGTTGGAATAGAAAATTTAACGATGTATGCTTTTTCTACAGAAAATTGGAACCGACCAAAATTAGAGGTTACTGCCTTGATGGAACTTTTAGTAAGTACCATTAATAAAGAAACTAAAACACTAATGGAAAATAATGTGCGTTTAAATGCCATTGGCGATTTACAGTCATTACCATCTAGATGTTACAAAGAGTTGCAAGAAGCAATGGCTAAAACTGCTGGAAATACCCGCTTAACGCTAACCTTAGCGCTATCATACAGCAGTAGGTGGGAAATTTTGAACGTCACAAAATTATTAGCTTTAGATACCGCGTCTGGTAAAATAAAACCAGAGGATATTAATGAAAAATTATTTGAATCTTACCTTTCTACCCACAATCTACCAGATCCTGAATTAATGATTAGAACTAGCGGTGAGCATCGCATTAGCAATTATCTATTATGGCAATTGGCTTATGCCGAATTATACTTTACACCTAAGCTATGGCCAGATTTTAGAAGAGAAGACTTATTTGAAGCAGTATACAATTATCAACAAAGAGAACGACGTTTCGGCTTAACCAGCGAGCAACTGACCTAAATTTTACTTTTAACAAAATTTAACAAAGAATAGAAGTAATTTAGCCGCCATAATTAAATAAATGAAGAATTTTTTATTAATCATATTCCTTATTACGGTTAGCGTAAAAGGATTTGCACAATTTCCAGCCTTAAGACAAAGTACAGAAAATAAATCTAAAGAACTAGATTATTTAAACCCGAAAGAATATATAATTGGGGGTATTGAAGTAAATGGCGTTAAATATTTAGACAAATCTGTTTTAATAACCATTACTAAATTAGCAATAGGAGATCGTATTTTAGTTCCTGGAGATGCAACTTCTGGAGCAGTAAAAAATCTTTGGGCTCAGGGTTTATTTGATGATGTTTCTTTAAATATCAACCACATAAGCGGAGACTCTATATTTTTTGATATTAATTTAATAGAACGTCCAAGGGTATCTAAACTAGTTTTAAAGGGTTTAACAAAAAGTGAAACCACTGATATTCAAGAAAAATTGAATAAACAAAAAGGTAAAATCGTTAATGAAAACTTAAAGAATAACATCACAAGCATCATTACAAAGCATTTTTATGAAAAGGGATATCTATATACAACGGTTAAAATTGACCCTGTAAATGATACATCAGATGTAAACAGCAGAATTGTAAATGTTACTGTTGATAAAAAAAGCAAAGTAAAAGTTAATGCTATCAATATAGAAGGAAATAAAGATTTCTCTGATGCCAAACTAAAAAAGTTTTTGAAAAAAACCAAAGAGATGGCTTTTTATAAAGTTGTTGGTTCTGGTAAGTTTTTAAAAGATAAATACGAAGAAGATAAAGAAACTATGATAGCCAAAATGAGAGAAAAAGGCTATCGAGATGCAGAGATTATTTCTGATTCTGTTTACAAATACAATAACAAATCAGTTAACATAGATATCAATTTACATGAAGGGCCAAAATATTATTTTGGTAATATTACTTTTGCGGGTAATGCAAAGTATCCTTCATCGTTGCTAAAACAAATTTTAAAAATAGATAAAGGAGAGGTTTTTAGTGAAGCAAAGCTTGATAAAACCTTAAGAAGTAGCCCATCAAGTGATGATGTTTCTTCCGTTTATTTAAACGATGGTTATTTAACATTTAATGCAGATCCTGTTCAAACTCGTATTTATAATGACACTGTTGATTTAGAAATCAGAATTTACGAAGGCCCTCAATACACCATCAATAAAATTATCTTAAAAGGTAATGATGTAACTAATGATAAAGTTGTTTTAAGAGAAATTAGAACCAAGCCAGGTCAAAAATTCTCTAAAGATTTATTGGTACGTTCTCAAAGGCAAATCTCTCAATTAGGTAATTTTGACGAACAAAAGATTGATATTAAACCAATTCCTAACCCTGCAGACGGAACAGTAGACATACAATATACAGTTGTAGAAAAACCTTCTGATCAGATAGAACTTTCTGGTGGTTTTGGTGGTGGAAGGGTAGTTGGTACTTTGGGTTTAACCTTCAATAATTTCTCTGCAAAAAATATATTCAATTTAAAAGAATATAAGCCTTTGCCTAGAGGCGATGGACAGAAACTGAGCATTAGAGGGCAAACAAATGGTAAATTCTATCAGTCTTATAGTTTTTCTTTTTCTGAACCTTGGTTTGGAGGTAAAAAACCAATTTATTTTGGTATTAGCGCATTTACATCTTTACAAAGTAATGGATTATCAAAAGGAGACCCAAATTTGAATAAGATTAGATTAAATGGTTTAACATTTAGTTTAGGTAAACAATTAAAATGGCCAGATGATTATTTTAGAATTGATTATGCGGCCAACTTACAACAGTTTAAGTTAAATAATTACCAAGGTTATTTATTTGAAAACGGAGATTCTTACGATTTAAGTTTAAGCCAGGTTTTCAGCAGAGCTTCTACAGATCAACAAATTTTCCCAACATCAGGTTCAAATATTAAATTTACTATTCAAGCAACTTTACCATATTCAGCTTTTAATGGTAAAAATTATAATAACATATCTACCTCAGATAAATACAAATTTGCAGAATATCACAAATGGAAGTTTGAGTCTCAATTTTTTCAGAAAATTTATGGCAAGTTGGTATTAAAGGCTCAAGCACAATTTGGTTTTATAGGATACTACAATAAAGAAGTTGGCCAAGCTCCCTTTGGTAGATTCAAATTAGGTGGTGATGGCTTACAAGGATTTGATTTCCTTCAAGGTTCAGAGGTAATTGGATTAAGAGGTTATACTAATAACTCTGTTATTCCTGAAGGCTCGGTTACAACTGCTGGTAGTCCAATTTTTAATAAATATGTTTTAGAATTAAGACATCCAATTACTTTAAATCAATCTGCTACAGTATTTGTTTTGGCTTTCGCCGAGGGTGGTAATACTTGGAATAAGTTTAGTGAGTTTAATCCGTTTAATGTTAAAAGATCTGTAGGTGTTGGTGCTAGAATATTCTTACCTAT
Source organism: Sphingobacteriales bacterium (assembly GCA_038237895.1). Lineage (GTDB taxonomy): Bacteria > Bacteroidota > Bacteroidia > Sphingobacteriales > Sphingobacteriaceae > Pseudopedobacter. The sequence continues at coordinate 9,136 of JBBRYE010000042.1, read as the reverse complement.
ATTTGGTTTATTAGGTATTGATTATGGTTATGGATTTGACGCAATACCTGGAAATGCTGCTGCAAATAAAGGTCAATTTCACTTTAGTATTGCACAACAATTAGGCGGTTTTAATTAAATACATCTACATCAAATTGTAAAAAAGATGAAAAAATATATTGGTGTTTGTATCTTTCTCGTTATGGCTAGCGTAACTGCAAAAGCACAACGTTTAGCTTTTGTAGATGCCGAATATGTTTTACAACATATACCAGAATATTCATCGGCACAAAAACAGTTAAATGCAATGTCAGAAAAATGGCAAAGCGAGATTAATGATAAGTTTACAGAGGTCGAGAAAATGCAAAAGGAGTATCAAGCAGACCAAGTTTTATTGACTCAAGATATGAGGAAGAAAAGGGAAGCAGATATTTTACAAAAAGAAAACGAAGCTAAAGATTTACAACAAACCAAATTTGGGTTTGAAGGTGAACTTTACAAGCAAAAACTTAGATTGATAAAACCTATTCAAGAAAGAGTTGGTAAAACAATCGAGGAATATGCAAATAAAGAGAATATTGATATGATATTAGATAAAAGCTCAGTAAATTTGCTCTTTGGTAGGGCTAACTTTAATGTTACTAATGATATTATAACAAAGTTGGGATATAAGCCTGGAACATTTGCTAATTAGCAAGAAATATTTTTAAAATAGTAAATCAAATTAAATACACACAATTAACGAAAATGAAAAAATTATTTAAGATTGCATTAGTAGCTGGAGGATTATTATTTGCTGGTAATATAGTAAGTGCACAACAAAAAATTGCTCACATTAATTCTGCTGAATTAATTAAATCTATGCCAGAAGTTGTAAGTGCAGATAAACAACTAGAAACATTTAAAGCTTCTTTAGATGCAGACGGAAAAACAATGTACACAGAGTATCAAACAAAAGTACAGGCTTTCCAAGGTGCAGAAAAAACTTTAAGCGACGCTTTAAAAGATGCAAAGGTGAAAGAAATTCAAGATTTACAAAAACGTATTGAAGAATTTCAAACAAAAGCAGGAGAAGATTTCGAAAAGAAAAGAAGCGAACTTTATGATCCAATTTTAAAGAAAGCGGAAGATGCTGTTAGAGTTGTAGCTAAAGAAAAAGGTTATGCTTACGTCTTTGATACCACACAACCAGGTATTGTTTACTTTGATGGCGGTATTAACATCATGCCAGATGTAAAAATAAAATTAGGTTTAAAATAAAATGCTAAAAGCGAAAGGCTTAAAGCTTAAAAAAAAATGCGACCCGAAACTCGGGTCGCATTTTTTTTAAATTATTTTTTATCTACTTTAACTTAGCTTTAAGCTTTTGGCCTTTTGCCCTTAGCTTTAAAGACATTAAGATTTAAAAAAATGCAAAGTCCAATAGGTATTTTCGATTCTGGAATTGGTGGTTTAACAGTAGCCAATGCTATTCGCAAAGTTTTACCTCATGAAAATTTGGTGTATTTTGGTGATACAGCTCACATGCCTTATGGCGATAAAAGCGCAGAAGCGATAAAATATTATAGTTTAAAAATTGGGAAGTTTTTACAAGCGCAAGGTTGTAAAGCCATTGTAATTGCATGTAATACAGCTTCATCCTTAGGCTATCATGATTTAAAAGAATTTTTGGGTGATGAATTGCCAATTTTAAACGTAATAGATCCGGTAGTTTCTTTTTGTAAATCACAATCAAATTTTAAGAAAATTGGAGTAATTGCCACTAAGGCAACCATCAAGTCTGATATATATGCTAAAAAATTAAAGGAGAATATCTCAGGTATTCAAGTTCAATCTTTAGCCACTCCGTTATTAGCACCCATGATTGAGGAAGGTTTTTTTGAAAATAATATCAGTAAAACTATTATTAACGCTTATCTATCTTCTCCAAAACTTAAAAAAATTGATTCACTTATTTTGGCCTGTACGCATTATCCATTAATCAAAAAAGAAATAGATGAATTTTTTAAAGGAAAAGTAGAGATTTTAAATACGGCCGAAATAGTTGCGGAAGACGTGAAACTTAAACTTACCGAATTAAATCTTTTAAATACGAGTGTTGCCGCTCCAAAATATCAATTTTTTGTATCTGATAAAACCAGTGCCTTTGAAAATAGTACACAACTTTTTTTTAAGGATAAGATTAGTTTAATACAAAAAAATATTTGGGACAGGTAATTTTTCGCATTAACGATTGGAGCGACATTTCTATAAAAAAATACAGCATAAAGCCCAAAGATGTCGCTTTTTGACGTGTTTAAACGCACTAATAAATAAATCTTACACTAAATTTAAATATAGCCGTCTTTTTAATTAAATTTTATTTAGAAAGATTCTTAATAGATAACATTCTTGTTATAATTTATTCTTACCATTAGGGTTTCGTATTTTTGTACAATTAATTATCCAAGATAACCATTATGAAAAAAAGTTCAATTATTGGGATGATCATTATAGCAATTGCTATTGGAGTAATTGTGAGTACTTATGCTGATAGTAGTACGTATGGATCATTTTCCGAGGCTACAACAACACAAAAAGAACTTCATGTAGTTGGCAAATTAAATAAAGCTAAAGAAATGGTTTATAATCCTCAACAAGATGCAAACTATTTTTCTTTTTACATGATTGATAATAAGGGTAAAGAATGTAAAGTAGAATTTACAGGCACTAAACCTCAAGATTTTGAAAAATCTGAACAAATAGTTCTAACTGGGCAAATGAGTGGAGGTTCTTTCCAGGCTAATAAAATTCTAATGAAATGCCCATCTAAATACACTCAAGATAAAATTGAGGTAACAGAATTTAAAGCCAATAAACAGGCTACTATTTAATTTTTTTAATGGATATACAATACGCAGGCGAACACCTGTTGCCGGGTAAATTCGGTCAGTTCTTTATTGTCCTTTCTTTTGGAACATCTTTAATTGCTTTACTCAGCTACTATTTTGCAACAGTAGCAAAAGATAAATTAGATTTATCATGGAATAAGTTGGCTCGTTTCGCTTACAGATTAAATTTATTTTCTGTAGTTGGAATTGGTGTTTGCTTATTTTATATTATTTACAGTCATTTATTCGAGTATCATTATGCTTGGGCTCACTCTTCTAAAACTTTACCTGTTTATTACATCATTTCATGCTTTTGGGAAGGACAAGAAGGTAGTTTTTGGCTGTGGACTTTTTGGCAAGGTGTTTTAGGATGCATAGTGATTGTAAAAGCCAAATCATGGGAAAATAGTGTAATGACCGTAATTTCTCTTTCTCAAGTTTTTTTAGCTACTATGATACTTGGGGTAGAAATTTTTGGAGCTAAAATAGGTTCTTCTCCATTTATCTTGTTAAGACAGGCTATGGAAGCTCCAATTTTCTCGAGAGCAGATTATTTAAGTTTGATACAAGATGGAAATGGCTTAAATCCGTTATTACAAAATTATTGGATGGTTATACATCCACCTACTTTGTTTTTAGGTTTTGCATCTATGGTTGTTCCATTTGCATACGGAATTGCAGCTTTATGGCAAAAAAGATATTCTGATTGGGTTAAACCTGCTTTGCCTTGGGCATTATTTGCAGTAATGGTTTTAGGTACAGGAATTATTATGGGCTCATTTTGGGCTTATGAAGCGCTAAATTTTGGTGGATTTTGGGCTTGGGATCCAGTAGAAAATGCATCAATTATTCCATGGCTTACGCTGATTGCTGGCGTACACGTAATGATTGCTTATAAAAATTCTGGTCACTCTTATTTTACAGCAATTTTCTTAATTATCATAAGTTTCATTTTAGTGCTTTACGCTTCTTTTTTAACACGTAGCGGAATACTGGGAGATACATCTGTACATGCTTTTACAGATTTAGGAATGAGTGGGCAATTATTGATTTACATGTTTGCTTTTATAATTTTGGCAACCGTACTTATCATTATTAATTGGAAAAAACTTCCCATTACTAAAAAAGACGAGGATACTTATTCCAGGGAGTTTTGGTTATTTATAGGTGCGATAGTTTTGGTGGTTTCATGTATTCAAATAATTGCAACTACTTCTATTCCTGTGTATAATAAAATATTTGGAGCTTCAATAGCGCCCCCAATTAATGTAATCCAGCATTATAATAAATGGCAAATTGCTTTTGCTTTTGCTATAGCAACTATTTCTGCTTTTTCACAGTTTTTAAAATACAAGAAAACAGATGTTCGTAAGTTTTTAATTAGCTTATCAGTAACTTTTATAGTGGCTATTTTGCTAACTGCGGTTGTAGTTTATGTCGCTCAAATTTATCAAAATGTAATGTACGTTTTAATGACTTGGGCTGCTGTTTTTTCTATCTTATGTAATGCAAAATTATTAGGCGAAGCTTTTAAAGGTAAATGGAAACTATCAGGATCTGCTGTGGCACATATTGGCTTTGCGCTAATTTTAATAGGAGCATTAATTGCAGCTGCAAATAACAAGGTAATTTCTAGAAATAATACAGGTATTGGTTTTGGAGATGAATTTGCAAAAAATAATAATCCTCGAGAAAATATCATCCTTTATAAAAATGAGCCTACCAAAATGGCCGAATATACAGTGACTTACATGGGCGATTCTACATCTGGTGTAAATACTTATTATAGAGTAAATTATAAAGTTATCAATGCAGAGGGAAAGGTAAAAGAGAATTTTAATCTTTATCCAAACGCACAACAAAATGCAAAAATGAAGCAAATTATTGCTTCACCCGATACAAAGCATTATTTATTACATGATGTTTATACACATGTAAGTAGTGTCCCATTAAAAGATGATGGACATGATGATCATGAAGGACACTCAGATGATGAAAATTATTTAAAACCAATTGTTCATGAAGTTTCTGTAGGCGATACAGTAAGATTTAGAGAAGGATTTTTAGTAATAAAATCTTTAAATAAAAATGCCGCTATTAAAGATATTCCTTTAACAAAAGGAGATGTTTCTATTGGGATGATTATAGAGGTAGAAGCCAATAATGCTAAATATCAAACAGAACCAATTTTTTTAATTAAGGGAAATACAAAAGTAGATTTTGGTAAAAAAGTGGATGAGGCAGGTTTAAAACTAAGGTTTACTAATATTTTACCAGAAAAAGATAAGCTAGAGCTAACTGTTTATGAAAAACAAAAGGAAGATAAAAAAGATTGGATTGTATTAAAAGCAATCACTTTCCCTTACATCAATTTGTTTTGGGGAGGAACAATAATCATGATTATTGGATTTTTATTGTCAATCTTTAGAAGATCAAAAGAAGTTGAAACGGCATGAAAGTAGCAATTCTTGGTGCTGGTAATGTAGCTACTCATTTATCTAAGGCATTAATAAAAGCTGGTTATCCCGTAAATCAAGTTTGGAGTCGCAACAATCAAAATGCAGTTGATTTAGCCTTAAAAATTGGCGCCAACTCAATTTTTCAAATTGCAGACTTAAGTCAACAAATTGATGTAATTATTATTGCTGTAAGTGATGATGCTATTGAAAGTGTTGTAGCTCAAATTCCTATCCTAAACCAGCAACAATTAATTTTACATACTTCTGGTTCAACTAGTTTATCAGTTTTAGAAAAACATACTCAAAACTGTGGTGTTTTATATCCTTTACAAACATTTTCTAAAAATCAAGATTTAGATTTTTCTAAAGTTCCACTTTTTATTGAAGCAAATCATCATCAATCTGAAGAACAATTATTGATGATTGCTAAGAAACTTTCTCATCATGTAGAAAAAGCAAATTCAGAAAACAGAATACGTATTCATATATCTGCTGTATTTGCTTGCAATTTCACCAATCATTTTTATGCCATTGCAGAGAAAATGCTAAAAGAAATTAATTTAGATTTCGATTTATTAAGACCTTTAATCTCAGAAACTGCTCAAAAAGCAATGTACAATTCTCCAATTAATGTACAAACTGGTCCTGCTAAAAGAAATGATACCATCACCATCGATAAACATATAGAATTATTGAAAAACAATCCTCAAACCAAAAAACTGTATGAGATTGTAAGTCAAGACATAGTAAAAATGTATCAAGCATCTGATTTGAGCCATAAATAATTTACTACTTTTACCACCGCATGAATATTTATAAAGTAAAAATAAACTTTGAGGAAAAAGGTCATGAAACCATAGAACTTCCTGTTGCAGAAGGAGAATCGGTTTTAGACGTTTGCTTAGATAACGGGATAGATTTACAACATAATTGTGGAGGAGTGTGCGGCTGTAGTACTTGCCACGTTTATGTTAATAAGGGCGAAGAACATATTCAAGAGATTTCTGATAAAGAAGAGGATTTTATTGATAGGGCAGTGAACCCACATATTACTTCAAGACTGGGTTGCCAATGTGTATTTATAGATGGAGATTTAGAAATTACCATCCCAGATCAGTCTCAATTTCTAGGACATTAAATAAAAAATTATGAATCAAGATAAATTTGCACTTCCTATCCATTGGAATGATTATGAAGATATTGCCATGGGACTATATGAAAAAATGGGAGATGATTTTGGCGAATCTAAAATCTATAGGGTTCGTTTTACAGAAATGATGGATTGGGTTTTAACCTTACCTCATTTTAAAGGAACCAAAGAAGAATGTAATGAAGGCCATTTAGAGCAGATACAATCTGCTTGGGTTTACGAGTGGAGGGATAATCAATAAAGATTTAAGGGTTCAAATAAAATTGAGCCCTTTTTTATTTAATTGGTTTAGAAAAAAGTTACTTGTAAGTTTTAATAGTTATGAATAGATTTTTTGTCGTAATATTTTTAATTAGTATTTCAATTTCAGCTAAAGCGCAGCAAATAGAAAAATTTGCAGATAGCTTAATGACTAAGAATCAAATTCCTGAATTAGGTTATGCAGTTATTTCTAGTGATAGCATTTTAGAAATTAACACATTAGGTTTCCACCGAGAAGATTTAAAAAATGATTTAACAAAAGCAAATAAATCTGATTATTTTCATCTAGGCTCAAACACAAAAGCGATTACTGGTTTTATAGCAGCCTATTTAGTTGAGCATAATAAAATTCAATGGACAACCAAGTTTTTCGATTTATTTCCGAGTTGGAAAATCGGAAGCAATCCCGCTTATTACAATATTACTTTGGCAGATTTATTATCACATCGAGCAAAAATACAACCCTACACAAGCGGATTAGAGTTTCAGGAATTACCAGAATTTAAAGGCAATAGTTCAGAACAGAGAAAGCAATTCTCAAAATATTTATTAATTGAAAAACCAGTAAAGAATAATGCAAAACAATATAATTATTCTAATGCAGGTTACAGTGTTGCAGCTTTAATGCTTGAAAAAGTAACAGGCAAAACTTGGGAGCAGTTAATAAAGCAAATAATGATGGAGACGATGAAAGTTAATGTGGAATTTGGATGGCCCAATAAAATAAATTTAAATCAACCTTATGGACATTGGATTGAAAACGACACTTTAAAAGCACTTTCACCCTTAATTGATTATAATTTGGCACTTGCAGAACCTGCCGGAGATATTAGCATGACTTTTCCCGATTATGCTAAATTTATACAGTTTAATTTGCAGGGTTTAGCTGGGAAGGATAATGTTTTAAAATCTAGCACCTATAATTTTCTTCATTTTGGTTTAAAGGATTATGCCATAGGTTGGGGAAATGTGAATACTAAAGACAAAAAAATATCAGAACATTCAGGTTCGGCAGGCACTTTTTTTTGTTATGCGCAATTAGACGAAAAGAAAAACTTGGCTTATATTATTACAACAAATAGTGCTACACCGCAGACACAAGAAAGTATTTTTAAATTGCTGAACGTCTTAAAAAAGAAATACAGCAAATAATGTTAGTTCCTTCAATTCAATCTTCCCAAACAATTTTTTAAATTAATCTTTATATTTATTAAGGTTATGGAACATTACGATATTTTAATTATTGGTGCAGGACCAATCGGTTTAGCGTGTGGGATAAAAGCCAAGGCAGCCGGACTATCTTATCTAATAATAGAAAAAGGTTGCTTAGTTAATTCACTTTACAACTATCCCCAAAACATGACTTTTTTTTCTACTTCAGAAAAATTGGAGATTGGTGGAGTTCCATTTGTATCAAACAGCCCAAAACCAACAAGAGAAGAAGCTTTAGAATATTATAGAAGAGTGGCTTTAAAATTTGAATTAAATATTAATCTTTTTGAAAGTGTAGAAGCATTAGAAAATAATAATAATAAATATATTTTATCTACATCTAAAAAATCATACCTCGTAAAAAACATCATTATTTCTACAGGTTTTTATGATTTACCTTCCCTACTGAATATTCCTGGAGAGCAATTATCAAAAGTAAAACACTATTATAAAAACCCTCATTTTTATGCTATGCAAAAGGTTTTGGTTGTAGGGGCTAGTAATTCTTCTGTTGATGCAGCTTTAGAATGTTATAGAAAAGGAGCGGAGGTAACAATGGTTGTTCGCGGAGAAAAGATAAATGATCGTGTTAAATATTGGGTGCGCCCTGATATTATCAATAGAATTGAGGAAGGAAGCATAAAGGCTTATTTCAATTCGTCATTAACAAAAATAAACGAGCAAGAAGTAGAGATTGAAACTTCTGATGGAAAGTTAGTTTTAGAAAATGATTTTGTATTAGCGCTTACCGGTTATGAACCTAATTTTGATTTTCTTAAAAAAATGGGTGTTGCTTTAAGTGATGATGGTAACAAATATCCTCAGCATAATCCATTAACAATGGAAACTAATCAAAAAGGAATTTATTTAGCTGGTGTGGTTTGCGGTGGTATGGATACTCATTTATGGTTTATAGAAAACTCAAGAATCCATGCAGATTTGATTGTTAATGATATTTTAGAAAATGAATAATTAAGTAATATATGAACACGCTCTTTTCAGTACCAGTGTATTTTTTAATTTTATTTTCGGCTTGAAAATTATAACAATCATATTTTCTCTTTACGTTTTTACGCTCTCTGCAATTCCTTGCATTGCAAAATTTGACGATTGTTGCCAATCAGAAAGTAAAACACAACAAAAACAGATTTGCTGCTCTCCATTTTTTGCTTGTGGTAGTTGTTCTAATGTTGTGATTTTAAAAG
>JBBRYE010000041.1:0-26424 GCA_038237895.1 Sphingobacteriales bacterium | reverse complement strand
GTGAGATGATAAAAAAATCAAACCCTAAGAATCAACTTTTTATCATTCCTAAAGATATTTCTATAAAAGAAATGGTATCCGTTAAAGCAGAACTTCAAAATTTTGATCAGGTGGTTTTAGCAATTTATGATACCAGAAAACGCCCAACTAGTGAATTAGATTATCCAATAGATTTAAAGTTTTTTATTGCTGATGTTGCTAGGAAAAATACTATAAGTGTAGTTTTTGCAAACCCTTATACAGTTGCTGGTTTACCCGGACTAGAAAACAGTAAATCCGTTTTAATAGGTTATCAAAATTCTAAAGAAATGGAAAAATCTGCGGCAAAAGTACTTTTAGGGTTTTTAAAAGCAACGGGGAAATTACCAGTAACCATAAACTCATTTTTTAAATATGGTGATGGTGCACAAATGAAATAATTTTATCTAAAACTGATTTAGTTTAAATCCTTATGTTTCTCTGGTTTTCTAAAATCTGCTTACCTAATAATATCGTAAATCAAACTTAAAATACGCTATTAATTAGATTATAATTTTATGGCATAGTTTTTAATTATGATTATTAAAAGGTTAGAAATCATGCTTCCACAAGTAGAAGAATTAAAATCAGTTGCTCAGTTAGTTGCTACAAAATCCGTTATTTGGGCTCAAAACTTGTATTTTTTCGTAAGCTCCATTTATAACATTTAAATTTTTCGTCATGTTAAAAAATGCATATTCATTTAGTGGTTTTTCGGTTATTGATGTAAAAAAAGCTAAAATTTTTTATGCCGATATTTTAGGATTAGAGGTTAAAGAAAATGATTGCTAGAACTTCATTTAGAAAATAACCATCCCATCATTATCTATCCAAAATCAAATCATACGCCGGCAACATTTACTGTATTAAATTTTAAGGTAAATGATATTGATAAAACTGTTGATGAGCTTATCAATAAAGGAATTATATTTGAAACCTACACAGGAAAATATATTGAAACCGATGCAAAAGGAATCTCAAGATCTGAAAAAGGAAAAGGGCCAAATATTGCTTGGTTTAAAGATCCAGATGGTAATATCCTATCTGTATTAGCGGATTAGGACTCTTTAAATCCATTCATTTCTCCATAACTATTTTACAAATTGAGACTTTTTTTATAATACAATTTTAGCAATTAGTCTATTCTTTAATCATCGTTTTTCTTTTTCTTTTCCGCAACTACAAAAGCACTTCTACGTGGTGCCGGCATAACAGAATTTTCTCCTTTAATAGATTTCCAAACCACCTCATTTAGCTCTAAATCAGGGATTTTATCTTCATTTGCCAAATTAAAAGACTCAGATTTTTTAGAACTTCCATTTACCGCAACATTTATTTCGTTTAAATCTATACTTGATTTGATGAATTGGTAAGGTTTAAAGTTTGGCTTATCAGTAAAACAATCATGAAGCGGCTTAGCGGAGGCATCGTATTGGCTCATGGGTGGTAAACTTAATATCAATTCTATGGTACGCAATGCACCACTTGTAGAGTACATCGTATGAATTACCTCTCCCCGTTTGGTGTAAGGACTAATTACTAAAATTGGCGAACGGTGCGCATCAATATGGTCTGGGCCATTTTGAGCGTCGTCTTCTAAAATAATAATCACAGATTCTTTCCAGATAGGGCTATGAGACAAATAATCCACAAACATTCCAACAGCTAAATCATTATCTGCTACTGCTGCGGTTGGTGATATTTTGTCTTTTTTTTGCCCGCTTGTATGATCATTTCCAAAACGTAAGGTATTAAATTGAGGCACTTTATCCTCTCTAAGCAAACGGTCAAAATCCTTTTGCCAAACGTAAAAACGGGTAGTATCCTTAATACTTAAATCAAACCCGGCATAGTTGGGACAAAAATGATCTTCTATAGATTTAATGTTTGCTTTTTTACCGTCAGAAAACTCGCCATAAGTACGGTAGCTAACACCAGCTCTTTTACAATAATCCCAAATAAAACCATCTTTTGGATAAGCAATTTTACGAGTCCCCTCATAATCATAAGTTCCACCCCTGCCGCCGTAACTTATAGGCCAGGTTTTTTCAACATAATCATTTGCATAAGCAGCCATACTCCAATTATGTCCATCTGCACTTACTTCTGCATCTACATAAAAATTATCAAGCAATACAAATTCATTAGCTAAAGCATGAATGTTTGGTGTAACTTTTTCTGGGAAAAGGCAAAGGCTGTTATCTCCATTTCCCTTTTTTATATCTCCAAAAACTTGGTCGTAAGTTCTGTTTTCTTTGATGATGTAAAAGACATGTTTTATTGGGCTGCTATCTCCAATCTTTAATGGAATAGGGTTATTAATAGAAGCACTTATGCCTATCTTATTAAATGGAGAATTGTCAAAAACTTGCTGACTATATTTTTTCAATTGCTCTGTATTTGGTTCTTTAATAATAGATAAAGTTCCTTTAAATAATCCTCCTATATACTGAACCTCTTTTTTTTCTGTGGGGCTTTTTTGATAACCACTATCATCATTTTTGCTAATGGGTTGTGGCCCATTAGGATTGGGTAAACTGGTAAAGCCCTTTCCGTTTGTTACCCAAATTTTATCCCCATAACTTTTAACCGAAGTTGGATACCAACCTGTTGGGATAAACCCTTTACTCACACTATTAAACGGAATACTAACATCAAAAACAGCTAGACAATTATTATCTGCATTGGCAATGTATAAAGTTTTCTCATCTTGTGATAAAGCCAAACCATTGGTTGTAGAGCCTGTTAAATTTGTAGGATAAAGAGAGGCAGAAATCACTTCCGTTACTTTTTTAGTATTGGTATTAATTACCGAAACAGAATTATTTCCTGCATTGGCAACATATAAAACACTTCCTTTTTTATTGAGGATTATTTCATTTGGATTATTTTCTACAGCAATGCTATCTGTTATTTTTTGCTGTGTAACATCATAAAATGCAATCTTATTTCCTCCCCATAAAGAAATATAAAGCGTTTTTTTATCAGGCGAAAGCATACATGAATAAGCCTCTGCGCTTAATGGATATTGTTTAATGATTTTATTAGTTTTTAAATTTATAACGTACATACTATTATTTTCTTTAGTCACAGTATACAAAACGCCTTGGCTATCATCCACAGCAATCCCGGTAGGGCTTATTTTATTAGGCCATTTTTTTCCAAGTGTTATGGTATCTGCATCGCCAATTTTTTGTTTAACAATTGGGTAAATCAAAATGATATTTTCATTTCCTCCGCTTACGTAAAGTTTTTTATCGTTTTCACTAAACTGTAATCCATACCACGCTGTTTTTAAAGGTTTCTCATCCAAGATTTTATCGCTTTTTGCATCAATAAGCTGAATACTTTGGGTGCTTTGTCCATTATTAGTTAACGCCAAAAACTGATGATTATGAGATTGTTGAATGTTTAGAGGTAAATCTCCTAGCCGCAATGAATTCCCTGCCGGGCTTAAAGACCAACCGTTTGGTAATAAAATCTTTTTAGCCTCAAGATTGTTGGTAGGCGTTTGTGCCTTTGTAAAAGCTGTAGCAGAAAACAGTATTAATAAAGAGATAAAAATTTTTTTCATAAATTTTATTTAATGAAACAAAGTTAGATGCTTAATATTATTTTAACAGCACATAAACGTTATGTAAAAATTAAATCTGCCCACAGTTTATTTACATTTGCCCTTATGATTTCTGTATTATTAAATAAAGGCAAAGAAAAAGCGGTTTTACACCAACATCCCTGGGTTTTTTCTGGTGCTTTGCAAGCGATAAAAGAAAAACCAAAAAATGGTGAATTAGTAAAGGTGCTTTCTCAGAAACAAGAGTTTTTGGCTTATGGTTATTTTAATGATGCTTCTAGAGTTGCTGTAAGGTTATTAAGCTTTAATGAAGCGGAAATCCCTAATGAAGATTGGTGGCGTAAAAAAATAAAAAAAGCAGTTGAGGCAAGAAAGGATATTTTAACTATCAATAATAACACTTGCCGTTTGATTTTTAGCGAATCTGATTACCTACCTGGTTTAATAGTTGATAAATACGGCGATTATTTAGCTGTACAAATATTGACAAGCGGTGTGGAAAACATGAAGTCCATAATTATTGATGAACTGCAAAAACTAACTGGTACAAAAGGGATTTTTGATAAGGGCGATGCAACCGCAAGGGCTCATGATGATTTACCGGAAACGGATGGTTTACTTTGGGGAGAGCTTCCTCCAGATTTTGTAGAAGTAATAGAAAATGGCATCAAATATCATATCAATATTGTTGAGGGACAAAAATCTGGTTTTTACTGTGATCAAAGAGAAAATCGCAAGCTTTTAGCTGATTTTGTTAAAGATAAATCGGTATTAGATTGCTTTTGTTATAGCGGAGGTTTTACTTTAAATGCTTTAGCTAGCCATGCAAAAAAACTAGTTGCTGTAGATAGCTCGGCTTTAGCCATAGAAACTTTAAGAAAAAATATTGCTCTAAATGGCTTCGATCCATTTAAGGTTACTCCAATTCAAAGCGATGTAAATAAGCAGCTTCGTTTGTTTAAAGAAGAAAATCAAAAATTTGATGTGGTGATTTTAGATCCTCCAAAATACGCTCCATCACGTTCGGCTTTAGACCGAGCGGCGAGAGCATATAAAGACTTGAATCGCTTAGGTATGCAGATTTTAGAAAGTGGTGGTTTACTAGCAACTTTTAGCTGTTCTGGTGCTGTTGATATGGAAACCTTTAAACAAATTATTGCCTGGGCGGCTTTAGATGCCGGCAAAGAAGTTCAAATCATTCATCAATTTCATCAACCAGCAGATCATCCCGTTAGGATTTCTTTCCCTGAAGGGGAGTATTTGAAGGGTTTGCTTTGTAGGGTTTATTAAAATTAACATGCTATAAAAAAAGGCTCACGATTTTAATATCGTAAGCCTTTTAAAAAATTTTGATTAAACCTTAATTACTATCGTCACTTAAAACCTTATTTTTTCTTAATGCCTTAATGGTTGTAAAAATTAAACATTAAGAAATTAAGGGACATGAAGCGTATCACATCAAAATCCCCTAATTTTTTTAATAATGATAAAACCCAAATCAGCTTAACTAAAACTTCACATTTAAGGATACTAAAAAGTTAGTCTCTGCTTGCGGATAATAATAATTTTCAGTAGTTAAACCTCCAGCGATATAACTAAATGTATATCCATTGCTTTCATAAAGTTCATTAAAAATATTATTAACCAATAAACCAACACCAATGCTTTTTACATTCTTTAGTTTAAAATCATAACTTAAACGAAGGTTATTCACAAAAAAAGCATCTAACTTCCTGCTATTATTAGAGGTGTTATCTAAAAATTGTTTGCCAACATATTTACTCAATAAAGCAATTTCAGATGCTTTTGTAGGTTTAAATGAAATTGTACTTCCACCAACAAAATTTGGCGAAAAAGCTAAATCTGTTTTGCTGTAAGTGTAACTAAACTGCCCTCCATTGTCGTAATCATCTATAAATTCTTCAAATTTTTTCACTTTGTTTTGACTAAAAGCCGCGTTTACTCCCCAGCTTAGTTTTGGTAAAACCGCAAAAGTTGCGTCTAATTCAATTCCGTTTCTGTAGCTATCAGCAACATTAGAACGCACATAAGAGCCTACATCGTTTATTTGTCCGGTTAAAACCAATTGATCTTTATAAGTCATAGAATAAATATTTGCCCCAATGTTAAAAGTTGGTTTTTTTATTCTGTAACCAGCTTCAACATCGTTTAAACGTTCTGGTCTTGGACGGCTATTTGGAGTTGATTCTGTATAATCATCTCTGTTTGGCTCTTTGTTAGCAACCGCAAAAGATGCATAAAAATTACTTTCTGGATTAATTTGATACGTTAATCCCGCTTTAGGATTGAAGAAATTTAAAGTCGCATTTTGGGCAACATTGTTTTTATTCCTATCAAAACCTAAAAAGTCATAACCAATATTACGGTATTGTAAATCGCCAAAAAGAGAGAATTTATCTAATTGAACCGTGGCTTTACCAAAAACATTGAAATCAGTTTTAAAGCCGTTATCAAAATAATAACGTTGTCTAATTTTACTGGTAGATGCAAATTGTGCCCAAATTACTTCACCGTAATGATCTCCGTTGTATTCATTGTAAGCTCCTCCTAAAGTAAAATCAAATTTAGTAGTTGGTTGATAGCGTAATGAATAAGTTAATCCATAAAAATCGTTTGCCAACCAACGTCTTCTAATTAAATCAGAATTGGTGATGGTATTTGTACCCAATATTACATTGTTGATTTTGTAATCACTAAGTGTTTGGTCGGCCTTATATTCTTCATAATATCCGCTTCCTCTTGTATAGTGCAAAGCACCATTAAAAGAAAGTTGGCTATTGATGCTTTTAGAATATATTAATTGATAATGATCTTGTTGATAATTATCTGTTTGATCATCGTAAGTAAATTCGTTAAACCTACGGTCTGTAGTCAGTTTACTTTCTGGAATTCCGTTCCAAGCCTGATACGTTTTTTCTTTTCCAGAGAAAACATTAAAACGTAATAAACTGGTTTTACCATAATATGCTCCTGATAAAAAATATGACTTTAATTCTGATGAGGCTCTGTCTATATAACCATCTGATACAATTCTTGATAAACGTCCGTCAAAACTAAATTTGCCATTTATTAAACCCGAACCCAGATTTACTGTGTTTTTTAAAGTGTTATAAGAACCACCAGATGTGTTTACCTCGGCGTAAGCTTTCTCATTTAAAGTGTTGGTTTGTACGTTTATACTTCCACCAAAAGCCCCCGCTCCATTTGTAGATGTTCCCACACCTCGCTGAATTTGAATATTATCTACAGAAGAAACAAAATCGGGTAAATCCACAAAATAAGTTCCCTGACTTTCAGCATCGTTATAAGGAATTCCGTTAACGGTTACATTGATTCTTGTGGCGTCAGAACCGCGAATTCTTATTCCGGTGTAACCAACGCCAGCACCAGCATCAGAAAAAGTAACTACATTTGGTGTTTGATCTAATAAATAGGGTAAATCCTGACCAAAATTGTTTTTTTCTAAGTCATTTTTGCTCAGGTTTTTAAATGTGGTGGCCGAGTTATTTGCGGCTCTCGTTGCGTTTACAATAACTTCATCAGTAAGAAATTCGCTTCTTTTTAAATTGAAATTAAGCTCTTGATTATTATTAATAACCAAGTTTAGTTCTTGGGTTTTATAACCCACAAAACTTACTGTTAAAATGTAGTTTCCGTTTTTGATTTTATTGAATTGATAATCTCCAAAAGAATTTGATTGGGTTATGCCAACTGACTTTAGACTTAGAGTTGCGCCCATTAAAGGTTGGTTGCTTCCTGCATCCATAACCTTTCCTTGCAGTTTATTTTGCGCCAATAAAAATAGCGGACAAACAATAGCAAGCATTGCTGATAGAATAAATTTTTTCAATTTAATTTTTTTAAAAGTTAAACAACCGGGCGATAGGGGTTACCACCTTCGTAAAATTTTAACTTATACCTAGTTCCCTACGCCGGCATTATCCGGATCAGGTGTATTTAAAAGTTTTAAGTGATAGGTTTTAAGTTTTTAACTTATTACGTATAACTTTTAACTTTCAAATTGGGTATGTTCTCAGCCTGTTTTTGTATTTGTGAGGATAAATGAGCTAGCATCAAATTTCCGTATAACACAAACAAGGCACCCCTTATTGATGGCGCAAATATATAATTATAATTGATGTTTGAGAAGGGATTTATTTTGGTTTTTTGTTAATTAGAAAATTAATGCTTTTTTTGGTCCGCTCACCTCGGTCTGTGTCCCCACAGACCAAAACCACATAAAACAGCAAAGCCCCAAATTAAATAAACTGGATTGGAAGAAAAGCCCACAGCGTAGCGAGGACTTTTCACCTCGGTCTGTGTCCCCACAGACCGAAACCTAGAGCGCCTCTGAAATATGGGTTAAAAAATGAAAATCATCAGTCTCGGTTTCATAAAATTTTGCAGAAGACCATTTATAGTCTGCTGGCTCTTTCGCTAAATTCCACTTTTCTTGTAATGGATTATTGTGAATGTATTCTATTTTTTGGAACACTTTCTCTCGAGAATCCATAATTATGGCTAGTGCATCTCTTTGCCAAAAGCGATATTTTCTTTCTTGTTCTTCAACTTTAAATTGATTCAAAAAATCAGATTGGTTTTGTTTAAGGAGTTTCTGAAATTGATGAGCAGTAAATTTATTGAAACTGGCATAAGGCATTTCTTTTCCATTTAAGGCTTTCATCTTCCAAATGATATGAATGTGATTAGGCATAATGGCAAATGCATAAACAATGATTTTCTCTCTTGAAACTAAATCTTTTAAACTGTTGATAATGATATTTTTAAATTCATCACTGGCTAAGAGATGTTTCCAGTCATTTATAGTTGCTGTCCAGAAGTAAACTTCATTGAGAAGCATAGTTGAATTTCTTTGTGCTCTGAACATATTCATAATTAAATATAAAACATTTGGTGGTTAATTATGGATTTGGTGGTTTCGGTCTGTGAGGACACAGACCGAGGTGGAATTTATTTTTCTAACTCAACCGCTTTTAGAACCCTTCCATTTGCTAATTTCCACTCTGTTAGCCCATTAGCACTTCTTCCCATTACTAATGTAGCCGCGGCTGATGGACTTGTAAACAAAAAATCTTTCGTAAATCTGAATTTTGATTCTTTGAATTCTATAATCCCATCTTGAATTAAGCTATCTCTAAATGAAATAAACTTTGTAGGATAAGAAACGGTCAAAGAGGTAGCAATTTCAGAATTCTTTAAAACAACAAACCCTTCATTCGTCATCTTTCCTTGAGCATTTGTGCCCTTAGATGTTTGTATAAAAAAACTATTATTATTTCTTTCTTCTATAGATTCGTTTTCTGTTAATAATTCTTCAAATATTTTAAACCCTAGAGTGTTCACGAGCAACTTAATATTTTCGATGAATTCTTCCATCTCTGCTTTATCAGATTCAGAAATGTTTGGCTTTGTCGGTATATTTCCATTATCTAAATCAAATCGATTTACTTTAATTGCAATTTCATGAAGTCTACTCTCAAGATATTTTATGTGCGCTTTATTTAAATTTTCATCCTTACTAACAAAAACTAATGCTTCATTCCAAAAATCTTTCAAAGACAAATGCTGTGTTAATCTTTTATAAATACCTTCAGCTTCACCAATATATGCTAATTCTTTATTCTCTGATTGATTTGATTTTCCAAACAAGATATAAATCCCTGTGCTTTCAAGCTCTATTCTATCATAAGAATCTTTTATTTTTTTCCTAGGTATTTTAAATGCTTTTCCTGTCCAATTAGATAGTTCACACGACATTCTTCCATTCGGTTCCCCATCTATAAGAAAAATTTTAATTGTCTTTCCGAAGCTTTTCATTCAGTTTATTTTTCTCTCTAAACTAATAAAAATAGCTTAATCTAAGTTATTTAAAAATCATTTCTTAGAATGTTTGATACATCAACTTTACCTTTTTTCCACCTCGGTCTGTGTCCTCACAGACCGAAACCACATATAACAGCAAAGCCCCAAATTAAATAAACTGGATTGGACGAAAAGCCCACAGCGTAGCCATGACTTGTAGGGAAAGCCAGACTATCGGAGCTTATGAAACACCAAACCTTGCTTTTCAAAACTTTAAAATTTTAATATCTTTGTAGCTCATTTAACACTGTTTGCAGCAGTATCAATGAATTATGAAAGCATACCAAACACTTCTTTATTATTGCTATAGCCACATCCAGGATGGGGAGCAATACACAGTAAAACATCTCAAATTTTGTAAATCTTTAGGTTTATCAGGTCGCATTATTATTGCCGATGAAGGTATAAACGGTACAGTTTCTGGCAAAGCCGATGCTTGTAAAGCCTATATGGATTACATTTATGCAGATGGCCGTTTTAACTCAACTGAGTTTAAAATTGATGAGGTGGATAAGCCCTCATTCATTAAAATACACTGTCGTTATAAATCTGAAATAGTTTATTCTGGACTTAAAGACCCAACTTACATAAATCCAACCGAAGAAACCGGCAAACATTTAGAGCCAAAAGAATTTGCTGAAATGAAAGACCGTAACAATGTGATTATTTTAGATGTTCGGTCTAATTATGAGCACAGCATGGGTAAATTTAAAAATGCGGTTACTTTAGATATTGAGAATTTTAGGGAATTTCCAGCAATGATTAATGAGTTGGCTCAATATAAAGACAAAAAAATATTGACTTATTGCACTGGCGGAATTAAATGTGAAAAAGCATCAGCTTTGCTTTTAAAAGAGGGTTTTAAAGATGTTTATCAGCTTCATGGTGGCATTATCAAATACGGCAAAGAAGCAGATGGAAAAGATTTTGACGGGAAATGCTATGTTTTTGATAATAGACTTGCCGTTGATGTGAATAAAATAAATCCAACCGTTGTTTCAAGTTGCGGTAATTGTGGTAAAACAACTACCAAGATGATTAACTGCGCCAATCCAGAATGCAATAAACATTTCACTCAATGTAGTGAATGTGGAGTTGCTTTAGATGGCTCTTGTTCGGTTGCTTGCCAAAACCATCCAAGAAAAAGACCTTATGATGGCACAGGATATTATGTAAAAGTACCGCAGCCTATTATTAAAAAAAAACAGTTATTGATACTATTATCTGATTTTGACAATTAGCCGTTTGGGATAGAAAGTTCTCTAATGACTCCGAAGCGATAACAGAACAAAAAAATTAAGAAATAAAAAAAGAGGGTTAAAAAAAAACCTCTTTTTTTATTTCCATCCAAATGAATTATTTATTAACTCATTTTCAATTTCTTTTGTATATCGTGAACGTAAGCTTTAAACTTTTTATCGGTATCTATTAAATCTTCTACCGTTTGACAAGCATAAATCACGGTTGAGTGATCTCTTCCTCCAAAAAATGCTCCTATACTTTTTAAAGATGTTTTTGTATGACTCTTAGAAAGATACATAGAAATTTGGCGAGCCTGTACAATTTCTCTTTTTCTAGTCTTAGATTTTACCATCTCTATCGGAACTTCAAAATACTCGCACACCAATTTTTGGATGTATTCCATCGAGATTTCTTTGCTGGTGTTTTTGATAAAGTTCTTTAACATCTGTTTAGCTAACGCTAAATCAATCTCTTTCTTGTTAAGGGTTGATTGTGCCAACAAAGAAACCATAGCTCCTTCTAGTTCCCTAACATTGTTATCAATGTTGTTTGCAACATATTCAATTACATCATTTGGCAATTCTATACCATCTTGGTACATTTTCTTTTTCAAAATTGCCATACGGGTTTCCATATCTGGGACAGAAAGATCCGCAGATAATCCCCATTTAAACCTTGATAATAAACGCTCTTCTAAACCGGCCAAATCTTTTGGTGGTTTATCTGAAGTTAAAATCAATTGTTTACCGCTTTGGTGCAAATGGTTAAAAATATGGAAGAAGATATCCTGTGTTTTATCTTTACCCGCAAAATTGTGCACATCATCCATAATAATGATATCCATTGCTTGGTAAAAATTCACAAAATCGTTAATGGTATTGTTCTTTAATGAGTCTACAAATTGCTGGCAAAATTTCTCGCAAGAAACATAGATAACCAATTTGTCTGGCATTGTTTTCTTAACCTCGTTGCCAATGGCTTGCGCCAAATGCGTCTTACCTAAACCAACACCTCCGTAAATCATCAAAGGATTAAAAGAAGTTCCACCTGGTTTTGCACCAACAGCATAACCTGCAGATCTTGCCAAACGGTTGCAATCTCCTTCAATAAAATTCTCGAAAGTATAATTTGGGTTTAATTGCGGATCTACCTGTAATTTCTTTAATCCAGGAATTACAAAAGGATTTTTAATGTCTTTATTTAATGCAATTGGCATTGGAATAGATTGATTTTTCCCTTCTGCACCGTTGCCTGATGATGGTAAATTAGTGGTAAAAGGTTTTTGTGATGATGATTTTTCTACAACAATATTGTATTCTAATCTTCCTTTATCCCCAAGGTGTTTTTTAACAGTTTTTCTCAAAAGCCCTACATAATGTTCTTCTAGCCACTCGTAAAAAAATAAGCTAGGTACCTGAATGGTTAATACGCTTTCTTCTAATCTTAAAGGAATTATCGGCTCGAACCAAGTTTTAAAGCTTTGGGTCGGGATGTTATCCTTAATGATTTGAAGACAGTTCTCCCATACATTGGTACAAGTTTTTTCCATGTTAATTTTCTAATATGTTGATTTAAAATGCGATGGAAACCTGACGGGGATGTCTATTTCCGAGCATCGAAGATTGAAAAAAAAATCGATTAAAAAAACTATATTTTGAAATTATTATCAATTACCTCAATAGCAGAAGTATAAGACACTTTTTTGTTTTTTATAGCGCTAAACTCGTAATCTAATCTTCCTAAATTTATTCCTGCAAAACCAACTTGGTTTACCAAAGTTTCATTTCCGTTTTTATTCTTTATGCTATCCGGCACATTTAAAAAAGTATGGGTGTGGCCACCAATAATCAAATCGGTATAATAAGTGTTTTGGGCTAATAGAATATCTGAAACCTTGTTTTCTTTATATTTATATCCTAAATGAGAAAGGCAAATTACTAAATCGCATTTTTGGTCAAGTTTTAAAAAGCGCTCCATTTCAATAGCTTTTGCAATAGGTTCTAAATATTTTGTGTTGCCATATTGCTGCGGATTTACCAATCCTGTAAGCTCAATTCCCAAACCATAAACACCAATTTTCAATCCTGCTTTTTTAAAAATTTGATAGCCTTTTGCCTTACCTTCCATTGCAGTATCTGTAAAATTATAGTTGGCATTTAAAATGGGGAAATTTGCAAATTTTAGCTGTTTCGCAAATCCCTCCACACCATTATCAAAATCATGATTTCCCATAATAGAAGCATCATAATTCATCATGCTCATCATCTTAATTTCTAGCTCGCCTCCCCAATAATTAAAATAGGGCGTTCCCTGAAAAATATCACCCGCATCTAAAAGCAAAACATTCTTTTCTTCGCTTCTTATTTTATTAATTAATGCCGCTCTTGCAGCAACTCCGCCCTTGCCGGCATTTCGACTTCCGTCCATTGGGAAAGCGTCAATTCTGCTATGCACATCGTTAGTGTGTAAAATGGTGAGTTTAGTAGTTTCTTCGGCGGCAAATAAATTATTAGATTTTAAACCTAATGCCAATAATGCTGCGCCACCAACGGATGTTTTTAAAAACCTGCGTCTATTTAATTTTGATTCTTCCATCTAATACAGGATTAAGTTTTTTACCTTCTTTATTCATTTTAGCCAAATAGTCTAAAATGGCATCTCTCAATTTATAATCTAAATCTTTTCTTTCTATGTTTTTATTAAAAATCACTCCGCCGTCGCCGCCATTTGCCATATAATCTGAAGTAAGCACCACATAATCCTTAGTCACATCAAATGGTTTTCCGTTAATTTTAATATCAATTGCTTTTTTATTATCAATAGTAAAACGAGCTCCAGAAATTGGATCTCCGCCTCCCTCGGCAATATAATCGAAGAATTTTTGCATATCTTCTCCCTTAAATTTTACCGTGGTAAATACGTTTTCAAAAGGCATTAATTCAAAAATTTTGTACCTGTAAATATTACCCTCAGGAAGTGAGATCCTTAAACCTCCTAGATTTGTATAAGCTATATCAAATTCAATTCCTTTATCTTTTGAGCTATCGTACATGGCATCGGCAAAAAAATTATTCAAAGTGCCTTCGGGAGATCCTTTTTTTATTTCTTTGGTTGATATGGCTAAAACATCATTCATTATTGAATCAAGTTTTAATTTATAGGGTTGGTAATAAGACAATATTGCCGAGTCTTTAGGCATTTCTGCACTAATAGGATAAAGTTGTTTTTCGGTTTTAGCTAACTGTAATTTTGGACTACACGCCCCAAACAAAGCCAACGTTGCTATTCCTGTAATAAGCCTTAATTTTTGCATTTATTTTATTTTCGGTTTTTTGTGCGTTCGGGCGGGCTATCCACTATAGTTTTTTTGCTATCTGCTAAGCCCTCAAGGCAAAAAAAGCTGTCGTTTCTATCCCTAACGCAAAAATTTCTGAACTATGATTTATTTAATAAAACGCATTAAAATTCAGAAAAATTATCGCCCAACCCGGTAAACTTTACGTCTTTCGTGGTTAAAAATTTTCTTTTCTCAGTTTTCTTTGTGTTTTCCTTTGTATGCTTTGTGGTTAAACTTCAACTCCGCTCCGTCTGATTGCTTAATACTCACCAAAAACATTTCTCAACACATCTGCAATTTCGCCCAAAGTTGCATATTCTTCTACTGCGGATAAAATAAAAGGCATTAAGTTTTCAGTACCTTTTGCTGCATTTTTTAATGCGTCTAGCTTTAACGAAACTTCTTTGTTGTTTCTTTCAGCTTTTAACTTATTTATTTTTTGGGTTTGTTCAAGCCTGATGCTATCATCAACTCTAAATACTTCTGGATTAACCTTTTCAGCTGATGTATATTTATTTACGCCAACAATAATTTGCTCTCCAGATTCTATCGCCATTTGGTATTCATAAGCGGCAGCGGCAATTTCATTTTGGATATAACCTTGCTCAATCGCATTTACAGAACCTCCCAAAGCATCAATTTTATCGATGTAAATATTAGCTGCAATCTCCATCTCATCTGTTAAAGATTCAACAAAAAAAGAACCCGCTAATGGATCAACAGTTTGTGTAACCCCACTTTCATAAGCAATTAATTGTTGCGTTCTTAAAGCGATAGAAGCCGCTTCTTCTGTTGGTAATGAAAGCGCCTCGTCGTAACCATTGGTGTGTAAAGATTGCGTTCCACCTAAAACCGCAGCCATTGCCTGGTTGGTAACCCTTACAATATTATTTATAGGTTGCTGTGCTGTTAATGTTGATCCGCCAGTTTGTGTATGAAATCTTAATTGCTGTGCCCTTTCATCCGTTGCGCCCAATTCTTTTGTGATTTTTGCCCACATCCGCCTTGCTGCCCTAAATTTTGCTATCTCCTCAAAAAAATTATTGTGGCAATTAAAAAAGAAAGATAATCGCTTTGCGAAAATATTAATGTCTAAACCTTTTTCTAGCGCTGCTTTTAAGTAAGCTTTCCCGTTAGCCAAAGTAAAAGCCAGCTCTTGAACGGCTGTAGAACCAGCTTCCCTAATATGATAACCTGAAATTGAAATGGTATTCCATTTTGGGACTTCTTTAGCACAAAACTCAAAAATATCTGTAATTAAACGCATAGAAGCTTTTGGAGGATAAATGTAAGTTCCTCTAGCAGCGTACTCTTTTAAAATATCATTCTGGATAGTTCCTGAAATTTTTGATAAGTCTGCACCTTGCTTTTTCGCTAATGCAATGTACATAGCCAACAAAGTAGATGCGGTTGCATTGATCGTCATAGAAGTAGTAATTTTCTCTAACTCTATTCCTTCAAAAAGTTGCTCCATATCTTTTAAAGAATCTATGGCAACACCAACTTTACCCACTTCACCATCAGACATTTCATGGTCGCTATTATAACCAATTTGTGTAGGCAAATCAAATGCAACAGAAAGCCCCATTGTGCCTTGCTTTAATAAATAATGGTAGCGCCTATTAGATTCTGCGGCGGTAGAAAAGCCTGCATATTGGCGCATGGTCCATAACTTACCGCGATACATATCTTTTTGAATGCCTCTGGTAAACGGAAATTCGGCGGGTAATTCTTGCATTGGATTGCAAGTTTTGTAAACTTCTTTTATTATAATTCCAGATGAAGTTTCAAATTTTTTAGCAGACATGATTTTTATTTTAGATTTCCTGAATATCGTTTTTCATTACCAACAAAGCCAGGTCGTAAGGGTTTTCTTCTAATTCTTCCATTTTAATAAAAACCAACTTACTCAGTTCAACAGCAGAAGTTTCTGCAGGTAAAATATTTGCCGAATGGTTAATTAGTCCAATCGTATCATCCTTAACTCTTTTTATGATATTCCATGCATTTTGGCTGATGTATAATTGTTGTGAAATATTGTGTTGATACTCTGCTTTAACTTCATTTATAACTAAACCTTGCATTTCCTTGGCTGTCATCCCTGATTGATGTAAACGGACCATTAAATTTGTAGGGTTTACGCGTTCTACAAATAAAATCATCCTTTCATAAGCTTGTAATTTTAAAGGCAAAATATCTTTTACTACCATTTTTTTATACTCTAGTTCCTTTAAATCGTAGTAGGTATCGAAATGATTTTTAAGAAGAAAATAGGCGGCAAAAAACACAAATAATCCAGAAAGGGTATATTTTAAAACATCGACAAAAAAAGCGGTAATATCCATTGATTTTTAATGTAAGTTAAGGGTAATAAATTTGGGTAAAAAACAAAAATCTACATTTTACCGTATATTTGTATAATTAATTTATTGATTTATGAGCACAGCAGTAGAAACAGCAGCACCAGTAAGCTTAACCGAAGGTGCAAAAAAAGAAGTGAAAAAATTAATGTCACAACAAGAGTTGGGATCAGATTTTGGTTTACGTTTAGGTGTTGAAGGAGGTGGTTGTTCTGGAATGAATTATATTTTAGGATTTGACCAGGAAAAAGAAGGTGATAGTGAATACGATATTGACGGCATCCGTGTTTTTATGCATAAAGCGCATGGTTTATATTTGGCCGGAATGCAGGTTGATTTTCAAGATGGTTTAAATGCCCGTGGTTTTGTTTTTAACAATCCAAATGCTGCGAGTACCTGCGGTTGCGGCACCAGCTTTTCAGTATAGAATTTAGTTTTAATTTGCTATATAGAAAACGCCAACTTTTAAAGAGTTGGCGTTTTTTTTATTTAACTAATACAAAAACATTAATGAGCTGATTAATTATTACCTAGTTAATTTTATAAGAAAAAAAGCGTTATTAATTAATAAATGAAGACAATATTTTAATTTAAAAAATAAAAAATTTATAGCGTCGATTATTTTTCTTAACAGAAAAAATGTTACATAAAATTGTAGTGAACGTTCATAAAATATTTATTCACTTAATCCCTTTAAAAAAAATGAAATTAAAATTACTCACATTGAGTTTATTAACAGGTGCGCTTATATTTAACGCCTGTAGAAAAGATGTTACTACCCCGACGTTGGAAGTTTCGAAAATATTAAAAAAGCCCTTAACGGATGATGAAAAGTTGCTCAAATTGAAATTAGAGCAAACTGCAATGATTATTGCAGAAGTTATTAAGGATAAATCCATTTTAAACGAGCTTAAACAACAAGTTGGCAAGAAGATAAGTATCACCAAAAACGAGGAATCCTTAACTTTTAAAGAACTTTTTTCCAAACCGGAGGAAATAAAAACTGAAAGTAACAATTCTAACACGAAGAAAATCTTTACAATGGATGCGTCAATTGCAACCCGTTTTAAGGAAAGATATTAACAAGTTGCGAGTGCAAAAAAATATAATAATGCCGAAAAATTTGAATCTCTAAATAAGGCTTCTAATTTGAAAGTAGAAATGCTTACAAATGATCTATTAACAATAGATGGAGCAGAATTATATTTCCCTTATTCAGAAAATTTTACGGATAATGTTGATCAAATCAATTACTTAGAAAGGTATACAGTTAGTTCTGCGCCTATAGATAACGCTAACGAAAATTACGGTATTGTCTGGAATTATGATGAAAATGATTGGGACGATGTTTTAGTTAATGATGATTATGCATATACTCATCCTACTTTTTTAGTGACTATTGATGATGGTCCACCGCTTGAAGAAAGAATTACAGGGCTATCAGGAGGAATACCAATTAAATTTCTACCAGACATAATAGAAAACGACCCAAATCCAACCCCTCCTCCATTTATTAATCCAACTCCAATTGAAGGGAGTAGAGTTTATTTTGGAAGATTTCATTTAGAAGAACAAGCCGATGGATTATTTGATGGTGCTTCTGAAATTAGATTAATTAGACCATCAGTGACTCCAACTTTTGATGTAAATGGTAATTTATTAACTACAAACGTATCTATCGAAGAATATTTTCAACTTCCAAAAATTAGGAGGAAAAAGGTTAAAGAAATGAAAAGAAATCATGATGTTTCTATCTACGTTGGAGCATCATTCAGCAATGAGTGGAAACCAGTGAATGCAAGTTTACCATTAGTTATTTATGAATATGATCAGGGATCAAGTCTAGATATATCATTACCCACCCTATCTATAAAAACGAAAATTTTTGGGCAGGATGTTACAATTACAACTCCAAGCGCTTTGAAATATACTGTTACTTCTAAGTCTAAGCCCTATGTAGTAGAAAATATTCCTAGGTCAACTTATGGATATTATAGAAATATTAAAAACCCTGGAATTGATCCTGGAATTTATAATGGTTGGCGTTCTTGGGGTATCCAAGGCACAAATGTTACTTTAGTTACCGAAGGAGGTAATTTTTTTCCTAATTAATCTTAAAACAAAGAGGCATTATGTTTAAGAATAGTGCCTCTTTTAAATATATAGTTTATGAAAAAATTATTAATCACTATTGCATTTTTTATATACATTGGTAATTTAAATGCTCAGATAAAATTTGGAGTAAGAAGTGGGACGGGTATTTATTTTGATTTATTGAATGTGAATATTTTAAGTCCAAAAGATGATGGAAGCCTCATTGGCTCAGAGACTAGTATTTATGGAAATCCTCTTCCCAGAGCAAATGATATAAAAAATCACAAGGTATATACAGATTTTGGTTTTAGCCAAGAGTTGTTTGCCAAATGGAAGGATAAAAATGAAGTTAGTTTTTCTTTTACTTATATTAAAGAACCAAGGGCATATAATGATTTAGCCGAATTATATTGGGGACAAAATGAAGATCACAGAGAAATTTATTATCAATTGGTTTATAGCCACAAATATTGGGAAAAGAAAAAATTTTCTTTGCAGGTGGGATTGGGTTTAGCAGTGAATAAATTTTACGTCTCTAGGGCTGTTTACGGTATTTCACAAGATCAAAATGGTAATTTTTTTATAAGTGGAACAGATTATTATACTACTGGTAAAAACCCAAAAGAATTTGATTGGGGTTTCCCACTAAAATTGCAATATAACTATAATATCAGTAAGAATGCTGCTTTGGGCTTACAAAGCAATGTTATATATTTATTAGGATTAGGCATTAACCATGTTACCTTAACACCAACTCTTTAAATTTCTTTCTAACATGAAAAAACTTAATTTCTCCATTTTATTCTGCTTTTTTTCAATCTCAATGTTAAATGCACAATCTAAATTTACATTTGGTTTAAAGGGAGGGGCGCAATATGTAGATCCTAAATTATATGAATTTAATGACCCATTCCCCTTTTATAAATATGATCAAATTACAACATCATTATATGGTGAAACCGGGGCAATATCTGGAGCTATCTTAGGGGTTTTTTGCCAATATCCCTTATTAAAAAGTAAAAGATTAATAGCAAATATTGATGTTGTGTTCAATCGAAAAGGTTATTATCAACAAGATGCCACTAAAAATGCTTTACAATCTCGTTTTTTCATCAAAAAAAATTATTTGGACATTCCTCTTAGTATTTTAATTCAACCGTTTAAAAAATCTGGATTTTTTATAGAGCCAGGCATTAACCAAGCGTTTTTATTATCGAAAAAAACTTATTTTCCACCAACCAATAATACTAGCTCTGAATTTGAAAAACGAAGAGAGCGGGCTTTACTAAGGGAAACAAATTTAACAGGATTTAGGATTGGTGCAGGATGGGATTTTAAAAGGTTTGATTTAGCGGGATATTATCAAACTGATAAGCAATATGAATACATACAAGGAGCATTAAGGTACAAACTTTCAAAGCAAATGATTAGCAAGCCTTAATCACTGCTAAGAATTAATTCAGTATACTAAAAAACGCCCAACCTGTAATTTATAGATTGGGCATTTTTTATTTAAAAGCTTTTAAATCTTAATTTCTTCTTCCTAATAACATAGAAGCATAATAAACCAATGTAGCTAATGATGATAATGCAGCAACTACGTAAGTCATGGCGGCCCACCATAAAGCATCTTTTGCTTGGTCGTTTTCTATGCTAGTTTGCATAATTCCTTTTTCTGTTTGCAACCAAGCTAATGCCCTTCTGCTTGCATCAAATTCTACAGGCAAAGTAATGAAACTAAATATGGTAACAATTGCCAATGCACCCACACCAACAGCTAATACAATTGGATTCCCACTAAAAATCATCAACATAAAACCTATCATCAATGTCCATTGAATAATTTTACTAGAAACATTTACAACTGGCACCATTGAAGATCTAAATTGCAACCAAGAATATGCTTTAGCGTGTTGTACGGCATGTCCGCATTCATGTGCAGAAACAGCTGCAGCAGCAATACTTCTTCCATGATAAACATCTGGAGATAAATTTACAGTTCTATTATCTGGGTTGTAATGATCAGATAATTGTCCGTCTACAGAAATGATTTCAACATCGTAAATACCATTATCTGATAACATTTTTTTTGCTACCTCAGCTCCGCTTAAACCAGAATATAACGCGATTTCTGAATACTTTTTAAATTTACTTTTAAAACGCCATTGAACTAAGAACGAAATTAGAAAAACGGCTCCAAATAAGATTAATCCCATTTTTTATATATTTTTTATAATGATAATCAAAAAGTATTCCTTTCAAAAATTTACGACAGAAATTTTACTTAGATAGTTTAATAATAATTAAAACATGATTCTAAATTGCTGTAATTCTATCCATTATAAAAATAAAACAGTGTTAAAACTTAAAATTGAGTTCTTTTAAAAAGTCATTAAATCGCTTTTTAACTGACAATTTTGCAGTATGAAATTTAAAAATCTAATAATGGTTAAATATTAACCTGTATAAAACTTATGCTCAAAGCGTTAAACTTAAACTCTATCCTAAAAATTTAACCTTTCATCATGCAATTCATTCCATCCATCTTAAAACCCTTAATTAATCCCCCTTAAACCCACACCTTTATATCGTTAAACAAAACGATATGAAAACTATTTTAATCTTTTTAATTCTTCTTTTAATCATCGGCGAAAGCCAGGCCCAAACTTTAATTATCGGAAGTGTTAAAGATGCTAAAGCAAAACCTGTTATTGGCGCAAGCATTTCTATTAAAGATTCTTATGATGGTACAAGTACTGATAGTTTAGGAAAATTTAGCTTTAAATCTAGCGAAAGCGGAGAAAAAATAGTTTTGTTTTCTGCAGTTGGATTCGGGATGGATAGCGTTAAAATAGTTTTATCAGGAACACCTTTAAACCTAAATTTAGTTTTAAAAGAAAAACTGAATGCGTTAAACGCTGTAACCATCACAGCTGGTTCTTTTGAGGCCAGCGATTCTAAAAAAGGGGTGGTTTTAAGTTCTTTAGATGTTGCAACAACGGCAGGTGCAGTTGCTGATGTGTATGCCGCTTTACAAACTTTACCTGGCACACAACCTGCGGCTGCCGAAAGTGGTTTATTTGTAAGAGGTGGTGCAGCAACAGAAACTAACACCTATTTTGATGGACTTCTGGTAAAAAACCCTTTCAATACTCAGTTACCAGATATTGCGTCTCGTGGCAGATTTAGTCCTTTTATGTTTAAAGGAACAACCTTTTCGGCAGGCGGATATTCTGCAGTTTATGGTCAGGCTTTATCATCAGCACTTATTTTAGAAAGCAAAGATTTACCAGAAAAAACAACTACTGATATTTCTTTAATGACGGTTGGTGCGGGTTTAGATCAAACCATTCGTTTCAAAAACTCGGCTTTAAGTTTTGGCGGAAGCTATATCAATCTAAAACCCGCTTTCTCTGTACTTAAACAAGCTACGGACTGGAACCACGAGCCAACTTCTGCAGGGGGAACAGTTACCTATAAATTGAAGGTAGCTAAAACAGGGATGTTAAAATCTTATACAGAGTATTCAAAATCTGATGTGAGCTTAAACACTAACGATTTGAATACACAAGCCAAAAGTTTTTTTAGCAACGATAATAAAAACCTGTATACCAACCTAAGCTATCAAGATTATATTGGCAACGATTGGAAAATTAACTGTGGTTTTTCCGCAAGTAATAATAGCGATGATGGCGAACAAGCTATCAACAATTATGGCAGAACAGACCGTTTAATTCAAGCAAAAGCTACAGTAACAAAATACATCGGACAATTATCAACCATTAAATTTGGAAGCGATTTTTTGAGCAGCCATAGAGATGAATCTTGGAATGGTTTAAGCCGATCATATAATGATAAATTGACATCTGCTTATGCAGAAAGTGATATTTTTCTTTCTAACGATTTAGTGGCAAGAATTGGATTAAGAGCCGAACATTCTTCATATCTGAATCAAAACAACTTTGCACCGCGTGTTTCTTTAGCTTACAAAACAGGAAAAGGCAGTCAGGTTTCTTTTGCTTATGGTGAGTTTTTTCAAAATCCAGATGATCAATACTTAGTGCAAACCAGCAATTTAGATTTCCAAAATGCAACGCATTATATGGCCAATTTTCAAAAAATGAAAGATGGACAAACTTTCAGAATTGAAGCGTACTACAAAAAATACAATGATTTAGTAAAATCAGCTCCTAACTTAAATAATAATGGTTACGGATATGCAAAAGGAATTGATTTGTTTTGGAGAGATAAAAAAACTTTTAATGGGGTAGACTATTGGATTTCATATTCTTACCTGGACACCAAAAGGGATTTCAGTAATTATCCAAGCGCAGTTACTCCAGAATTTGGCGCAAAGCACAGTTTAAACATCGTTTACAAACAATTCTTCAGCAAGTTAAAATCTTATGTTGGCGCAACTTACAGCGTTGCTTCTGGTCGTCCGTTTTACAATCCAAACGCTACAGAATTTATGAGCGATAAAACAAAGCCATATCAAAACTTGAGCATCAACGTAAGTTATTTAACCAGCGTTTTTGGAAAATACACTGTGATTTACGCTTCAGTAAGCAACTTGCCGGGCTTTAAAAATGTTTACGGCTATCATTATTCTAATGATGGACAGTTTAGAGAAAGTGTACAGCCGCCAGCATTAAGAAATATCTTTTTAGGCATGTTCATCACTATAGGCGATAATACTTATAAGAATTGATGATGGTTCATGGTCAATAGCCCAATTAACATCCTAAAAAGTCTAACAAACTAACAAACTAAAAATCAAACAAACTAACAACTTAAATAATAAAATCATGAAAAAGAACATCAAAAACATCATCGCAATTGTATTTATCCTTTTAACAGGAACAACATTAAAAGCACAAGACGCTAAATATATTGGCGCAATGCAATCAGGATTAAAAATGTTTTCGGAAGCTAAAACCAGTGCAGATTATGTAGCCGCATCAAATCAATTTGAAAGAATTGGGACCCAAGTAAAAACAGAGTGGCTGCCTTTTTACTATGCCGCTTACACACAACTCATCAATAACACAACTTTAACAAATACCGATGAAAAAGATGCAGCAATGGATAAAGCACAAGAATTAATTGATAAAGCAGCAGCAATAAACCCTAAAGAAAGTGAAATTTTTGCAATGAAAGGCTACATTAAATTCATGAAAATTTACGTGAATCCAATGGCCAGGATGCAAAGCGGAATGGGTGCTGCAATTACAGATTTAGAGACTGCAAAAGCATTAAATCCTGCAAACCCACGTCCATATTTTATTCTTGCCCAAAACACATTTTACACTCCAGAAGCTTTTGGGGGTGGAAAAACCGCAGCTAAAGCAAAATTTACAGAAGCTGCTGCAAAGTTTGATGCTTTCAAAACATCAAACCCAATGATGCCAAACTGGGGAGTAGAAAGAAATGCTTCGCTGTTAGCGGAGTGCAAATAACAAAAATTAGAGTTTTCCTAAATAATAGCAAAGCCCAAGATTTGAACACCTTGGGCTTTATTATTTAAAACAGTTTAAATCCTAAACTTAAATGTAACAGGCTTTGTCGCTGACCATCATTTTTATTGATGTCTTGTAAACTTGTTTCGTACCTTAAATCAACAGAAAAATTCCCCACATCTACACCCGCTCCAACTTGTCCATTAGTTACAAAATCTCTGTACTTATAAAAATCAGGGTTTGTTGCCTGTGCAAAAGCGCTGCTGTTATCATCTAAATTAAATTGTAAAGATGGTCCAGCCATAATTCTAAAATTTAGTTTGTCTAGCCCAAATTTAGTTCCAAGCAATAGCGGTACATCCAAAGTGGTAAACTTTTGCTTTTTTTCTGTGGTTGCTGTTCCGGTTCCCGAGTTTATTTTTATTGTTAAATCAGAACCTTTTGAACCAATGTAAGCTTCAGGCTGTAAATAAAACTTATTTCCAACTCTGGCCCACGCACCAACTTGGTAACCCAAAACTCCAGATTCTTCAAATTCGTTATTTTGAGCCTTTATGGTATTATAATTTAATCCAGCTTTTAATCCTAAACTAAACTGCGCAAAAGCTCCAACAGAACTCATTGCAATTAACGCAACAATTAATATTACCTTTTTCATAATTTTAATTTTAATGGTTAATTTTTAAAAACTCCTGTTTTAAAAATTTATTGTAATTTCTCTTTTTTGAAAAAGCAAAGTTCATTCATCTAATTTCCGACAGTCGGGTCGTCCGCACTCGCTTTTTTAATGAAAAAAATCATTAAAAAGAGCTCAAACAATTGCTCCCACCCCGTTTATTTAACTTAGGTTCTCCAAAATTAACAAAGAGCAAATGCCTTAATATTTCTTAATTCCTTAATGTTAAACCTAACGTCGGAAAACAGCTTTTAAAATCCCTTTTATCCTAAAATCTTATAAATCAAGATTCCGACAATTATTTTAAAAATCTTGCCAATCCTAAAACCCCAAAAATTAAGATTAAAACAAATTATTTACCTTTACATCAACAATGAAATATTATAGTTTTACAGATCAGCCGTTCGTCAATCCTGATGAATTTTTTATGAATGAAGCTTTAAAAGAAGCACAATTGGCTTTAGAAGCAGATGAAATTCCTGTAGGGGCAATCATAGTATCAAAAGGAAAAATAATTGGAAAAGGCCATAACCTCACTCAAAGATTAAATGATGTAACCGCTCATGCAGAAATGCAAGCTTTTACAGCCGCGGCAAATTATATTGGCGCTAAATATTTAACAGATTGTACCTTATATGTAACCTTAGAACCCTGTGTAATGTGTGCCGGCGCTGCCTTTTGGACACAAATAAGCCGAATTGTATATGGCGCATCAGATCCACAAAGAGGCTTCCAAAAGCATTCAAAAAATATCTTACATCCTAAAACAGAATTGATTGGCAACATTCTTGAGATTGAATGTAGTAGCATTGTTAAAAAGTTTTTTTTAAATAAAAGAGACAAATCTTAACATTAAGTTGAACAAAAAGCGAGTTTTGCTGCTTACCTTTAAAAAGAATTATTACTTAACTTTAAATAAAACATATTATGGCTTTTGAATTACCTGCGTTACCATACGCATCAGACGCATTAGAACCAAACATTGATCAACAAACAATGGAAATCCACCACGATAAGCATCACGCTGCTTACGTAAACAACCTAAACGCTGCATTAGAAGGTAAAGGTGATGTTGGATCAATCGAAGATATTTGTAAAAACATTTCAAAACACCCTGTTGCGGTCAGAAATAATGGCGGTGGTCACTATAATCATTCATTATTTTGGACAGTAATGGGGCCAAACGGCGCCGGAAATCCTTCTGGAGAATTAGCAACGGCAATTGATAATGCTTTTGGTTCTTTTGATAAATTTAAAGAAGAATT
This sequence comes from Sphingobacteriales bacterium, assembly GCA_038237895.1. Classification (GTDB taxonomy): domain Bacteria; phylum Bacteroidota; class Bacteroidia; order Sphingobacteriales; family Sphingobacteriaceae; genus Pseudopedobacter. Next base: position 495 of record JBBRYE010000041.1, on the reverse strand, counting down.
CTCTAAGGCTGGTGCTACTCGTTTTGGTTCTGGTTGGGCTTGGTTAATAGTTGGTGCCGATGGAAAACTAGCAGTAACATCAACCCCTAATCAAGATAATCCTTTAATGGATATTGCAGAAGTAAAGGGAACTCCAATTTTAGGAATGGATGTTTGGGAACATGCGTATTATTTAAAATATCAAAATAAACGCCCTGATTATATCGCTGCTTTTTTTAATGCTATTAATTGGGATGAAGTCTCAAAACATTTTGCTGCTGCAAAATAATTTTGGCATAATTTTAAATCGTTTAAAGCGGAAAGAAATATATCTTTCCGCTTTTTTAATTTATAAGTCATGAAAAAATACACACTTTTAAGTTTTTTTGCATTAATAACCATGTTTTTAAGTAGCTGCTCTCTGGTAGAAGGTATCTTTAAGGGTGGTATTTATGTTGGTATGTTCATCGTTATTTTTGTAATTTTTATTATCGGTTTCTTAGTTTTTAAACTAAT
>JBBRYE010000040.1:0-26643 GCA_038237895.1 Sphingobacteriales bacterium | reverse complement strand
TGGCTGATTTGCAAGTGTTCCTGCACGAGTTGCTGGTAGCGTTTTTGCAACCGGGGTTCCAGCGGCGGCTGGGCCGGCCCGGACTGGCGGCATTGTTCTGGTAACGCAATTTTAGGGGTTTCTTTAGCGGTTGCTAAAGCAGCAGCACAAGAAAGCCGTCAGCCTTTATACCGTTATATTGGTGGTGTAAATGCTAATACTTTACCAATCCCAATGATGAATATTGTAAACGGTGGTTCGCATTCTGATGCGCCTATCGCTTTCCAGGAATTTATGATTATGCCAGTTGGGGCTTCTTCTTTTTCTGAAGCTTTACGTTGGGGAACAGAAGTTTTCCATAATTTAAAAGCGATATTGCATGATAGAGGTCTTTCTACCGCTGTTGGTGATGAAGGAGGTTTTGCGCCAACTTTTGATGGTACAGAAGATGGTGTAGAAACTATTATGAAAGCAATTGAGAGAGCAGGTTATAAGCCTGGTGTTGATATTTGCTTAGCATTTGATTGTGCTTCTTCAGAGTTTTACAAAGATGGAATTTATGATTATTCTAAATTTGAAGGTCCTAATGGAGCGAAACGTACAAGTGCAGAACAAGTAGATTATTTAGCCTCATTAGCTGATAAATATCCAATCATTTCTATTGAGGATGGGATGGATGAAAACGATTGGGACGGTTGGAAATTATTAACAGAAAGATTAGGTGATAGGGTTCAGTTGGTTGGTGATGATCTTTTTGTAACCAACGTTAAAAAATTGAAACAAGGTATTGACAACGATACAGCGAATTCTATTTTGGTTAAAGTAAACCAAATTGGTTCTTTAACGGAAACTATCAACGCGGTTGCGATGGCTCAACAAGCTAATTACACCTCAGTAATGTCGCACAGATCTGGCGAAACAGAAGATGTAACTATTGCAGATTTAGCAGTTGCTTTAAACTGTGGGCAAATAAAAACTGGTTCTGCGTCACGTTCTGATAGGATTGCAAAGTATAATCAGCTATTGCGTATTGAAGAAGAATTAGGTAAAACAGCCAAATTTATTGGTAAAGATTTTAAATATTTTAAGAATAGGGCTAAATAATAGTTTTAGATTAATTAATAATATTCGCAAAGCCGCTTCCTTTTTGGAGCGGTTTTTTTATGATTTTTTATATTTTTATTAAAATTTAGAAAATATGCACATTCCAGAGCTTCATGAATCAAAAAAAGATTTTCAGTTAGAAAGAATTATTCTGTTTACTGATGCAGTGTTTGCAATAGCAATTACACTATTAATTATAGAAATAAAGCCACCAGAATTAGAACACTATTCTAGGCGATGGATGAGCTTACTTCCATTGATTCCGAAGTTTGTTGGCTTTATAGTGAGTTTTTCTGTCATAGGTATTTATTGGCGATCACATCATCGTATTTTTGGTTATTTAGTTAATTATGATGAGAAATTAATCACATTAAATCTTATGTTTCTTTTCTTGATAGTGTGTTTACCATTTAGCTCGGCATTTAGTAGTGAAAACTATGGAGAAACTGTTTCTACAGTTTTTTACTTTTTAAATTTAATAGCAGTTGGTTTATTAAATTTTTTCCTTTTAAAACATATCGCACATTCAAAAAATAAAATATCAGATCTCACTAAAACGCCTTATTTATATGAATTTTTTAGAGCCAAAACATTAGTGGTTTTCATCGTATTCTTAATTTGCATGGTGGTTGATATTAATTTGAAAGGTTTAGGCCGACCAATGCTTATTCTCATTATGCCAATGATGATCTATATCAAGAATTACTACAGAAAAAAACAATTAAAAACCGAAGAAGTCTAAAACTAACTACTTATTATAAATTCAAAGAAATTATGGTGGTCATTTAATAGTCAGAAATAAACAGATAAACAACGTTTCTCTTTTATACTAGTTATATTAAATGAAATGAAAAACATAAAACTTAGTGTTCTTGATCAAACGCCAATCCGTAAAGGAAGCAATGCTCAAGAATCTTTACAAGAAACTATAGCATTAGCAAAACTAGCCGATGAGTTGGGTTACACCCGATATTGGCTAAGTGAACATCATAACTCAAAAACATTAGCAACTGGATCTCCAGAAATTATGATTGCCCGTTTAGGAGCAGAAACTAAAAGAATAAATTTAGGTTCTGGCGGAATGATGATGCCCAACCATAGCACACTTAGGGTTGCAGAAAACTTTAGGGTTTTAGAAGCACTTTATCCTGGCAGAGTAGATTTGGGAATGGGAAGAGCGCCAGGAGGAGATAGATTAACAGCACATTTATTAAATCCATCAAATGATTTTAATCCCCAAAATTATATTCAGCAATTAAGAGATTTAAAAAGTTTACTCAATGATGAACCGCTAGAAGGTATTAGAGAATCTAATGTGAAAGCGATTCCTATTATTGAAACAGCTCCTAATCTTTGGATTTTAACATCAAGCGGTGAAAGTGCATTGATAGCAGCTCATTTTGGGATGTCTCTTTCTTTTGCACAATTTATAAATCCTGTAGGAGCAGCAGCAGCTATTAAAAATTATAAAGAAAAATTTAGACCTTCTAATGAGTTGGGTGAACCACAAACCAGTGTGGGGATTTTTGCTTTTTGTTCTGATGATGAGGAAAAGGTGAAAAGAACTCAAGCTTTGATGGATTATCGTTTATTGAGTTTTGAGAGAGGACAGTTTAATGCTATTTATTCCTATGATGATATTAAGGATGAAGAATATGATGATCAAGAATGGCAAAGGGTTTTGTATAACAGGCAAAGAATGGCAGTTGGCAATCCTAAAGAAATGGTAGTGAAATTAAATCAAATCGCTCAGGATTTTGATACTGAAGAAATTTTGATGTCTACTTTTACAGAAACTAAAGAAGATCGATTTAAATCTTACCGATTATTAGCAGAAGCGTTTGAGCTTAAAGAAGCTATATTTGAAATGGCTTAGTAATCAATTGGTTTTGAAATTATCGGCAATTTTAGCAAATTTGAGAATGAGTAAATGTTTGATATTTCTAGTATCGATTTTATTAATTTCATGCTCTTCTAAAATATCTCAAACAGGAAAAGCTTCTTATTATGCCGATAAATTTAACGGTAAAAAAACTGCTTCAGGGGAAAAGTTTAGAAATTCAAAACTCACAGCAGCACATAAAACCTTACCTTTTGGCACAAAAGTGAAGGTTACTAATTTAAGTAATGGAAAAACTGTAAAAGTGAAGATTAACGATAGAGGACCTTTTGTAGCTGGTAGAATTATAGATCTCTCTAAAAAAGCGGCGCATAAAATTAATATAGATAAAGAAGGTGTAGGAAATGTTAAAATAACCTATAAAAAATCTTCCTTAAAAAATCATTGAATTAGATCTATTCTACTACCCTAATTTTTATGACAAGTTTCTTCACTTTTTCCTCGTTCACCATAATATTAGGTCTGTGGGCATTTTCTGGGAAAAACAGATAAAATACTTTAGGAGTAGCTATATCAAAAATACCATCATCAATTTTATAATTGGCAACATCTTTTTCTGAATTATAAGGATTAGTAATTGTAGCAGTTGCAGATGGTGCTAAACCAATTTTTTCCGATCCAGAGATAATATATTGTAAATCGATATATTTTTTATGAGATTCCCAATTTGTTTTTTCGAAGGGTTTATCAACTATTTCTGTAATACTTGCGAATGCATTTTCGCCATCAATTGGATATTTGCCTGGCGCCATTTTTTCTAAATCGTTATTTTTCATAAACTCAAAAGATTTATCCCAAACTGCTTTATTTGTTTGGTATTGTTTTTCAAATTCTTTTTGATCTGTTAAATGAGAAACTTGTGGTTTTAACCCTGTAGAAATAGGTTGTTTTTGAAACCATTTACTACTCTCATTTTGCACCTTACAACCGTTTATAATAAAAAAACAAATGATCAAGGCAGGTATTATTTTTTTCATATTTGGGAGATTATTAATTGATTTTTAAGTATTCACAATATTAATATTTTTTATGTTTTAATTTATAACATAATTTTTAAAAGCTTCAGGATATAACTCTTCTGCTTCTTCAAATATCTTTCTTGAAGTTGTTCTGTAAGATAAAATTAATAGTGCTAATAAAGTAAATATAGACGCTGTAAGTACATGATTTTAAGAAGCAATCCAATCTCCAGCAAACTGCATTAAATATAATGGTACATAGCTAAATGAAATATAAGTATGTCTATGAGAAATTAATATTAACTTTTTAGTCATAGACTTTTTTAAGATTCTATTTTCATTTACTAAATAAAACAAACTTAAAACAAACAGAGAAATAGAGGCCGTTAAGCTAACAGCAAAAGGATTAAAAAATGTTAAAAGAATAAATAAACTCATCCAAATACAAATTCCAGTTAATAATGCTGGAAATTTAAATTGACTTTTAAATATTTTAAACCATAGTTTCCATTGATTTTTCCAAACAGCTTTGGCTTTTTGTTCTATAATATCTCCAAAACCAAAAATTCCAAAACCACTAAATATATTACTCAAAGCTGTATCAAAATTAGAGCTCTGATTTTGCTCTAATTCTGTTTCAATTGAACTTGCCAAATGGTCAACAAGTTCTACTTGCACATCGTAATATTCTACATAATGTTTCCTAGTAAAATCAAAAAGTTGTGCAATCTGTTCTTCTGTAAGTGTTTTTTCATTGCGTAGCTAATTTAGTGTTCAAAATTAATTGCATCTGTTCAATAAAATCTTTAAGATTATTCAATTTATTAACGGTTTCTTCTTTACCGTTTTCCGTTAATGAATAATACTTTCTGTTACGGTTTCCTACCTTTTCAATGCTTACAGTAAGTAAATCATCACCTTCTAATTTATGTAATGCTGGATATAATGCTCCTTCAGTAATTTTTAAATTGTTGGCTATTTCTTTTACTTTTTGGGTAATTTCATAGCCATACATTTTATCGTTTTGTTCTAATAACGTTAAAATTATAGTCGTTAAACTTCCCTTAAATAATGAGTTTGATTTCATCTTAAATCAAATATACCTAAAACTCTTATGTATTAAAAACTTTAGCACAGAATTTGCTATTATACAGTTAATTAACGTTAATATATGCTCAAACTACTTACCGCAGCACAAACTAAAGAAGCCGATCATTATACAGTAATTAACGAACCAATTCGCTCTTCAGAATTAATGGAACGAGCTTCAAAAGCATTCGTGAAAATTTTTATCGAAAAACTACCCGACCGTAAAAAGCAAATTTTGATTTTTTGCGGAAAGGGTAATAATGGAGGAGATGGTTTAGCCATTGCTAGGATGTTAATTGATGAAAGTTATGCACAAATAAAAGTTTTTATTGCAGATATTTCCGATAAATCTTCTGAAGATTTTGAAGTTAATTTAGAGCGTTTACAACAAAAAGATACTTCCATATTTTATTTTAAATCGGCAGATGAAATAGAATATCAAGAATGTGATATTTTGATTGATGCTTTATTTGGTTCGGGTTTAAATAAACCTTTAGAAAAAGAATGGGAGAAAGTAGTTAAAAAGATCAATCAATTTTCAGGATATAAAGTGGCGGTTGATGTACCTACAGGGATGCCGTGTGAAGGAGAATTATTTAATGATATCATAATAAAATCTGATTGGACCGTTACATTTCAACGACCGAAACTTAATTTTTTACTCCCAATTTCAAGTTCGTATATTAAAGAATGGAAAGTAGTAAATATTGGTTTAGATGAAAACTACATTCAAAGCACTTCTTCACCTTATTATTGGTTTTGGAAAGGCGATATTCAACATTACATTAAAGCCCGTCAACCTTTTGAGCATAAAGGAATGCTTGGTCATGCATTGATTATTGCCGGCGATGATGAAACGATGGGAACTGCATTAATTGCAAGTGAAGCCTGTGTTAAATGTGGTGCCGGTTTAACTTCTTCCATGATTCCGGAGTCGGGTTTAAAGGCTTTAAATGTTAGAATACCAGAAGCAATGTTTACCAATAGAACAACACTAAACAATATAGATTGGGATAAATTTAAAGTGATTGGAATTGGACCTGGGCTGGGTAATAATGATAGTAGTTTACAGATTTTAAAAACTGTTTTAAATAATTATAATAAACCAATGGTTATTGATGCTGACGCTATAAATATGATCGGCGAAAATCAGGAATTGTTAAAATTAGTTCCTGAAAATTCTGTTTTTACACCGCACATGAAAGAGTTTGATAGGTTATTTGGTAAACATGATAGCTGGTGGCAAAGGATAGAAAAAGCGTTAAAAAAAGCGGTAGAACATAAAACTTATATCGTTTTAAAAAATAGATACACTATGATTTTTACGCCCGGAGGTATCTGTTATTTTAACTCCTCTGGCTCACCGGCAATGGCGAGTGGGGGAATGGGAGATGCTTTAACAGGAATTATAACAGGTATGATTTCACAAGGTTACCCCATTGAAAAAGCAGTACAGTTAGCTGTATTTATCCATGGATTTGCAGGTGAGCAGCTTGCTCAAAAAATGTATGTTGTACCTGCTACAAATTTGATTAAAAGTTTACCTTATGTGATGAGGGAATTATTAGCTGGAAAGTAAACTAATCTTCAAGCATCAAATAATTAAAATATTTTGTGCGTTTATACACGCTATCCACTATATCTTTTTTTGCAACTTGCATTGTGGCAACAGCAAAAAAAGGATGCCGTTTCTATCGTTAACGCCTTATAAAGCTTAAAAATGCAACAAGAACTAAATAAAATATTACAAAATTGTTTAAATCATTTAAAGGATGCTAAATTTCCTAAAACCAATTTTCATTACCCAGTAATTGGAACTATAAATGATAATGAATTAGCGTTAAGAACAGTTGTTTTAAGAGATTTTATAGAAACAAATAACTCATTAGTTTTTTTTACAGATTTACGATCAGCTAAAATAAAACAGATACAAACTAATCCAACCGTTTCCTTTCTATTTTATGATGGAGTTTTAAAAGAGCAGTTAAGGATTAAAACCAAATCTACAATCCATCAACATGATGATATCAGTTTAAAGTATTGGGAAAAAATAAAACCTGAAAATAGGAGAGATTACGCTTCACAGCAATCTCCATCATCAGCATCAAATGATATCTCAAATTATTTAGAGGGAGATTGGATAAACCATACTGAAGATTTTTACCAAAACTTTGCAGTAATATATAATCAGATATTTGAAATTGATTGGTTAATTATAGATAAAGAATTAAACAAAAGAGCCAGATTCTTTATGCAAGAATCTGGCTTTGTGGGAGAATGGTTGGTTCCTTAAATATTACCGATAACCATTAATTTTTCTAGTGTTGGATTGATGCTTCCGCCTCTTGGCTCAAGTGTTACTGCAAAGGTTTGTGCTTGCCCAATGTTTTTCATTTCCTTAAACCCAATCTGATTTCCATCCATGTCAAAAACACCTAAATCTACTGGTTTACCATCTACTAAAGCCCATAGTTGATACTGATGTTCGGAATCGTTTTTTGGCATATTCATAGATTTCATGTCTAAACCAACTTTTTGCATTTTAGAATTAAATGCAATCATTATTTTTGCGCCCTTAGCATTATCAGTACCTTCAAGCTTTACCATTTTGTAATCAGTATTACTATAAATATCTAAAGCACTTGTCGTTTTAGTAACTTCTTGGTCTAAATAGTTTACCCTATTAGCAAAATTTTGATTACTAGACTGTAAGGCAATTATTTGCTGTCTAGTATTGTTTAAATTATTATTCACGTTAACTAATGCAATAATGCTCACTGCTAATAAAGCCAAACTCGCCGCAAAGGCATATTTGTAAAAATTTGTTGGTTTTTGCGTAATAGAAGTAACTTTTGCTTCTTGTTTTGATGCTAGTGGAGTTATATTTTCTTCTTCAGAGAACTGAATAAAATTAAAAAATCCTTCCCTCACATTATCAGAAGGCAGTACTTGCAGATTTTCTGCAATATTGCCCAAATCAATCTCAATCTGCTCCAATTCGGCTCTCACCTCAGAATGCAGCTTAGACATCGCCTCAACCTCTGATTTTTCATCAGCGTTAAGGTCTCCTAGAATATAAAGTTCTAAAATGCCCGATTCGATGTATGATTTAATGTTTTCCAATTTATTTAAAATATTTACGTAATTCAATAATCCCCATTCTTAAACGTGTTTTAACAGTTCCTAGTGGAATTGCCAACTCGTCAGAAACTTCTACATGTGTAAAACCTTGAAAGTAGATCATATCTACAATCACTTTTTGTTCAGGTCTTAACTTTTGGAGAAGATCTTTAACACCAAGGTGTTCAGGTTTGTACTCAGAGTTTCTTTGCTCGTCTATCGAATTTACGTGATTTTCTATGTCTTGGTTTTTAGAATGATTTCTATAATCTTTGGACCTTACTTTATCTATCGCTAGATTACGCATTACGTTTACCATCCAAGTAAATAAGCGGCCTTTTGTAGGGTCATATTGTTGAATACTATTCCAGATTTTAACTAAACCTTCTTGTAAAACATCTTCTGCAATTTCCTTATCTTCTATTACTCGCTGTACAATCCCCATTAAAGATCCAGAATACATCTCATATAAGGCATCGGCCCCAATTTTTTTTCGTTCTTGTAAAGCAAGAATTAAATCGGGTTCTTCTAAAAATTTTCTTTTTGTATTTATCACAATTTAGTCTAAGGTAGTTAGGAAATTTTAAAAATCAAATAGATGCTTTTCAGCATGATACGAAGACCGTACCAAAGGTCCACTTTCTACATATTTAAAACCTATTTCTCTCCCTTTTTCTTTATAAAATGCAAACTGATCGGGGTGTATCCAATCTATCACGGGGTGGTGATTTTTAGTAGGTTGCAGGTATTGTCCTATGGTTAGTACATGAACACCAGCATCTTTTAAATCTGCCATAGTTTCCAAAACATCTGCTTCGGTTTCTCCTAAACCAAGCATAATACCAGACTTTGTTCTCAATCCAAATTCAGAAATTCTATTTAAGCATTCCATACTTCTATCGTATTTGGCTTGTATCCTTACCTCTTTAGTTAATCTTCTTACAGTTTCTATATTATGTGAAATTACTTCAGGTTTTTCTTCACAAACTCTATACAGATTATCCCAAATGCCTCTAAAATCAGGTATTAATGTTTCCATTGTAGTTTGTGGACTTTCTCTTCTTATGGCTTGTATAGTTTCTGCCCAAATTATAGAGCCTCCATCTTTAATATCATCCCTATCAACAGAAGTAATTACGGCATGTTTTACATTCATTAATTTGATAGAATTTGCAACGCGATTTGGCTCATCTAAATCAACGGCTAATGGCCTGCCTGTTGCAACTGCACAAAAAGAACAAGAGCGAGTGCAAATATTACCTAAAATCATAAAAGTTGCAGTTCCTGCACCCCAACATTCGCCCATGTTTGGGCAATTTCCGCTTTCACAAATGGTATGGAGTTTATGTTCATCCACCAGCCCACGTACATGAGCATATTCTTTACCAATAGGAAGCTTTACTCTTAGCCAATCTGGCTTACGTTGTGTTTGATTAACTGGTATAACAGGAAGTTCTATCATAAAGGCAAAAATACATAATGCTAATTAAACATAATGTTTTTAGACTGTAATTTGTTTTTAGAAAATTGAGCAAAAAAAAAATCTGCCAGAAGCAGATTTTATAAAAATTTAACTCGAAATTACTGTTTCTTAAAATCAATTTGACTAACAGTTTTTGTAGTAACAGATCCATTAACTACTGATTCTTCATTTTTTGCAGTAAAACTTGTTGCAGTGACATTAGAAAGTTGAATCGTTTCTATGTCATTTACATCGTACTTAATAGTTAGTTGTTGAGAACTTTGATCGTATGTGTAAGTGCCGTCATCAGATAACTTACTATCAACATAGATTTCAACTTTTGAATCAGTAAAAATAAAATAAAGGCTTCCTTTATCTATAGTTAAAGATTGTTTTTGTTTAGAAACATTATTTTGAAATACCTCAGAAATAGCAGAAGTTGCATCCCAACGCCCTTTTAAATTAATTTGGATTGTTGAGTTACTGTCTTTTTTGCAGCTTTGGAAAGTGAATAGAACTATAGCTAAAAATACAAGGAGTAAATTTTTTGATTTCATATATGAAGTGTTTTAGATAAATTTTTTATTAAAATTATAATAATTTTTTAAATAACGATAGAAATTTTACCTAAAAATAAATAAATATAGGTTTTATCAACCTTGGTAGCAGCAGTAAGTTTTTGCTGTATGAAACAAAATAATCAGTCAACAGACTATCTGAAATTAATTATGAAGTATTTGCCTTACTAACAATTATAATTTTCCAGCTTTTAGCGCTTTTTCTGCTCTTTTAATGGCTACTTTCTCGCGGTAATGAGCATATTTTTCCTTAAAAAGCATTTTAATCACGCTATCAATTCCACCTTTAGTTACCAAATTAAAAACACTTTGTGCTTTTCTACTTATAGAAGCATCCCAAGCTCTTAAACTTAAAGAAAAAGAACCATCAATGTATTTCATCCAATGCCAATAACCTGTTGGCATAAAAAGAGTATCGCCATGCTCTAAGAAAACTTCTTCTCCGTGTATACCTTTTAAAGCAGGGAATTTCTCAAAATCGGGATTTAAAATATCATAATCCTCTAGGGCATAAGTTGCATTAGGTAAACAATATAAGCGTCTTTTCCATTTGTTTTCAAACAGGATAACATGTTTTTTGCCTCCAAAATGAGTATGAAAAATATGAGGTAAATCTATATCGTAATGTAAAAAAGTAACAGAATTAGAACCACCAAAAAACATGGCTGGCATACTTTCTATAAAGCCACCCATTAAATCTTTAGGTACAATAATATCATTAATTAAGCTGGGAACGTGTTTAAAAAAATTAAAAAAGAAAATACGTAATTCGGTAGGTTCTCTTTTAATTAAATCTAAATAATCCTTTAATTTCATTTTTGCAGCAGTTGCATTGATGGGTTTTGATGGGTCTGCTTTAGAATTATCGTAAAGTGGCACCTCTAAATCTCCTGCTAATGATTTAAAATAATCAGTCGTCCATTTTTCACGGGCTGGCCAATCAATAGTTAAATTCCTAATTACCACAGGTCGGCGTTTATCAAGATAATTTTTCTTGAAATCTGCCGGACTTATTGTATCAACAGTATCTACTTTACTTAAAATGAAACCCATAAACTTAAGGGAGATGGTTTTAAATAAAAAAAGATTTTACCATCACAAAGCAAAATTAGCAGATTTTATAAAAGTTACCTTTAAAAAGATTTGTATTGCCATTGCATGACAATTTAAATTATTTATTTGTAAAATTTTAAAGCACTTCATATTTAAAACTTATCAATAAATTTACAATGAATCCATTTAAAAATTTTATTTAAATGTTGGTTTACTTAACTTCGGCAAGTTTATTAATTATAACATAAAAACGATAAAAATCATGAAAATTACCGTAGTTGGGGCAGGTGCAGTAGGCGCAACTTGTGCTGATAACATTGCAAGAAGAGAATTAGCAAGAGAGTTAATTTTGTTAGATATTAAAGAAGGTTTTGCCGAAGGTAAAGCAATTGACATGATGCAAACGGCATCTTATTGTGGTTTTGATACTCAAATAAAAGGTGTAACTAATGATTATGCTGCTACTGCAGATTCTGAAGTTGTGGTGATTACTTCTGGTTTGCCTCGTAAACCAGGGATGACGCGTGAAGAGTTAATTGGTACTAATGCCGGAATAGTAAAATCAGTTACAGAAAACATTTTAAAATATTCTCCAAATACCATCATCATTGTGGTTTCTAACCCAATGGATACCATGAATTACCTAACTTTAAAAACATCGGGTTTACCTAAAGAAAGAATTTTAGGGATGGGTGGCGCACTGGATTCAGCTCGTTTTAAGTACTATTTAAGTCAGGAATTGGGATGTTCTTCATCAGATTTAAATGCAGTAGTAATTGGTGGGCATGGTGATACAACTATGATTCCTCTAATACATCATGCTACATGGAATAGTATCCCGGTAACTCAACTATTAAGTAAAGAACAGCAAGATAAAGTGGTTGCATCTACTATGGTTGGTGGTGCTACGCTAACTAAATTAATTGGAACTTCTGCATGGTATGCGCCAGGAGTAGGAACTGCTGCCATGGTTGAGTCTATAGTTAGAGATGAGAAAAAATTAATCTCATGTGGTGTTGCTTTAGATGGTGAATACGGACAAAAAGATATTTCTTTAGTTGTGCCTGTTGTATTAGGTAAAAATGGTTGGGAAAAAATTATCGATTTTAAATTATCGGATGATGAGCAAACACAATTTAACAATAGCGCAGATGCTGTTAGAAATATGAACAATGTATTGACAGATTCTAATCTGATTTAATCAGAAATGAAAAAATATAAATTACCCTTAGAGTTGATAGACTTACAAGGAGACGGCTTCCACCTTTTGGTGGAAGTTTTTGTTTTCGGGCAAATTTTCAAAGCTGTTTTAGACACGGGTGCTTCAAAATCGGCTTTTGATATAGAGATTGTATCTGGTTTTGCTTCGGAAGATCAGATTATACATATTCCTGATCATCATGCAATTGGTTTAGGTACAACTACTATGGAAAGATATTATGTGGTTTGTGAGGAATTGAAATTAGGTAAATTAATTATTGAAAATTACGAAGCTCCAGTTTTCGATTTATCATCTATCAAATTTGCTTATGAAAAGTTGAATTTACCGCCAGTAATTGGTGTTTTAGGCGGAGATATATTAATGGATTATAATGCCTTAATAGATTATAAAAGCCTAACTTTAACAGTAAGCAAATAAAATCTATTATGAAAAAGGATATTGAAAACCATGATGACATAAAATTACTAGTGGATACTTTTTATAATAAGGCTATTGCCGATAAAGATTTAGGACATGTATTTAATGATGTTGCAAAAGTAAATTGGAGCCATCATTTACCAATTATGTACTCATTTTGGGAGTCTACTTTATTGGGTAAAATGGGCTATAAAGGAAACCCAATGGACGCACATTTTAAATTGAATCAAAAAATTAAATTAACTCCTGAAATGTTTAATCAATGGAAATCTTTATTTATTGAAACCATTGATGAAAATTTTGAAGGTGAAATTGCAGATGATGCAAAACAAAGAGCAGTGAGTATAGCAGATTTAATGTTTTACAAAATCAATAATTATTACAATGCTCCTGGCGTAGCAAAAGAAAAAAAATAATCTAAATTTTCTATATAAAGTTATAAATCAGTAACTTGATTTAAATAACCAATATGAGAAAAATAATACTACTCTTATTCTTCTTTCCCCTTATATTAAATGCCCAAGATTTAACTGGCTTTTGGAAAGGAAAACTAACTCAAGATAGTGGTGGTTATGCTCCTCAATATGTTTTAGAATTAAATATTACTCAAAAAAGCAAAAAGATTTCTGGTGTATCTAATGCTTATTTAGGAAATGTTGTAGTTGGTAAATTAAGTTTTTCGGGTTATTTTGAAAAGGATTCTATTTATTTAAGCGAATTTAGATACGGAGTTATAGAAAAAATTCTCCCACCAGATTATTTTCTTTGTATTAAAAACTTCATTTTAAAATATAGAAATACTGGCGGTTTAGAAACACTAACGGGTAGATGGGATGGAAACACTTATGCAAAAGACGAATTGGGGAAAGATGAACTCTTTACTGATATTTTTGGAGATAAAAAAGAGGTTTTAGAATGTATACCGGGTTTAATTTTTTTATCTAAAAATGATTCATTACACATACAAACGCCAATTCCAACTCAATATCAAACTTTTAAGGATTCTCTTTACAGCACACAAATAAATGTAATTGAAGACGTTGATGTAGAAAATAAAATTATACAAATAGCCCTTAATGATTATGAAAAAGTAGATGGAGATAAAGTTACCATCTTATTTAACAGAGATACCATTGCAGAAAAAATAAGTATCAGAAAATCTCCAACACTTTTTACCTTAAATTTAAGCAACCAATTTATTAATAATGAACTGCTTATATATGCCGAAAACCTAGGTCGTATTCCTCCAAATACCTGCTCTATAAAAATTATAGATGGCGATAAAACTCGAATTATTTATCTTTCTTCAGATTTTAAATATACCGGTGCAATTCATTTTAATTATAAGGGAAAATAAAAAGAAAATATTTTCCCTTATTAAATTCTGAATTTTTGAAAAACGAAACTTTTAAAAGAATAAAATTTCTTAAAAACACCTCTTATAAAATAATGTTCTCATTGTTGTTCCTGACATCTTTATGAAGCTTTTAAAGCTCATAATTGATTAACTTTACAACCATGTGGTATAATAATATTTTAGAAACTATTGGCAATACACCTTTAGTAAAACTTAATAAACTCACAAAAGACATTGATGCAACTGTTTTAGCTAAAATAGAAACAACCAATCCTGGAAATTCTATTAAAGACCGAATGGCAATTAAAATGATTGCAGATGCCGAAAAGAGTGGTAAGCTTAAACCAGGCGGAACTATTATTGAAGGAACATCTGGAAATACAGGAATGGGATTGGCCATTGCAGCAGTTATAAAAGGCTATAAATGTATTTTTACTACTACAGATAAGCAATCAAAAGAAAAAGTTGATGCGCTAAAAGCATTTGGTGCAGAGGTAATTGTTTGCCCTACAGATGTAGAACCAGAAGATCCACGTTCTTATTATTCTGTTTCTACAAGATTAGAGCGAGAAACTCCAAATTCTTGGAAACCTAATCAATATGATAATCTTTCTAATTCTGCTGCTCATTACGAGCAAACTGGGCCAGAGATTTGGGAACAAACAGAAGGTAAAATTACCCATTTAGTAGTTGGAGTTGGCACCGGAGGAACAATCTCTGGAACAGGGAAATATTTGAAAGAGAAAAATCCAAATATTAAAATTTGGGGAATTGATACTTATGGATCTGTCTTTAAAAAATATAAAGAGACAGGCATTTTTGATGACAAAGAAATTTACCCTTACATCACCGAAGGTATTGGAGAAGATTTTTTACCAAAAAATGTAAACTTTGATATAATAGATCGTTTTGAAAAAGTAACGGATAAAGACGCTGCATTAATGACTAGGGAAATTGCTCGTAAAGAAGGGATCTTTGCCGGCAATTCTGCCGGAGCGGCTTTAGCGGGTTTGCTTCAATTAAAAGAACATTTAAAGCCCGAAGATGTAGTAGTTATAATTTTTCACGATCATGGCACCCGTTATTTGGGTAAAATGTATAATGACGATTGGTTAAGAGAAAGAGGTTTCTTGGAGGATGAAAAATTAACAGCGAAATCTATTTTATTTAAAAGAGAACCACAAGAAATGATAACCATTGATAGTGAAAAAACAGTGTTAGAAGCTATTAATACCATGAAGGCGTTATATATTTCTCAGATACCAGTTACTCAAAAAGGTATGGTTGTAGGGCGTGTTACAGAAAGCGATATTTTAACTGCTTTATTAGAAAACCCCTCTATTAAATCATCAAAAGTTGCCACCATTCAAACCGCCTCTTTTCCGTTTGTAGATTTAAACACATCAATTGATAAAATTTCTGGATTGATAAATAAAGAGAACTCTGCTGTTTTAGTAGAAGATAGTAACGGAAAAATTGAAATTATTACTCAATATGATATTATAGGGGCTATTTCTGGATAATAATTTTGGATAAAGAATAACCAATATTAGGTATTTGTTTTTTACTTGATATTTAATACCTTAGTTAATCTAAACTTCTACATCAAATGCGTAAAACATATTATTTATTTGGGATGTTTTTAATATTGTTATCTCACACCCTAATTATTGGGTGGATGCTAACTAACGAAAGCAGAGAAAAAGCCAACCAAGCAAATAAAGTAAATAATGATTTTTATGATAGAAGAAATATTAAATTATTTCCTGCAAATGGTGTTTATTCTGATTCTAGTTTAAAACAAAATAAGTTTATTATTAGGGATTTTATTATAAAATAAGATACTGGCTCACATTAAACAATTTAAGATTCTATAATTTTATGAAGTTTTATGTGAGCCTTTCCATTACTCTAAGTTTTGTTCAAAGGCAAACTTAACCAGTTCCGCAGTATTTTTTACACCAACTTTTTGAATGATGTTTTTTCTATGCGTATCAATTGTGAACGTAGATAAGAAAAGTTTTTCTGCAATTTTGTGATTTGTTAAACCTTCTGTAATCAATTTTAGAACCTCAATTTCTCTTTTAGACAATTTATATTTAATAATAAAATTATCTTTAAAAGATAGATTGGAACTGCTATTGTCGCATATCCCAGTTTTATCAAAATCGTAAGTACCTAAAGCTAGTTTTCTGATAGTTTCTGTTAAAGTTTCTGGCTCAACATCTTTTAAAAGATAGGCATCAATTCCAATTTTAATGCATTCATCTAGTAGTTTTTTTTCTGCATAAATAGATAAAACCAGCTTTTTAACCTCTATTTTTTTTTCATTGAGTTTAAGTAAAGTGCTTTTTCCATCAAACTGAGGCATGTTTAAATCTATAATGGCTACGTGGGCAGTTTGGTTACTTAAATAATCTACCATAGATCTTCCATCATTAAATATCGCTTTAATGGTAAAATCTTGTTCTTCGGCAAGAATGTTAGCTAAACCTTGAGCAAATAATTTATGGTCATCTGCAATAACTATATCAATCATGATGGCTTTTTAAGGTTTGATGATATAAACTTAACCTTATGCACCCATAATTACAAATTATTTTCTTTTGCCGTAATTTCTGCAATATCTAAAACTTCTATTTCTTGCTCTTTGTTAAAATGCTTTACACCATCATTCATCATGGTCATGCAAAAAGGACAACTAACTGCCAAAACGTTTGCCTTAGATTCTAACACATCTTCCATACGCTCAAGGTTTACATCTTTTTTTCCTTTTTCTGGTTCCTTAAACATTTGCGCTCCGCCGGCACCACAACATAACCCGTTTGATTTACATCTTTTAAGTTCAACTAAATCTGCATCTAAAATTTCTAAGGCTTTACGCGGAGCTTCATAAATACCATTTCCTCTTCCTAAATAGCAAGGATCATGGAATGTTATTTTTTTCCCTTTAAAATGCCCTCCTTCTGCTTTTAATTTTCCATCATTAATTAAATCTTGGATAAGTTGGGTATGATGAATAACTTCATAATTACCGCCTAAACCTGGATATTCGTTTTTTATGGTGTTAAAACAATGCGGACAAGCGGTTACAATTTTCTTAATATCGTAACCATCCAAAACTTGGATATTTACCATGGCCTGCATTTGGAATAAAAATTCATTGCCCGCTCTTTTTGCAGGATCGCCAGTGCAACTTTCTTCGGTTCCTAATACTGCAAATTTTATCCCGACATGAGTTAATATTTTAGCGAAAGCTCTGGTAATTCTTTGAGCTCTTTCATCATAACTTCCTGCACAACCCACCCAAAATAATATTTCTGGTTTTTCTCCGGCGGCAGTCATTTCTGCCATGGTTGGGATTTTTATTGCTGTAATTTCCATTTAATTAGTTCAATATTCATTAGTAAAATGAGTTCATCAGTTCAATTGCGTTAACGATTGAAACGGCATCCTTTTTTGCGCTAGCCATAAAGCAAATGGCAAAAAAGATATAGTGTAAAGCGTGTCAAACGCCCAAATTATTTTAAAAAATAATATGATATCATCTAATCTCTCAAATCTCAGTTTTCTTTTTCCGCCCAATTAAACCTATCTGCTGGCGAATATTTCCAAGGCGCACCATTATTTTCTACGTTAGAAAACATAGCATTTAAGCTTCCTGTTACATTAGATTCTTCCATTACGGCGTATCTTCTTAAATCTACAATGATAGAAAGTGGATCAATATTTATCGGACAAGCTTCTACACAGGCGTTGCAAGTAGTGCAAGCCCAAATTTCTTCACGAGAAATATAATCATCTAACAAAGATTTTCCGTCGTCATAATCTTTTCCTTTTTTTGCTTTATTATCCCCAACTTCTTCTAAACGATCACGTGTATCCATCATTATTTTACGTGGAGAGAGCAATTTACCAGTTTGATTGGCGGGGCAAACGGAAGTACATCTACCGCACTCTGTACAGGAATAGGCGTTCATGAGCTGTACCCAATTTAAATCTTGAACATCCTTTGCTCCAAAGCGTCCAATTGAATCTGATGGGGGAGGAGTAAAAGAGGTGTCTAACATGGCTTTAACTTCATTAGTTACCGAATCCATATTGCTGAATTTACCTTTATTGTTAAGGTTGCTGTACCAAGTATTTGGGAAAGCTAAAATAATGTGGAAATGCTTTGAAAATGGCAGGTAGTTTAGGAAAGCTAAAATTCCCAAAATATGAAACCACCAACAGCTTCTTTCTATAATTTCTAACGCTGATGTTGAATTTGGTAGTAAGCTAACTAAAAATCCAGAAACTGGAAAGCTGCCTGCATTAATATAATGTGAGAAACCTAACATTTGAAGCTTATAATCGGAGGCGTTCATAGTTAAAAATGCCGTCATTAATAAAACCTCAATTAACAGAATATAGAGTGCATCTGATTTTGGCCAGGAAGTCATTTCTACACCCGAAAATCTTTTTAAACCTATGATTAATCTTCTTGCTAAAAAAACTAAAACTCCAACTAATACTAATAGGGCTAAAATCTCGAAAGAACCGATTAAGAAATTATAAAAGCCACCTAAGAATGAAAAGATACGATGTGTACCAAAAATACCATCGATGATGATTTCTAAAACTTCTAAATTAATGATTACAAAACCTACATAAACAAAAATATGCATGATGCCTGCAACTGGGCGTACTACCATTTTGCTTTGGCCTAAAGCAACTTTTGCCATAATTGCCCATCTTTGTTGAGGGCGGTCTGAGCGATTAACATCTTTACCCAAATTTATATTACGGATGATTTTTCTGACTTGTATGGTAAAAAAAACTACGGCTGCAATAAATGCTAAAGAAAAAATAATTTGACTTATCATTTAAATTGGTTTTGTGAATAGCTAAGGTAAAGAAACAGGATTAAAAAATATGCTATGCAAGCATAATATTTTTAATTTAATACTCATGCAGCTCAAATTAAAATTTAATTTGCTGATTTTTAAATATTTGAGGGTTAGATAGATTTATGATGTTGATTTTTTATAAAAGAATTTGCTTTTTAACAAAAAGAGCCTACATTTGCAATCCCTAACAATTACCAAATAAGGGAATGGTAGGGTGCCTTAGCTCAGTCGGTAGAGCAAAGGACTGAAAATCCTTGTGTCGCTGGTTCGATCCCAGCAGGCACCACAAAAGAAAAAGCTTCACAGAAATGTGGAGCTTTTTTGGTTTTGGGATGCTTTGTGAGGACTCGAACCATTGAAGTAAATTAAAATCCTCTTAATTCTTTGATTTAATTCTTTCTTGTTCCTCGGTTTTTGTATCTCTACTTCTTGCGGTTTTAATTTTTTGGTTTCCAAAACGGTAGCTAATACCTAAATAAGCGCCACTACTTTCCCATTTACGTACACTTGATTGATTAATATCGCCAATCAAAGCTGTTTGCGCCCATCTTTGCGTATTAAAAATATCGCGATAAGCAAAGTTTAAAGTTAATTTATTATCCATCAATTGCTTTTTAAAGGCAACATCTACACTTGTAATTGCTTTGGTTTTATAAATAGAAGAGCGACTTGCATAATTAAACCAGTTGCTTAAAGTACCACTCCATTTTTTGCCTAAATCAAAATTATTGCTGATGTAAGAATTGAAACCGAAACCGCCATTATTGATATTTGCTAAGCCTGCATATTTGCTTAAATCAGCTTTATAAAATTGATAATAAGGTTCTGCAGATAAATATCCTGACCATATTTTATTGATTTGAAATGGAGAGCTTACATTAATATTTACAAAACTTCTTGTACCGGCATTTACCCATTTTGCCAGAGTTTGGTCTCCAGTTTGAGTGATAATTTCTTCATTTAAATCTTTAGTTTGATTATAATTTAACTTGATTTGAGTTTGCCCTTTCCAGGTAAAATCTAAACCAAAACTTTGAGTATATGCTGGTTGCAAATAAGGATTTCCTTGTTCAGAATAATAAAAATCAGTACGGTAAACGTAAGGGTTTTGGTCTTGAAATGATGGTCTGTTTAACCTTTTAGTATATGAAAAACCGAAAGAATGATTTTCATTAGCTTGGTATCTTAAAAATAAAGTCGGGAAAATATTTAGGTAAGAACTATCAGATAAAACGGATTGATTTTGCTGTCCACTTGTTGATAATCCCTTATTATTTGTAAACTCTGCTCTTAAACCTGCTTGTAAATTCCATTTTTTATAAGTTTTATTGAAACTGGAATAAGCTGCATAAATTTTTTCGTTGTAATTATAATTATTAAGCTGATTTAAAATTTGATTACCATCATTTTGAGTAGTTTTTAAATGATTAGCTGTTTTACTAGAAGAAAATTTAATACCGCTTTCTAAAGTGCCGTCTTTAAAAATTTTTAAACTTAAATCGGCTTTTGCCGATAATAAATTAATACTGGTTTTGGTATTATTATCAAATATATTTAATGTAGCATTATTGCTAAAAGTGTTGTTTACCAAATTGCCCAAGTTTGATTTATAATTTAAATAGTCAGCATCAATATTTAAAGTGGTACCACTAGTATCTTTAAACTGATAGTTTAAATTAGAACCTAATCTGTTTTCGGTTAAATTAGCTGTGGTAATTGTGTTTAACTGATTATTGCTATTTCCATTTTGTATGGTTGTAGAAGCATCTGAAGGGAAATCGTCCCAAATTCTGTTATAGTTTAAAATTGCACCTATTTTATTTTTCGAGTTTAAATTATAATCTATTCCAGCTCTTAAACCTGGGTTTTTATAACCTTGCTTTTCTATTCCTTTTTGTAAAAAAGTTTTATCGCCTACATATCTATTATCACTAACCGTGGTAAATTGTAAGCTATTATCATAATTACCGTTTGCAAATGCATTAAAATTTTTGTCTTTTGTATTGATGTTAAATGCAGAATTCTGTCTAAAATGTTCCATTTTTTGATAACCATAAGTCAGGCTTCCATTGGTACCATATTGATTTGATTTTTTAAATATGATGTTTATGATTCCCGCATTTCCGGCAGCATCATATTTAGATGATGGATTTGTAATCACCTCAATGGTTTTGATGTTTGCTGCATCGGTACTTTTTAACAAAGAGGTAATTTGTTGTGAACTTAAGGTTTGCAACCTGCCATCTAATAAAACCTGAATTCCGCTTTTACCACTCATTTTTATAATATCTTGCCCGTCTATAGAAATTCCGGGAGCTTGTCTTAATAATTCTAATGCGTTAGCACCAGCTGCATTAGGCATTGCCTCAACATTTAATAAAATCTTATCAGTTTTTACTTGTACTAAAGGAATGGAAGTTTTAACCACTACCTCCATTAAAGTTTGAGTTTTGATGCTGTCTCTCTTTAAAGTGATGCTGTCTTTTTGTTGTGCAAATCCGCCTGTACAAACGATGATTAGAATCAGAGTAAATAAATTTTTCATATTGCTTTTCTTTTGTTTCTCTAAAGGTGTGGCTAAAAGAAAGGCGCATCGCTTCAAATTATAATCTGAGACTATCAAATAGGTTTCAAAGTATGATTTGAGACTGATTTTTGGAAATAGATAGCATTTGGGCGTTCGGGCGGGCTGTCCATTTCAATCTTTTTGCGAAAAGCAAAAAGGATTTTCATTTCTATCCCTAACGCAAAAAACTAAGTCAAGAATTCTTTCGTCATGTTGATCCGCTAGCTAGCGGAGAAAACATCTTACAAATAGGTCTTTAAATAGATTGGTAATCTTGCTGATGAGATGTCTCGTTGCCTCGACATGACGAGTATGAGAGAAAATCCTCAATTCGATAAGATTACCTCAAGAAGCAAAAACTATTTCAGGAAGTCTTTAGGATTTTTATCAGTAAATTTTTTGAAAGCTCGGTTAAAAGTGGCCTTTGAATTAAAGCCAGCATCAAAAGCAATAGCCAATAATGTTTGGTTTTTAAATCTTGGATCTTTAATTCTTTCAATCACAGCATTTACGCGATATTGATTGATGAAATCGTTAAAATTTAAAGCAAATTGCTGATTGACAACTTTACTTAAAATCACTGCATTGGTTTTCAGTTTTACGGCAACTTCGTTTAACGTAAGGTCTGATCTTTCAAATAAAGATTCTGAATCCATTAAAGACAATAATTCATTTTTAAGGTAGGTCAACTTTTCATCAATGGGAATTATTGTAGCCTCATTAATTTCTTCCGTAATTTCTTTAGTGCTTAAATTGATATTAGAATCTTGAAAAGCTAAAAGTAGTTGCGGCTGAAATTCTATTTTTCTTAAATGCATATAAACTGCCTGGTATGCATTAATAGCAATGTAATAAACTACTATCGCAAAAGCCACATAATAATACCATGGCCCATAATATCGTAGTTTCTCAAAGAAGGTAAAAACCGAAAGTATTTCTCTAATGATAGGCAAAACGGTCAATAAGCCAAATGCATAAAGGAAATTTCTTAACCATTTTAAACTTGCTAAATCTGCAAAAGAAGTGGTGATTTCGGTATATCTTTTATAGTTTCTGAAATGTATAATCGATAAAAATAGGTAGATTAAAATACTGATTAGCGATAAGTAAGAATATGCGGCATTAAAATCCAAATCTTCCTTTTCATTGGTAAAATGATAATTTTTAAACCAAAAAACATCTATTAAAGTAAATGACACTCTTATAATCAAATAAAAAATTGCGGGAATAAGATGAAAATACATTTTACCTTTTATCCTAAAATTGAAATCTGTAAGTGATTTTACATACAAAAATAAAAGAGGCCCTATTGCCAGAGTATGGACAAATGGAATAAAGAAAAGAATGTCTCGGTAAGGTTGATTATCATACCAACCTGCAAAGCCCACCATCCATGGAAAAACAACAAATGCGCTTATTAAAAGAAACCAACCCATCAATTTATCCGCATAGTTTTCTTGTCTTTTACTTCTTAAAAAGAATAAGATGCTATAAATAAGAATATGAAAAAAGAAAATGAGCGGAAGGCAACTGTAAAGACTAAACTCGAAATGCATTCAACTGATTTTAGGGGAAATTATTAAGCTTATCATTTTTGCAGCTTAAATATGTGAATAAATTGCAAATTTTGAAAATTTTAGTAATCTTTTAAAATGTTAAACTTTAAAAGGGAAAAAGAATGGAATAGTTATTACTAAAATTCCCATCAAAATAAACGTTAAAATTCCACCAACTTTCACAAAATCCAAGAACTTATATTTCCCAGGTCCATAAACAAGTATACAAGAAGGTTCAAAAGGGGTAAGCATAGAAACTGAAGCTGAAAGCATAATTGCAATAGCAAAAGTAAGCGGACTTACTGAAAGTTGATGTGCAGTTTGTAAACCTATTGGCAATACCACTAAAGCTGCAGCGGCATTACTTAAAGGCTGAGTAAGTAAAACGGTTAGCAAAATAAACCCTCCAAGAATACCATAGTTACCCATAGGTTCAAAAATTCTAACAATATATTCTGCAACAAATTTATCGGCTCCTGTTTTTGTCATTGCTATTCCGAAGGCACTCATTCCTCCAATTAAAACAAGCAATCTCCAATCAATTTCATCATACATTTCTTCTGGATTAATGCATTTAAAAGCAACTGTTAATAATGCGCCTAATAAAAAAGCAATAGATAAAGGTAAAATCCCGGTACTACCTAAAATTACAGAAAGGGAAAAGCATCCAATTGTAAAAATACCTTTTCGCTTTAAATTGAGGTTGGGTTTGTAATCTTCTAAAATGATGAAATCATTCTCATTAGTACGTATTAAATCTATACTTTCTTTTTCTCCTTGTACTAATATTAAATCGCCTACTTTTAACGTCAGCTTCCCAATCTTTTCACTGATGGTTTTTCCTTTTCTATAAATTGCAATAATACCCAAGCCATATTTTTGTCTAAAATTGATTCGTTCCACCGTATTTTTAAGAGTCTCAGAACCGCCAATTACCATCAATTCAGCAAGATGTAATTCATTTTCCTCACTATTAAAATTAATAAATCTGCTTTAATCTCTACTCCTTTTAAATCTTTAATTTTCAAAAGATCGTCTACATTGCCTTTTATAAGTATAATATCATCTAATTGAATTTTAGTGAACATATTTGGGACAAAGTTTTGTTTGTTGCGAATTATGGATACAATTACAAATCCCTGTTTGGAAATTTCAGATTCTGCTATTTTTTGACCAATCATTGCCGAATTTTCTAAAATAACCGCTTCGCTTAAATATTTTCTTACACCATAATCTTCTTCTAAATCTTCTTTAGAATTTACTGGCAATAATGCTTGTCCAATTGTCATCATATATAATATTCCTACTCCTAAAAGTATTAATCCTATAGGTAAAAAATCAAACATACCAATACGCGGTAAACCTTGCTGTACTATGTAACCGCTAACTGCCACATTGGTAGAAGTGCCTATTAAGGTACAAGTACCACCTAAAATAGAAGCAAAAGAAAGAGGCATTAACATTTTAGAAGGAGCAATTCCTGATTGTTTAGACATGCCAATTGTTGGGTTAAGCATGAGTGCAGTTACCGTAGTATTATTCATAAAACCAGAGGTTAATGCAGAAATTATCATTACAAAAAAGAGAATTATTTTAGGGGGATGTTGTTTAATATTAACTAATCTGGCTATAAAAGTATCTATCACTCCCGTTTTTTTGAGCGCACCAACCATTATAAAAATAGCAGCCAAAATTATAATAAAATCACTTGAAAAGCCACTGAAAGCTTCTTGAGGAGTAATAATTTTAAAAAGACATAGGCAAATAAGAATAAAAACGGTTACAACATCAACAGTAACAATTTCTACGGCAAAAAGAATAATTGCTAATAACAGCAATCCTAAAACAATGGCAATACTCATATTTATTGATAAGTTATTAATTTTTCACTTGTCAAATTATAATCCACAATTCCTTAAAAGCTTTAGTATTGATTTAAATTATTGATTTTAAATATATTATATTATTAAAGAAATTTTTAAGATTGTGATTTTAAAATAAATTTTTGAGGCTGATTAGTAACAGTCCATCAATTAAATATAATGAGTTCTAATAAAGTTAAATTTAAGCCATAAAGCTTTATTTTATTTGGTGATTTTGATGATAAATCACCAAATCATCAATGGGAGATCGCAGGATTTTACCCATCTTCATTCCATATTCTATAGCTGTTTCTTCAAGTACGTTTCTAAAATTATAAGCAACAGAACCTATACAATTAAACTCGTAATCTTGGTAATTAGGATAGTGACTTACTAAATTTTCGAAAAAATCTTTAAATGAAGTTTTTACCAAATTTCTAGAATATTCAATATTAACAGTAATATCGTAAACAAATTTGCTAAAGCTAGCGCAAAATCTATTTGGCAAAGGTTTTTTATAAATAGCTTCTAAAATATCATCAGGCGTTAATTTAAAAGTATCCCAAAAAGAATCTCGTACATTTTTTGGCATATATCCTCGTACATAATCGCTCAATAATTTTTTGCCAATGTAACATCCGCTCCCTTCATCACCTAAAATATATGCTAAAGAATCAATGTTCATTTCTAAACCTTCACCATCGTATATACAAGTGTTAGTTCCTGTTCCTAAAATTGCGGCAAAACCTCTTTTATCTCCTAATAATGCTCTCGCAGCTGCCATTAAATCATGATCTACATAAATTTTTGCTTTACTAAAAATCACTTTCATTGCATTTTCAACTACCTCTGCTTTTTCATCATTGTGTACACCTGCTCCATAATAATGAACTTCTTTTATTTTATCAATTGGTAAATCTACAGGCATATTTTTTTTCATAGATTCTATAATGTATTCTGTATCAGAAAAGTATGGATTATAACCTTCTGTATTGAACATTATTTTTTTACCGCTATTTTCAATTAAGCACCAACTTGTTTTGGTTGATCCACCGTCTGCTATTAAAATCATTATTTATTTTTTAGGATTGGCTAAATTAGTAAAATCTTCTTATTGTACAAATTACACTATCTAAGTAATAATTTATCATTAATTAACAACCTAATTAAAATTAGTGATTGTTTGATTTTAGAAAATGTAATTGGGATAAATTTGTTTTAAATATGATAAATTTTTTAATTTTTATATTTTAATTTTTAAAAGAGACATTGGTTCATGCCTTTTTCTAAAATTTCTCTTTTCAGTTTTTTACCAATAAACACAATTTTTGTTTCTCTAATTTCATTTGGTTGCCACTCTTCACCATCAATAAAAACTGGGCTTAATTTAACAGATTGTACAATTAGTTTTTTTGTTAAACCTTCTATGTTTAAAATACCTTTAATACGATAAAATGAACCCCCTTGAATAAATAACATAACCGTTAAATAATGTCTTAATTTGATTAAATCGAAGGGTTTATCAAAAAT
>JBBRYE010000039.1:0-26863 GCA_038237895.1 Sphingobacteriales bacterium | reverse complement strand
TCTACTTTTATTTTCCCTTTATGTAATTCTATAATACTTTTAGAAAGTGCCAAACCTATTCCACTTCCAATGTTGTGTCTTCCCCTATCATCAACCTGAAAAAAACTTTGAAACAGTTTTGGTTGCATATCCTTATGTATGCCTTTTCCACTATCTATAATTTTAATATCAATCCAATTTATATCTGATATACTTTTCTCTATAACCAAACTTATTTTTCCTCTGTCTGGCGTAAATTTAAACGCATTTGATAGCAAGTTAAACAACACTTTCTCTAGCTGGTCCTGATCAAAATAAACTGGGATTGGATCCTGTGAAGACACAAAATTATAATCAATGTTTTTATCATTTGAAATAGAGGAGAAAGAATCAAAAATTGTTTTACAAAATGGCACAATATCTTCTTCTAAACAATGGATTTTCATGTGTCCTTCTTCTGCCTTCCTAAAATCCAAAAGCTCGGTAACCAATTTCATTAACCTATCTGCGTTATTTTTAATTGTATTTAAAGGATTTATAAAATCAATTGCTTCAGTATTTCTAAGTATTTTATCTAATGGCCCTAAAATTAATGTTAATGGCGTTCTAATTTCATGAGAAATATTGGTAAAGAAGTTCAGTTTCATTTGATAAAGTTCTTCTTGCCTAACATTATGAACATGCTCTAAATACAAATCTCTCTTTAACCTAGCCCTATTTCTTAAAAATCTTATTATAATGATGAAGATAAAACTGGAAATGATTATATAAAGAAGATAAGCCCACCATGTAACCCACCAAGGTGGAAGTAAAATAATTTGAAGCGTTCGTATGTGATTTGCCCATACTTTATCATTGTTAGAGCCTTTTACTTGAAATGTATATGAGCCAGGAGAAAGGTTAGCAAAATTTACAATCCTTTGCTTTCCAACATTTTGCCAATCATCTGCCCTTGGCAAACCATCAAGTTTATACTGATAGCTATTATTATCAGAATTAATAAAATTTAAGGCTGCATATTTTATGCTAAAAGATGATTGATCATAATCTAATTCTATTTTTTCTGTTTCTGTGATAGATTTTAGTAGCGGGGAATTCTGATCACCAATTTTGGGTGCTTTATTATTAACCAATAGCTGCGTAATAACCACATTTGGTGGCGTTGCATTTTTAGTTATTTTATTTGGATAAAAAATAGATAGACCATTTAAACCTCCAAAAGAAATTTCGTTAGATTTTAGCCTTAAACCAGCATTTGAAGAAAATTGATTACTTGTTAAACCATTATTTGAGGTGTATGTAGTAATAATCAAATCTTTACTATCAAATGGTAGTTTAAAGTTTTTAAAATTAATTTTACAAATTCCTAAATCTGTACTTAACCATAAATTTCCATTCTTATCTTCTACAATAGCGTGTATAACATCATCCTGTAATCCTTGTGTTTTGGTAATTGCATAAAATTTATTGTTTTTTCTATCAAAATAGTTAAGCCCTCCCTCTTCTGTACCAATCCAAAGCCTGTTTTTAGAATCTTTAAATAATGTATTTACATTACTACTTGATATTTGAAACTTTGTATCTCTTACTTTTTGATAAATCTTTACTACCATTTTATTTTTAATATCGTAGTAGTTTAGCCCATTTTGAGTACCTAACCACAAAAAGTCTTCTCCGTCTTTACAAATAGATGTTAAAAAATTATCGGATAAGCCTCTTACCGTATTTGGATTAAAATTTTTTAAGGAGCTTGGACCAACAGGTAAATTATTTATGCTTGCTAAAATTCTGTTTTTAAAAGGTTTTATATTTTTAATTTCGTCCTTAACTAAAATTAATGGTGTTTCTCCGCTGTATAAAACATACATTAAACCGCCACCATCCGTACCAACCCAAACACCATTATTATCTGGCAAAACGCACATTATTAGGTTTTCTATTAATGTTCCGTTTTTTAACTTAAAGTCATACGTTTTATAGGCTTTTGTTTTTTTATTAAAAAGTCCTAAACCATTTAAACTACCTACCCATAAATTGCCTTTACCATCATCAGCTAAAGATTTTACCCCATTATTAGTGGATCCACTATTTTTAGTATCGATAGAGTAATACCTGCTTAATCCTTTATTGCGATCTATAAAATTTAAACCACCACCAAAAGTTCCAACCCATAAAGATCCATCTTGATTTTCTGTTAAAGCATTTACTAAAACATGGTTTAATCCTATTGAATTGGCAATACTTTCGCCGATATTTTGAAAATTAGAATTGCCTTTATAATAAAAATTAATTCCACCAGCAAAGGTTCCTACCCAAACACACTGATCCCTATCTTTAAGAAAACTCCAAATGGTATTATCATTTAAGCTATTAGGATTTAAGGGATTGTGTTGTATGTTGTTAAAAGAGCTGTTAGTTGTGTTAAGTATACTTATTCCGTTTCTCGTGGCAAACCATATCTTTTCATCTCCATCAATTAAAATATCCTTCACCCAGTTAGATGCGATTGAGTTTTTATTTGATTCAAAACTGTAATTAGTGACTTTTTTATCGCCAAATGAAGCTTTAAAAACGCCGGATATTTCTGTACCAAACCATAAATTTCCTTTTAAGTCTTGTTTGGTTACAAAAACCTTGTTATTAACAAAATTTTTATTTTGGAAGAAGAAATCAGGAAGTGGATTTGTTAAACCATTAATTGGGTCAAATATTTTTAATCCATTATTTGTTCCTGCCCATATCTTGTCGTTTTTATCAACGAATAAAGAATAAATTGCAACTTTATTAAAATCGGGGTCATTTACGTTTGAACTAACATCTTCTAGTTTAAGCGTTTTTTTATTAAGCTTTTTTAAACCGCCAAAAGTACCAACCCATATATTTTTCTGATGATCTTCAACAAGAGATGATATATAATTCCTTCCACCTTTTATCTCTAAAATATTTATATGTGTAAAGGTTTCAAGATTTCTGTTAAAAAGATTTAAACCGTTTGAAGTACCAACCCAAATCTGGCTTTTACTATCCTGGAGTATTGCGTTTACCCTATTATTGCTAATAGTGGTAGAATCATGCATATCAAAAGAGAACTTTTTGAGCTCATAACCATCATATCTTGTTAATCCCTTTAAATTTCCAAACCATACAAACCCTTCTTTATCTTGTAATAAGCAAGAAATAGGGCTTTGAGCTAATCCTTCTTTTAATGAAATATGTTTAAAGTTAAATGTTTGCCCATATGATGATATGGACAAAAGAAACAATAATAGAATACAAAAGTATTTTTTATTATTCATTAAAATTTATTATTGGTTTTCTGGTTAAAATAATGTTTGCACATTATTAAAGGTAAAATTATAGAAGTTAATCTGATCTACTAAGATAATATCTCCTTTAACAATAAGTGTAAAAAAACTGTTTTTAAGGAACATTTTAATAAAAAAGTTTGAAAAGGCACATCTGTACCCTATAATTAGCATATTTAAAGCCCTGTTTTTTATAAATATCTTACCATGTTTGTTTGACCAATATTATAAACTAACTATAAAAATTTAATTGAATTTAATCCGAACAGAAATGACATTTTATAATGTTCTGTCTAATTTTTTATAAACTATGATCTTGTCTTTTAGACCAAAATTATCAAAACTGAATATCCTTCATTCAGGCATAAACAGATTTACCTTTTTGCTTTTACTTTGCGCTACATTCATAACTATCAAGGTAAACGCACAAATAAAACCATTAAAAACCACGAAACAAGAACGAGTTATTTTATATAGAAATAAAAATGCCCCAATAGAACAACGAATTGATGATTTGCTAAGTAGGATGACTTTGGAGGAAAAAATTCAACAAACCAACCAATTGACTTATGGTAAAAATGCTAATGCCAACAATATTCAATCAAGTAAAAATGCAATCAGCCCAGAAATTGGTTCATTAATTTATAGAAGCATAAATCCGGTTTTTCGTAATGATATTATGCGTAAAGCGATGAATGAATCAAGGTTAGGCATTCCAATTTTAATGGGTTTTGATGTTATACATGGTTACCGAACTGTTTACCCCATTCCTTTGGCACAAGCTTGCTCCTGGAATCCTCAATTAGTAGAAGAAGCTGCTGCTGTTGCAGCTAAAGAATCAAAATTATCTGGTGTTGATTGGACATTTTCACCTATGGTTGATGTAGCCCGCGATCCAAGATGGGGACGTGTTTCAGAAGGTTACGGGGAGGATTCTTATACTAATGCCGTTTTTGGGGTTGCTTCCATTAAAGGTTATCAAGGTAAAAATCTTTCTGATCCATATTCTATCGCTGCTTGTTTAAAACATTATATAGGTTATAGCCTCTCTGAAGGTGGTAGAGATTACCATTATGCCGATGTATCTGCACAAACCATGTGGGAAACCTTTATGCCACCTTACGAAGCTGGTGTAAAAGCTGGGGCAGCAACTTTAATGAGTGCTTTTAATGATATTAGTGGTATTCCAGCATCTGCTAACCACTATACATTAACAGAAATTTTGAAAGACCGCTGGAAGCATGATGGCTTTGTTGTTTCTGATTGGGGATCTGTAGAAAATTTAATTCCGCAAGGTTTTGCTAAAAATAAAAAAGAAGCAACCTTAAAATCTTTTAATGCAGGTGTGGAAATGGATATGGTAGATAATCTTTACGTTGAAAACCTACCTCAATTGGTTAAAGAAGGCAAAATAACCGAAGCGCAAATAGATGAAGCAGTAAGAAGAATTTTAAGATTAAAATTCAGATTAGGTTTATTTGATAAACCTTATGTGGAGGAATTACCAGAAAAAGACCGCTATTACCAACCGCAAAGCATAGCTGTTGCAGAGAAACTTGCAGAAGAATCTATGGTATTACTTAAAAACGAAAATCAAATATTACCATTATCAAAATCCATAAAACAAATTGCTTTGATTGGGCCAATGGTTAAAGATAGTATCCATTTAATGGGATCATGGGAAGGGCAAGGACTTGCATCTTCTGTTGAAACACTAATGGCCGGTTTTGAAAAAGAATTTAAAGGAAAAACTTTACTTCATTATGCCAAAGGTTGTGATTTTGATGGGAAGGATGAAAGCGGATTTGCTGAAGCGTTGGCTACAGCACAAAATTCTGATGTAATCTTGCTTTGTATTGGAGAAAAGAAAGGTTGGAGTGGAGAAAATGCATCAAGATCTACTATAGCCTTACCTGCGATACAAGAAAAATTAGTTGCCGAACTGAAGAAAACAGGAAAACCAATTGTTTTAATCTTATCAAACGGAAGACCTATAGAATTAGGCCGATTGGATAAATCCGTAGATGCAATGCTGGAGATATGGCAACCGGGAATTGCTGGAGGAAGTGCTGTTGCTGGCCTAATATCTGGCAGGCTAAATCCTTCGGGCAAATTAGCCATCACATTCCCTTTAACTACTGGTCAAATTCCCACGTATTATAACATGAGGCAATCTGCTCGACCAAAACTAGGTGGTTATCAGGATATATCCCCGGCTCCAATGTACTGGTTTGGACATGGTTTAAGCTATACCAACTTTTCTTATAGCAAGATTTCCTTATCTGATAGCGTTATTAAAAAGAACCAAAAAATTATAGCTAAAATAGAAATTACCAACACTGGCAAAATGGATGGTAAAGAAACCGCTTTATGGTTTATTGCCGATCCTGTTGCTTCTATAACCCGGCCGATAAAAGAATTAAAGTTTTTTGAAAAAGAAAATTTTAAGGTGGGAGAAAAAAGAATATTTCAGTTTGAAATAGATCCCATGAGAGATTTAAGTTTCCCTGATGCTAATGGCATACGTCAATTAGAAAGTGGTGATTTTTATGTCATGATAAATAACCAAAAAATCAAATTCGAATTAGTGGATTAGTCTCCATACTATTTATAATCTTAATATCTAAAAACAATATGATTCCATCACAAAAGAAAACAAGAAATATAAGCTTGTTAATATGCTTTTTTTTAGTGCAACTGTTTAGCGCCAACGCTCAATCTACCAGTAAAATTGATATTCTAATCTCTAAAATGACTTTAGAAGAAAAAGTAGGACAAATGACAAACCTAACTATTGGAAGAATTGCAAATGAAGTTGGTGACTCTTTAGTAATAGATAAAGAAAAATTAAGAGATGTGATGCTTACGCACAAAGTGGGGTCTTTTCAAAACGTAATTGGCCATGCTTATTCATTACAAAACTGGCATAACATGTTAGATGAAATTCAAAATATCAACATGAAAGAATCAAGGTTAAAAATCCCTTTGCTTTACGCAATTGATGCAGTTCACGGAGCAGATTACACTTTAGGATCTACTATTTTTCCTCACAATTTAGGCTTAGCAGCTACCAGAAATACAGATTTAGCAAAATTAGGTGCACAAATAACTGCAAAAGAAGTTAGGGCAAGTGGAATTCGTTATAATTTCTCGCCCGTTTTAGATGCCGGAAGACAACCTCTTTGGCCACGATTGGCAGAAACTTTTGGTGAGGATATTAAATTGGTTACTAAAATGGGATTAGCAGAAATTAAAGGTTATGAGGGGGAAGATTTAAAGAGTATAAATTCTGTTGCTGCTTGTATGAAACACTTTATTGGCTACTCTTTTCCTACGTCTGGCAAAGACCGTTCATCTGCATTAATTCCTGATATTACTTTAAGAGAATATTTTTTACCCTCATTTGCTGCTGCTGTGAAAGCGGGTACCAAAACCGTAATGATAAATTCGGCCGAAGTTAATGGCATCCCTGTACACGCAAATAAATATTTATTAACCGATGTTTTAAGAAAAGAATTAGGCTTTAAAGGTGTAGTAATTTCTGATTGGGAAGATGTTAAAAAACTTACAGAAAGACATCGTGTTGCCAGTTCATACAAGGAAGCGGTTTTTCAGTCTGTTGATGCTGGTATTGATTTATGCATTGTACCTATGGACTTAGACTTTAGCAAGTATTTGATAGAACTGGTGAAAGAAAAAAGAATTTCTACGGCTAGAATTAACGAATCTGTGAAAAGAGTTTTACAGTTAAAAGAAGATTTAGGATTATTTGATCACCCATTTGTAGAGCAGGAAGCTGCTAAAAATTTCGGTCGTCCTGAGTACAAAACTGCTGCTTTAGATGCTGCCAGAGAATCAATTACTTTATTAAAAAATAAAGATCATATTTTGCCACTTTCTAAAGATAAAAAAATATTTATTACAGGTCCAGGTGCAAAATCTTTAACCACTTTAAACGGTGCTTGGACCTACTCTTGGCAAGGAACCAATCCTAAATTTTTCTCCAAAAATCAACTATCAATTTTACAAGCAATTCAGCAAAAAGTAAAAACCACAAACTACTCTTTAGGTACAAATTTTAAAGGAGGAGATGATGAAATTGCTGCTGCAGTTGCTGCAGCAAAAGATGCAGACGAAATTGTAGTTTGTTTGGGTGAGGATGCTTACGCAGAAACACCTGGAAATATTGAAGATTTAGAATTGTCAGAAAATCAACTGAATTTAGTTACTTTATTAAGTAAATTAAACAAACCAATTATTGCTGTTCTTACAGAAGGCAGACCAAGAATTATTAGAAAAATTGAACCACTTTTAAGTGGAATTATTTTAGCTTATTGGCCAGGACAACAAGGTGCAAATGCTATTGCTGATGTTTTATTTGGAGATTACAATCCATCAGGCAAATTGCCCATAACTTATCCAAAATATCCAAATTCTTTAGTTACTTATGATCATAAATATTTAGATGAAGTTTTTGAAAGCGCAAGCCCACAGATTTATTCAGAAGAATTTTATCCTCAATTTCCTTTTGGTTTTGGCTTAAGTTACACCACATTTATTTATAGCCCAATAACTTTTTCATCGGCTAAATTATCAGGAAACGGAACCATAGATGTTAAGTTAACTATAACAAACTCTGGTAAAATGTCAGGTAAAGAAAGTGTAGAAATGTATAGTTCAGATTTAATTGCTTCCATCACCCCATCAGTAAAAAGACTAAGAGATTTTACCAAAGTCTATTTAGAACCCGGGCAATCAAAAGAAGTCACTTTCAAAATATCTGCTAAGGATTTAGCCTTTATTGGTAAAGATTTAAAATGGAGAACGGAAGCTGGAGATTTTAATATCACTATCGGAAATCAGAAGAAAAGACTTACTTATTCTACTCAATAATTTATTTATAAAAAAATGATTTTAAAAAAAATCAGTTGCTATTTAATATTGCTCATTTGCTGCTTAAATATACAATCATCAGCGCAAGCCAAAAAACAATTTAACGCTTTATTAATAACAAAAACCGCAGGCTGGCATCATGAGTCTATAAATGATGGTGTAACTGCAATTAAAGCTTTAGCGGATAAAAACTTCTTCAATTTAACTTGGAATCAAGATGGTGTCCCACTTACAGAAAAATATCTTCAAAATTTTCAAGTCATCATATTCCTGAATACTACGGGAGATATTTTTAATGATGAGGAGCAAAAAGCAATTGAAAAATTCATAGAATCTGGAAAAGGATATGTAGGGATTCATAGCGCATCAGACACAGAATATGATTGGGCTTGGTACACCAAATTAGTTGGTAGAATGTTTCACATCCATCCGGCAATACAAACCGCAAAATTAAGACTCACCAAAAACCAATTTTTAGGCTTAGAAGATTTTACTGACGGTATGTTATGGACAGATGAATGGTATGAATTTGGGCCAGAAACTACAACAGGCCTTAATTATATTCTTGCGGTGGATGAATCTAGTTATAGCCCTAATGCTGAATGGGCGGATAGAAACTTGAAAGGAGTTGGTATGGGAAGTTTCCACCCGATAGCCTGGTACCATGAATTTGACGGTGGACGATCTTTCTATACAGAATTAGGTCACCAACCAACAGATTACACCAATACGGCTTTTCTAAATCATATTTATGCCGGCATTTATTGGGCAGCAACAGGTAAAAAATAATTAGACAAAAAAAACAGATACATGACTTACATTCCATCAGAAGAAAGATATCATAAAATGATTTATAATCGTTGCGGAAACAGCGGTTTATTGCTGCCAGCACTTTCAATTGGGTTATGGCATAACTTTGGGGATATAGATAATTACGAAATTTCTCGTGAAATTTTACATACTGCTTTTGATAATGGCATCACTCATTTCGATTTGGCCAACAATTATGGTCCTCCGGCAGGTTCTGCAGAAAGCAATTTTGGTAAAATTTTGAAACAAGATTTTCTTCCTTATCGTGATGAACTGATTATTTCTACCAAAGCAGGTTGGGGAATGTGGCCCGGCCCTTACGGTGATTGGGGTTCAAAAAAATACTTGACCGCCAGCCTAGATCAAAGCTTAAAACGGATGGGATTAGATTACGTTGATATTTTTTATCATCACCGTCCAGACCCTAAAACGCCATTAGAAGAAACTATGGGCACTTTAGATTTAATGGTGCGCCAAGGAAAAGCATTGTATGTGGGCATATCAAGTTATGAACCAACCGAAGCCGCACAAGCTTTTGAAATATTAAAAAAATTAGGTACTCCTTGCTTAATCCATCAACCAAAATACTCCATGTTTGATCGTTGGGTTGAGGACGGTTTATTAGCTATTTTAGAAAAAAATGGCATAGGCTGTATTCCTTTTTCTCCACTAGCGCAAGGTTTACTAACCAATAAATATTTACATGGGATTCCAGAAAATTCCAGAGCAGCAAGCCATCGTGGTAACGGAGCTATTGAGGAAGATCAGTTAACCGACGAAACAATAGAAAAAATTAAGAAGTTAAATATTATTGCTCAAGACCGAGGTCAGAATTTAGCTCAAATGGCACTCTCGTGGATTTTAAAAGACCCAAGAATAACATCTGTTTTATTAGGTGCAAGTAAAGCTTCTCAAGTATCAGATTCTATAAAATGTTTGGATAACTGCAAGTTTTCTGAAGATGAACTGAACCAAATAAATCAAATTTTATCTTAATAGCATGAAATCAAAACTTTGGTTATTCATTTTTTTTCTTTCAGTTTTTGGCGGAATAAGTATGGCCCAAATCCCAAATGCTAAAATTGGCTCTTTCGACCAATTTTTAGACATTGGTAAGCCAAAAATGAGAGGTTCTGTAGCTTATATTGAGCCCTCTCAAACTTATCGGATTATTGGAGTAGGTACTAATATTTGGTCTGTTCAAGATGAATTTTCTTATCTCAGTAAAAAAATGAGTGGTGATTTTATACTTCAAACTCAAGTGAAATTTGTGGGAAAAGGGCATGAAAAACACCGTAAAGCAGGTTTGATGATTAGAACTTCAACTGCTCCAAACTCTGCTGCTGTTGCCCTCACTGTTCATGGCGATGGTTTGACTTCTTTTCAATATAGAGCCGCAACCGGTGAAATTATGAAGGAGATTAAACTGACCATTAAATCCCCTGATGTGCTACAGTTGGAAAAAAAAGGTAATATTTTCGTTATGTCGGTAGCTCATTTTGGTGAAATTTATAAAACAGAAATACTTAATGATGTTGATTTAGGAGAGAATTTAGATGCAGGTTTATTTGTTTGCCCACATACCAATATGTTTTCTGAAGAAGTAGATTTTAGTAATACCAGAATTTTTAATCCTGCACCATCAAGTTTAGTTCAATATCAGCAATATTTGGGTAGTGCATTAGAAATAATGGATGTTAATACCGGACACAGAGAAGTTGTTTCTAATTATAAAGGCTCATTTCAAGCACCAAACTGGACTCCAGATGGAAAATCATTAATTTACAACCAGGAAGGAAAGCTTTACAATTTTGACATTAACAGCAGAACTGCCAAAGTTATAAACACAGATTTTGCCATTAAAAACAATAACGACCATGTGCTTTCTTTTGATGGAAAGCAAATAGGAATCAGTGACCAATCAGCAGATAATCACCAATCGGCAGTTTATACAGTTGCCATTACAGGTGGTACTCCAAAAAGAATAACCGAAAAAACTCCCTCCTACTTTCATGGTTGGTCACCAGATAATATGTCTTTAATATATACTGCAGAACGCAATGGGCAGTTTGATATTTACAAAACTTCTAAAGATGGTGGCGAAGAAATTCAGTTAACAAACACC
The DNA here is from genome assembly GCA_038237895.1 of Sphingobacteriales bacterium. GTDB lineage: Bacteria > Bacteroidota > Bacteroidia > Sphingobacteriales > Sphingobacteriaceae > Pseudopedobacter. The sequence goes on along the minus strand of JBBRYE010000039.1, from coordinate 15,751 downwards.
AAAGGTTTAGATGATGGTTCTGAATTTTCGCCAGATGGAAAAACCATTTATTTCTGCTCTACCAGAACCGGATTAATGCAAGTTTGGAAGATGAATCCTGACGGTAAAAATCAAATTCAGCTAACTTTTGATGAATATAATAATTGGTTTCCTCATGTATCTCCAGACGGAAAATGGTTAGTTTTTATATCTTTTTCTAAGGAGGTACCAGCAGAAAAGCATCCATTTTATGAGCGGGTTTATATCAGGCTAATGCCGATTGAAGGCGGAAAACCTAAAGTAATATCTTATTTATATGGTGGACAAGGAACCATGAATGTTCCAAGTTGGTCTCCGGATGGTGAAAAGATAGCATTTGTTAGTAACGGTACCTTTTAACTCTAAACTTAAAATCATTTAAATATGAATAATCAAACAAGCAGAATAACCGTCATTTCAAAAAGATTTGCTATCGCCGCTTTAGCAATAGCTTTTTTTTCTACATCTGCTTTAGCACAAAAAAAAGCTAAAACCTATCCTTTAATTCCATCTATAAATGCTTATTCATTTAGTGATTTATTATCGGCCAGAGACACTAGAGATAAACAACAACTTTTTACACTTTTTAATTTGTTAGACTGGTGTAAAGCAAATCATGTAACAGGCCTTGATCCTACTGCATATTTCTTTCCAACCTATCCCGAAGTACCATAATACGAATATTTAAAAAAGTTTAAAGAAAGAGCTGCAGAATTAAAAATTACCCTGACTGGTACTGGTATTAGAAATAATTTTGCGTCACCAGATCCTAAAGTAAGAGCTGAAGGTGTGGAGCTGGCTAAACAATGGATTGTGGCAGCACATAAAATGGGAATTACTGTCGTTCGCTTATTTTCTGGAGAAATACCAAAAGGTTATGAAGATAAATGGAAAGAAGTTGCCGATTGGATGATTGAAAGTTACAAGGAATGTGCAGCTTATGGTGAAAAATACGGGGTTAAAATTGGTATTCAAAACCATGGCGATATGCTACAAACAGCCGAGCAATGTAAATATGTAGTGAATGGGGTAAATTCTAAATGGGCAGGATTAATTATAGATACCTGTAATTTTAGATCAGCCGATCCTTACAAAGACATTGCAGAAGTTATACCTTATGTGGTTAATTGGCAAATTAAAGAAAGCCCTTATGAGATTGGTAATCCTATACAAACAGATTACGTAAAACTTATTAAAATCATTAAAGACAGTGGCTATAAAGGATTTTTACCTGTAGAAACATTACTGGTACGAGGCAAGCCTTATGATCCTTTTGCATTAGTACCTAATATGCTTAGCCAAATGCAAAGTGCGATAGAGAAAGTCTATAAATAATTTTAAAACTATAGCCATTTCAAAAACAATGAAAAATATAACATACATCATGCTAATACTTTTAATAATGAGTAATAGCATTTTTGCACAAAAATTAAAAAACGAAACCTTTGCTTTCAAAAGAAGGTGAATGGCTTAAATACACGTTAAACTTTACCAAAGCTGGTAACTATAACGTTAGTGCTAAGTTATCTTCTGATCATCCTTCAAAACTGAGCGTAATTTTGGGAAATAAAACCATCACAACGCCAATAAAAGAAAGTGTACGAGAAACTTGGGTAATGCTAGGAAAATTCAATTTTAAAAAAGGTATAAACACCATTATGATAAAAGCAGCTGCCGGTGGTTTAGAATTTCATCAGTTGAAATTTGATTAGCCCGCAGTTAAATAACTGCCATTAATTATGTATACAGGCCAATTATAAAAATTTAATCATAGCAAAAATTTAAAAATCATGTCAATAACAAAAATGTATTTTTCAATGACCTTGATTTTCGTTATGCTTTCAGGCATCGCAAATGCTCAAGACAATTCTCTCACAAAAAAAGAAAAGCAGGAAGGTTGGCAACTGCTATTTGATGGAAAAACTACTACCGGTTGGAAAGGTGCCTTCACAAATAATTTCCCTGCAACCGGCTGGAAAATAGAAAACGGTCTTTTAGAAGTTGATGCAAATGGTGGTGCAGAATCTGCTAATGGCGGAGATATAGTAACCATTAAAGAATATGATAATTTTGAATTAAACGTTGATTTTAAATTGACTAAAGGAGCAAATAGCGGCGTTAAATATTTTGTAGCACCACAACAAGCAACACCTTCTAGTCCAAGATCTGCTTATGGGTTAGAATTTCAGTTATTAGATGATGCGGTAAATCCTGCTGCTAAATTGAGTAAAAACGGAAACAGAACCATTTCTTCTTTAAATGATTTAATCCCTGCTATTGATAACAAACAGGTTAAGCCAATTGGCCAATGGAATACCTTAAAAATAGTTTCGAACGGAACACATATAGAACATTGGCTAAACGGTATTATGATTTTAACTTACGAAAGAGGAAGTCAAAATTTCAAATCGTTAGTTGCTGATAGCAAATACAAAGATATTCCTGATTTTGGTTTAGTAAAAAAGGAAGAATTTTATTGCAAGAACATGGTTTTAAGGTATATTTTAAAAATATCAAGATAAAAGAAAGCAATTTAAAACCAGATACCAGAATAGGTAAACTGCTAAAAGAAACACCAGCTATGGTTTCATTTACCTATCGCCATAGTTTTGAGAAAAATTTTAAAGCCACTTTAGATACCATTAAAAACTTAGGGATTACTAACATCGAGTTTTCTAATTTATTTAAACAAAAAGCAGATGACATTAAGAAAATGTTGGATGAGAGAGGAATGGAATGTACTTCTTTTGGTGTTAATTATGATGAAATAGTAAAAAATATAGATTTAGTTGGTGCAAATGCTAAAAAATTGGGGGCAAGCTTTGTAAGGGTAGCTTGGATTCCTCATGATAAAACTACTTTAACAATTGATGTTACTAAGCAAGCAGTTACTGATTTTAATACTGCAGGTAAAATTTTAAAAGAAAAATACGGTTTAACATTTTGCTATCATAATCATGGCTTTGATATGCAAACGTATAATAATCAAACCTTCTTTGATTATATCATGAACAATACAAATCCTGAATATGTAAGTTTTGAACTAGATATATTATGGGCATTTCATGCAGGAACTGATCCTATAGCATTGATGAAAAAATATGGTTCTCGGTTTAAACTGATGCATGTAAAAGATTTAAGGAACGGAATAGTTGGAAATTTAACAGGAGCAACTCCTGTAGAAAATGATGTTGCAGTTGGCACTGGTCAAATAAACATCTCAGCCGTGATTAAAGAAGCTCAAAATATTGGGATAAAATATTTTTACATAGAAGATGAGAGTAAAGCTGTAAATCTACAAGTGCCCGTTAGCTTGGCGTTTTTGAAAGAACTTTAATTGTTTTGCTTTAAATGAATTTAACAAAACAGCAAATATTTAAATATTAGTTTCTAATACTTTCTTTTACAAAATTTTTATTATCGATTTCAACAGAACTAATAAATACAAAATCCTTCTATGATATGATTTGAAGGCTTTTATATTGAAACCTCAATCTATTAAGTGAGTTTGCAGTTTATAGCTGGCATCCCCATTAATGTTATTAATTCGCTACTTAAATTTATTATAACTAAGGCTATTTTTTACCACATAAGCCTGTTAGTTATTTAAGTTTAAATTTTGATGCAATTAACAATCTACATAAGCATCTATTTCAATAGAATCTTCTTATAAATAATTTTAAATAAGCTATCGTGATGATTTCTAATTAATTATAGAATCATATTTAACACTAAATAAGCAGTAAATAATTTAATGTAAAAAATCACTTTTTTCATGGTTATACATCACTTCCTATTTAAACAACCACCCCTACATTTGACTCATCATTTAAACATAGTATTAAAATTTAAAAAAATGAAATCGTTATTATATCCTATCAAAACAACTTTAAACATTAAAAAGGCACTAGCTTTAGTATTCTTTTTCATGTTGGCTTTTTTCGCATTTAATCTGAGTGCACAAACTAGTTATCAATCCATCCCTGCAAATTCATCTATTAAAGTATCTGGTTCGTCTAATTTACATGACTGGACAATGAAAGATGAAGTTTTAACAGCTGCGTCGGCATTTATTTTTAAGGATGGAAAACTTAGCGACATGACTGCCCTTAACTTTTCTACCAAAGTAGTAAACTTAAAAAGCGATGAAGATTTATTAAACAGTAGAGCTTATAAAGCTTTAAACAATGAAAAATATAACAGTATTAATTTCAAGCTGAATTCTGCAACGGTTACTCCTTTAGCAAATGGACATTATACCATTAAGGCAATAGGGAAATTACAAATCTCTGGAGTTACTAAAGATGTAGTGCTTAATGCAGACGCTATACAAAACAGTGATAAAACAATCAGCTGTAGTGGATCTGAAAAACTAAAAATGAGTGAATACGGAGTAAAACCTCCAACGTTTATGTTGGGTGCTTTAAAAGTAACAGATGAAGTAACCATCAATTTCAATCTAAAATTTAAAAATTAATTATCAAACCTTACACGTATTAATAGATAACATCATGAAAACAATAACTAACTTTATTAGAACAGCAACAGCAGTTGCCCTTTTAATTAGCCCAATGCTGTCTCTTGGACAAGATACCACAAGAGTAGAAGATGGCGTTAAAACAAGGATTTCTAATCTACGTCCTTACGATCAATCAGGAATAAATGTATTTGAAGCTCCTAAAGAGATGAATGCTCCATTTGATGGATTGAAAGTGAGATTTGGAGCAGGATTTACTCAATCTTTCCAAAATCTTAAACATGAAAATACTTCCACAGATCCTGCAAATGCGTTGTATAAAATAACTCCAGGATTTAACACTGCAAATGCCAATTTATATATGGATGTGCAGTTGGCAGATGGTATCCGTTTAAATTTAACCAGCTATTTATCTTCTCGTCACCATAATGAAACATGGGTAAAAGGTGGTTACATTCAATTTGATAAACTTCCTTTTAAAGGCGCAATGTGGGATATGATTATGAGCATGGCTACGGTTAAAATTGGTCATATGGAAATTAATTATGGTGATCAACATTTTAGACGTTCTGATGGTGGTGGCACTATTTATAATCCTTTTGTAGAGAATTACATCATGGATGAATTTGCAACTGAAATTGGCGGAGAAGTTTACCTACATTTAAATAGCTTAACTGGTATGGTAGGTGTTTCTAACGGAATGATCAAAGGAAACGTTGCAGAAATTGCACCAACTACACAAGATGCAAATATCCATAAATCACCTTCATTTTATTTTAAAGGCGTTTTTGATAAAAAATTAAGTTCAGATTTGAGATTACGTTTAGCTGCATCTTACTATACAAACAATAGTTCTGGCGGTAATACATTATTCGGCGGAGACCGTACAGGTTCTAACTACTTTTTAGTTTTAGAAAAAATTGGCGCTACTACAGACGCAAATGCTTTTTCTGGACGATTTAATCCTGGTTTCTCTAAAGTGATTCATACCGCCCAATTAAATGCTTTTGTTAAAGCATCTGGCATTGAATTGTTTGGAACTTATGAGTTTGCAAATGGAAGAAGCAAAACAGAAACTGCCACTAGAAAAGCAAATCAATATGCTATAGAAGGTGTTTACCGTTTCGGAAACAGCGAAAATTTATTTGTAGGTGCCAGATATAATAAAGTAGATGCAAGGTTAGCTGGCATCACTACGGATGTTTCTGTTGACAGAACTTCATTCTCTGGAGGTTGGTTTTTAACACATAACATCTTATTAAAAGCAGAATATAACACTCAAAATTATAATGATTTTTTAGCTGCTGATATTAGAAATGGTGGTAAATTTCACGGTTATGTAGTACAAGCGGTAGTAGGATTTTAAAGTTTAATTTCATTTTAAAGTCAGGTTGATTACTCAACCTGACTTTTTTTTAATAACCCATTTTACATCATGAAAATTAAAAACTTTAGTAGTGCGCTTCTCCTGTTTTTTTCTGTTTCAGGATTAATATTTATCTCGTTTAAAAGCCAAAATTCAAATTCTTCGCAATGGGTAATTAATAAAAGTGGCTATTTACAAGTTAAAGGGAGCACTACAGTAAATACTTTCACTTGTATAATACCAAATTACATACATCCGGATACTATTAGCATTTTTAAGAACAATAGTTATATAAAGTTAAGTGGAGAAATTGCCTTATATGTAAATGCTTTTGATTGCCATAATGCCATGATGACGGCTCAGCTCCGTAAAACCTTAAAAGCCACACAATATCCTGTTATTAAAGTACGCTTCATCAACCTTAAAGAACTACCTGAACTTACATCACAAAAATTACATATAAAAGGTTGTGTAGATATTGTTTTAGCAAATGTAACTAAGCGCTATGAAGTGGATTATCAGATATTTAAAGATCCACAAAACACTATACACTTAACTGGAATACATGACGTAAACTTTTCTGATTTTAAACTTACACCTCCAACAAAATTAGGTGGAATGATTAAAACTGATGACAAATTAGGCATTGAATTTCAATTACAATTTAAGGAGATTTGATGTTTGATTTTGATTAACATCAATGTAAATTTCAATAATCAGTTAGGGGTAAATTGATCAATTTAATTCCCTCCATTAATCATATCAGAAGTAATTCCTTTCTGATCCGTACGTTCGGCTATAAAAACACCAATTAAATGGGCCGCAATAAAAGCCAAAACCAAATACATAGTAAAACCATGAACTTCTTTAACATTATGGCTTATTACTTTTGGTAAGCCTAAATCTCCTTTAAAAACTAAGGTTAAACCTGTGGATACCATCACCAATAATAATATATAAAATACTGCGTATACTAACTTTACAGCAAATTTCTTTTGTGCTTTTAAGCGATGTTCTTTAGTTTCTTTATAATGCTGGTAAGTAGCTTTTAAAATACGAGTGAATTTTTGATCTGCTAGTTGAAAGAACTCCAACACTAATCTAAAAATTAATAATGCTGTTAAAGCGTAACCAAAATAGATATGAATATCCCAAACTCTATCTTCTTGTTGGTGTACCACAGATTGAATTTGAGCAGCAGTTAAGACAGCATTTTCGGTGTTTTGTTGGTAAACTGAAACTGCGTCATTTCTATCGTTTAAAGTAGAATTGATCAAAACTGTGGTTAATAAACCTGTAATCACTAAAGCATTTAGCCAATGCCACAAACGTAAAGTAGAAGAATATTTTCTCTTTTCTGGAATTATTTGAGTGCTTTTTATCATCGTGAAACAATGATAATTAAACTTATTGTGTAAAAATGAAAATCAAGAAATTAATTGTGTAAAATATTGGATGCTGATGTTAAGGATTCATTTTTGCAAATACAATACCAGCAACAATAGCTTGGAAGAAACCGTAAAAAAACCAACTTAAAACCATAGAAACCGTTACATCTAAAGCAGAAAAGGTAATCCACATTACAGGTATTAAAGATACTATGGCATATACAAAGCCAAACTCAAGCCCTCTAACAATAAAATTTCCTTTAAACATACCTTTAAAACGCTCCCAAAACCAAGCAAGAGCCAAACTCAAAACAAAAGCATGTAAATAAAATAAAATATCCCTACTCCCGTCAGAATTAAATAATGGATTGCTGTAAGCGGTAAAAAAACTTGGGAAAAATTTAATAGCTAAAAATAATGTTCCATAGCCTAAAACAAATAACAAAGATCCAGCTGCAACCCCCGATAGTAAAACTTTTTTCATTTTTATTAATTTTAAATTCTTTAAATAATCAATAAGTTCATTCTGAAATCAGATTTTCAAATCCAATAATTTCTTTTGATAGCTGAAAAATTTCTTTTTTGATGTGCTTAAAATTTCGGTTTAAGTCTTTCATTTCTTCTTCTACCCTATCACTTTCTAGTTTAAAAAAATAATATTCGTGGTTGTTAATATCTTTAAACTTAACATGCAAATTTCCTTGATGTAGTAATATATCTTTAGAAATATTTGATTTTATTAAAACTAACTGAGATAGTCTAATATCTATCATTTGGCTTTTATTGATATGTTCATTTTGCAATTCTTTAACAAAATATTTATTGATTAAGCCTTTTAAAAACCTTACTTCATCATCAAAAAAAATCAATTCTGTAATATGGTGTTTATTAATTTCGTATAGCTTTTCTAGTTCTGTTTCTATTTGTAATTCGTCTTTATTTTTCATTTATTAAAGTTTAAGATTTGCCTTTGTAAACTGTTTGATGTTTAGTTTGCGAAAGATATTCTACATAAGTAAATGGATAAACCAATAACGGAATTTGAGAGTAGTTAGCCATTTGTTTACTTACGCTATTATGGAAAATACTTTCGGGGAAATGATATTTTTTATGCACCAGAACCATCATATCTACATTCTCTGAAATATTATCATCACACAATGATTTTACAATGCTTTTACCCTTAATATCTTTATAGCTAATTTTTGTACATCGCTCTCCTCCTGCAATTACATCTTCATTAAGTTTATTTTCTTTAGCTGTATTAGAAGAAACGTGAATAATGTTTATAGCTGCCTCAAAAATAACTGCAAGTGTATTTATAGATTTTACAACAGCAGTATCAACAGATCTTAAATCAGTAGCGTATGTTATTTTTTTTAAAGGTTTAAATTTTAAACCATCAGGGATAATCAAAACCGGACAAATTACTTTATCTAACAAATCATGAGTATCACTACCAAAAATTAAACGATTAACTTTTCCTGATTTTGGACCACTCATTACCACTAAACCAATAGCCTTTTGGATAACCATTTCACTAACCAAATCTGCCACAGATCCAAAATTATTACTTAAACTTATTTCAGGATTAAAATCATCAATACCATTTTTTTTATATTTTAATTTTAGGTCTAAAGACAGTGCGTTAAGCAATCTTGTGCTTTCATCCTCAAGATCAATAAAATTAGGAGACCAAGGTATTTGTGATGCGATTGCATTTTTTTCTGCAACCCCAAAGGCATTAAATAAATGAAGATTAGCCTTTATTTTTTGTCCAAACTGATAAGCATAAGCAGCAGCATTATTTGCCTGCAAAGAGAAATCTGTTAACAAAATGATGGTTTTCATTGCCTTAATGATTTTTTACTAAAATCTGTAAAATGGAGGACTATAAAAATGATAATCATCATAATAAAAGTGATATATATTCTTAAACGGGTTAATTAATTTGAGTTATAAATTTTTAACGCTATTAAATCTAACGTTGTTGTTCTGTTTCCCTTTCTCAACTATCACATATTTTGTATCATTGAAAAAAAAATTAATTTCTGATGCAACCTTTTTTAAAAACCTATCATCTTGCATACAGAACCTTATATGAATTTGAAACACAAATACGCTTTAGAAGATATTGTTAAAGGATGCCAAGCTGAGGAACGGAAGTTTCAAGAGATGCTTTACAATACCAGTTCTAGCAAAATGCTGGGAATATGTATGCGTTATGCCAAAGATAATTTTGAAGCCGAAGACATGATGCAGACTGGTTTTATAAAGATTTTTAAAAAAATTAACGATTACCGTGGCGAGGGTTCTTTTGAAGGTTGGATGCGAAGAATAATGGTGCATACTTCTATAGAATTTTACCGTAAAAATTTGCGCAGTTTAAATGTTGTAAATATTGATGAAACGCATGAAGAGGCTGCTTCTTCAAATTTTGATATGAGTAGTTTAAATGTGAAGGATTTAATGCGTTTGATACAGAATTTAAGCACTGGTTATAGAATGGTATTTAATATGTATGCTATTGAAGGTTACTCGCACAAAGAAATTGGCGAGCAGTTGGGTATTACAGAAGGTGCAAGTAAATCGCAATTATCTAGGGCCAGAGCGATATTAAGAGAACAAGTTTTAAAATTGGAAGGATATAAAAATGAAGCCAATGTTGGATAAAGATTTTGATCAAATTTTTAAATCTTCTTTTGAAGATTTTGAAGTGCAACCAGCGGCAAACAGCTGGGATAAAATAACTGCCGGTTTAGATAAAAAACCAAAAAGCAAAAATTTTGGAATATTTTGGATGGCTGCCGCAAGCGTGGTAGTTGTTTTGGGTATTGGAATTGGATTATATACCAAACCTACAGAAGTAATTAAGCTACGTGGAAACACCGAAGAAGTTTTAAGCCAAGGCGCTAAAGAAAAAATTAATGAGGTAGAAAATGTTAATGCGGAAAATACAAAAAGCAAAACTAATGATGACACTAAAAACAATAGTTTATTAGCTGATAATCAATCTACTAAAAAAATAAATAAAAATAATTTTGAGACCCATGCAACCATTAACAACACTAGCACCGTCTTATTAACAAAAGATACTGAGACAGAACCTTCGCAAATAGTTGCAACAAAAGCGATAAGAACAAAAACAGTAACCGAGCGAATCTTAGAAGATGAGGCCTCTAAAAATTTAGATGCTTCTAAGGTTAAAACTCAAACTCTTTTAGCACAAAACACCATTGATGAAAACCTGGTAGAAAATGGATACCAAACTAACAGGAAACAAAAAATAAAATCGGTGGGAGATTTGGTCAACTTTGTGGTAGCTAAGGTTGACAAGCGAGAAGAGAAAATAATAAAAGTAAGCAAGACTGATGAAAGTGATAACGAGATTACTGGAATCAATTTAGGCTTATTTAAGTTTAGAAAAATAGATTAGAAAGCATTAAAAACTAAAAGAAAGATGAAAAAAATATACTTTTTTGTAATTGCACTACTAGTTGTAGGCACTACACAAGCCCAAGAACAAGACACCATCAAAATATTAAAAAAAGGAACTAAAACTGCTGTAATTATTGATTCTAGCGGCGTAAGTATAACTGTTGGTAAAGCAGATTCAGTTAAAAAAGTAAAAAAAGTAATTAAATATCCACATGCCACATTTGGTTTAACATTTGAGCATTTTGATATTGGATTAGGGAAATATCATACAGGTTCAGATTTTTCTGCTCCGGCTGGGTATCCTTTCTTAGAAAATAGAGCCTGGAAAACCAGTAATGTTGGTTTTGATTTATTACAATTTGGAGTAAGGTTTAATCCTAATTTTAAAATAATGCTAGAAGCTGGTATAGATTGGAATTTAATCAGATTGGTACAAAATGTAACCGTACAGCCTGATAAATCTGCTTTGACAGCACCCAATGATGCCATTGTTTATGATAAGAACAGACTTTCTAACAAATATTTAAGGATACCTTTTTATTTTGAGTATCGTACGCCACAGGGCGAAAAAGGCAAAAGATTTTCTATAGTTGGTGGCCCAGAAGTAGGCTTTTTATTAGGAGGAAAAACAAAACAAATAAGTGGCGAAAAAGGAAAAGTTAAAGTAAAAGACGATTTCAATTTTGAAACTTTTCGTTATGGAGCTAATATAAGAGTAGGTTATGGCGGAGCTGGATTATTTTTTAAATATTATTTGAACGATGTTTTTGCTAAAAACCAAGGCCCTGCAGATTATAAAAATTTAAACTTTGGATTAACATTCGGATTTTAAAAAAAATAATAAATCACTTTATAAACCCTTCGTTTTTAATAAAACGAAGGGTTTATTTTTTATGAAAATTTAAACATGCTTTTTTGATAATATCAAATCATTTTCATTTGTTGATTCAATTTATCTGCCGTTAAACTATTATCCGCTACCTACTAATTTTTTTTATCTTTACGCCCCCGTTAAAAATTAGAAAATGCCTTTGTTGCGATTAAAAAATGTGAGTAGAAATTTCCAAGAAGGAATACCTTCTGGTGTTTCGGGTATTGATTTAAGTATTGATACTGGCGAAATTGTAACCATCATCGGCGAAAGCGGAAGTGGAAAAACCACATTATTAAAATTGATATATGGCTATCTAATACCTCAAAAAGGAGAAGTACTTTATAACGGAATAAAAATTAAAGGGCCAACAGAAAAACTGATTCCAGGGCATGATGAGATGAAAATGGTAACTCAAGAACTTACCTTAAATCTTTACGCCAAAGTTTTCGATAATATTGCTTCCCAACTATCTAATACAGATTTACAGGCCAAAAGTCAACTCACGTTGCAAACCATGGAGTTTTTAAGGATTGACCATTTGGCCGAGAAAAAGATTGTAGAGTTAAGCGGTGGCGAACAACAAAGGGTAGCCATTGCAAAGGCCGTAATAACAGAGCCAAAAGTTTTATTATTGGATGAGCCTTTTAGCCAGATTGATAGTGTTTTAAAGAAACAGTTACGAGATGATATTGAGCGTTTATCCAAATTTTTAAAGATTACCATCATCATGGTATCCCATGATCCAACTGATGGTTTAGCACTTTCAGATCAGCTATTGATTGTAAAAGATGGTAAAATATTAAGGCAAGGTAAACCACAAGATTTATATTTTAATCCTCAATTTGCATATGTAGCCAAGATTTTAGGAAGGGCAAACTTATTGAAAAACCTGAGTTTTTTACCTCAACAGAACATTACTTATGCTGTTTATCCTCATCAAATAAAGTTAAATCCTTACCAAGGTGTGGCAGAAGGAGCTGTAAAATCAATTCATTTTAGTGGTGCTTACCAAGAAGTGGAATTGGTAATAGAAAGTAAAGTAATTTTAGTTCACGACCATCAATTTTTGAATTTAAGAACTGGAGATACCGTTTATTTTGATGTAGATGATTTTCAAGAATTAGCTGATTAAGAATAATTTTGAAGTTGTTAACTAAATTATTGGGATTGGCTTTTGCGTTAACGATTGAAGCGGCATCCTTTTTTCTTTTCCGGAAAAAAGATATAGAGTAAAGCGTGTATAAACGCCCTTATAATATTAATACTCTATAATTAACACAACTTTACATTAACTATCATACCGGAAAACATACGATTTACCTTTTCAAAATTAAGTATCCCTTATTCAGCTTTCGTTTATTATTTTCATCAGTATAAATGATGTAATAATAAACTCCATCTACCAAATCTTTATTTGAGTTTGTTAAAATACCAACGTTTGCTACACCTCTAAAAGCATTTCCTTTGTTATCATATCCTTTTGTGCGATAAACTTCATTACCCCATCTATTAAATATAATAACCTCATTATTTGGATATTTAGAAATATTATAGATGATAAAAGTCTCGTTTCCGTTGCCATCTCCATTTGGCGAAACTAATGGATCTGGATTAATATCTGGATTTTCTTCTGGGCCTAAAGGTTTAATTTCTGGATATATATCTGTAATAGCAACCAAAGAACCGTTTCCTATAAGTACATAACTAGGCTGATCTGTATTACTAATTATTGCGTTTACAGTTTCGTTATCATCTTTAACATCATCTAAAATGGCACTAATTTTAAATTGTTGAGTAGTGGTGGTTTTACCCGCAGGAATGTTAATGACTGTATAATTGCCCGATAATTTATAATCCGAATTTAAGGTTGCCGTTCCGCTAAAGCTTAGTGAAACATTTACATCTTCTAATAAAGATTCGGTTAATGCAGCAGTAATATCAATATTTTCACCTTCCTTTATTGTTCCTGTTGGTGGCGTCAGATTTACGGTGACTATTGGTTGTATAATCAATGTAACTATTGCATCATCGCACAAGCCAAATGGATCACAAGCTCTATAATTGAAAGTATCTATCCCTTTAAAACCTGCATTTGGTTGGTAAACAAAAGTTCCGTTTGGGTTAAAAGTCAAAGTTCCGTTTTTTGGTTGCGAAATGGCTGTAAAAATCAATAAATCACCATCCGGGTCGCTATCGTTATTAATAACAGTTTGAGAAATCTGCTTGTTTTTTTCCAAATAAAATTTATCATCCAACGCAATCGGTGGGTCGTTAACAGGTGTAATCGTAATTGTTGCTACTGCTTGGTCACATAAACCTTGAGGATCGCAAACTTGATAGTTAAAAGTTATAACACCATTAAAATTGAGTTCTGGAACGTAATTGAAAGTACCGTCTGCATTAAAAGTGAGCTTGCCATTTACAGGAGGCGTAACCAAAGTAAAAGTTAACTTTTCATTCTCTGGGTCACTATCATTTGGAGCAACAGATCCATTTACAGGAATATCTTCTGGTGTGATGTAAAAATCATTATTAGCCTTTGGAGGATCGTTAACGGCTTCAACAATAATATTTACAACTGCCAAATTAGATGTTAAATCGCCATCAGTTGCTTTGTAAACAAAGTTTTCTGTTCCATAAAAATTCTTGTTTGGAGTGTATGTAAATGAACCATCATCATTTAAAGTAACGCTTCCATTTTTAGTTTTAAAAGTTGTTTTAGCGTTTAAAACAATTCCGTCTTGCATACCAAGATCCTTTACTGATGTTAACGAAATCTTAATAAAATCATCATCTGGGTCTGCATCATTAACAATTATTCCTGGTGTTTTAATACTAATTGGTGTATCCTCTTTGGTTTTGTAAAAATCATTATCGGCATTTGGGGCACAATTTCCAGGTAAAACTTCAGCAATTATTTGTAAAGAACAATTATTAGCATCAATAATGTTAACAGTATATTTTCCTGCATTAACATTAATTAATGAACTGTTTTGTCCTCTATTTTTACCATTCCAAGTAAACTGATAAGGTTTAGTTCCTCCATCTACCTCTAATAAGATAGCACCATCTGGAGAATATTTACAAGTGGTGTTTTTGACAATTATTTTAGCTGTAAGTGGCTGCGGTTGAGATATAATTATTGTTTTAGAGATGCTACAACCATAATTATCTTTTGCTGTGTAGGTGTAATTTCCAGCAGTTAAATTGTCTATAAAATCACCTTTTTTCCCATTAGACCAACTAATTTGATAAGGGGCTTGTCCACCTTCTAAGTCTAGTTTTATTTTACCTTTTTCTCCGTAACAAAGAATTTTGGTAATGTTTTCCGTAACCTTAAATAATTTTAAAGGGGTAATATTTACTTCAATAGATTGACTACAACCATTTTTATCTATAACCGTAAGTTGATAAGTTCCCGATTCTATGTTATCTAAATTTGAAGTATTTTGGCCTGTATTCCATTTATACTGATAAGGAGCAGTACCACCAGAAACCTGAACATTAATTTTTCCGTTTTTTTCTCCGAAGCACACATTGTTTTGATGAGTTTCTAAAAGTTTTAATGGAGAAATAGGTTCTAAAATTTTAATGGCTTTAGAAATATTACATCCATTAGCATCGGTAACTATTACTGAATAAACTCCCTTTTTCAAATTTGATAAATCTTCTGTTGTAGTTCCGTTACTCCAATTGAAAGTATAAGGAAATTTTCCTCCGCTTACGCTGATATTAATTGATCCGGTTTCACTTCCAAAGCAATTTATATCTTGATGAATTTCTGATACAGAAAGTTTTGCCGGCTCTGTTATGTTAATTTGACTCGGAGTTGAAAAGCTGCAACCGTTAGCATCTTTTACCGTGAATATATAGTTGCCAGCAATTAATCCTGAGAAAATATTTGAGGCCTGAAAAACGATTCCATCTTTGGAATACTGATAAATTCCTGTTCCTCCTGTCGCCGACAAGGTTACAGTTGATGTTCCGCCATTGCAAATTATATCGGTTTTAGTAGATGATAAAGTTAATGCTGTTGGTTCCGAAATAATAATCTGACTTGGTGTAGAGAATGTACAACCGTTCGCATCTTTTACGGTAAATGTGTAATTTCCAGTTGTCAAATTATTGAAAATATTTGAGCCTTGAAAAGCGATTCCGTCCTTGCTATATTGATAAATTCCAGTTCCACC
>JBBRYE010000038.1:0-26898 GCA_038237895.1 Sphingobacteriales bacterium | reverse complement strand
TTAGAAAGTAAAGAATTTGATGGATGTGTTTTGCCTGAAATTATTCTAAACGGATTTTTTACTTTTTCATAAGATTTTAAATTCAATAGTTGTTTAGTATCCGCTTTAGCATAATCAGTAAACTCAAAGGAAGCGAAAGGATTGATTTTACTGACAATTTGTTTTACGTTATTTATGTATTCTACATCATAACCTTCACATTTATTAAAAACTATATAGTCTGCAAAGGCGATTTGTTTATTCGCTTCTTCATCAATTCCCAAAATATCTAATACATTTTTAACATCAACCAAGCAAATTGTTCCATCTAATTTAAAGGCAGTTTGAACGTTGTAATATGTCATAAAAGTTGCGGCAACCGCACTTGGGTCTGCAACTCCAGTAGTTTCTATAATTAAATGATCATAATCATAATTTCCGGTAACTAATTTGTTTAAAACTTCAAATAAGTCGCCATTTAAGGAGCAACAAATACATCCATTAGAGAGCTCAAAAATTTGCTCGTCCGTTTTGATAACTAACTCACTATCAATATTAATTTCTCCAAACTCGTTTTCAATTATTGCAAACTTGGTATTTGAATTTTCTTTGATGATATGATTGAGGAGAGTTGTTTTACCAGCGCCCAAAAAACCTGATAAAATGGTTACAGGGACTTGTTTAATTGCCATTTACAAATATAGTACTGGTTGTTGAATTTGCTTCAAAATGAATATAGATAATTTAAATAAGATAAATATTTTAATAAATATGATGACGTTTTATTCGCCATCCCCAAAGGGATGGCTTTGCCACTAGCGGATTACAATGTGTTTTTTTTCAATTTGCGAAATAGAAAGACCGAAATGAGGATGCCTTTTATGGCAAAGCCATCCCTTTGGGACAATCGTTAACGCACCTTTTTAAATTAAGATTTAAGAAATGGATTTTAAAAAGAGCAAATAGCATTGAGTTAAAAATATTTATATTTGAGATTAAGCCTTTCAAAAATATGCCTATTATAAAACCTTTCAAAGCAATTTTACCCTCTCAAGCTAATGCTGCCAATGTAGTTGTAGGTTTAGAAAACCTATCTATTTCTTCTGCAAAAGCAATAGGAAGTGAAAACCCTTTTAGTTTTGTGCACTTATTGGTTCCTAAAATTGAAAATTATTATTTGAGAGGATCCAAGCAGGAAATTGCGTTTAAAAAGATTGCTGAAAATTTTGATGATTTTATTCAACATGAAATTTTAGTTAAAGACAAGGAAGAAGCTATTTATATCTATACAAAATCTAAAAATGGAAATATTAAAGCTGGTATTTGGACAGTTTCTAGTATTGACGATTATCTATCTAATCATATTAAAAAACACGAATTAACGCGTTTAGAAAGGGAGAAAGGACTTGTAGAATATTTGCAACAAACAGGTTTAGATGCTAACCCTGTTTTAATTACTTATCATAAAAATAATGAATTAGAAGAAATTATTGAAAATGAGAAGTTAAAGCCTGTTCATTTAAATTTTAATATTGCAGATGAACAACATCAAATTTGGAGAATTACCGATCATTTAATTGCTGATAAAATCAGAAAAATCTTCGGAAAAATGCCATTTGCATATATTGCTGATGGACATCATAGAGCCGCTGCCGCTTGCAGTTACGGTATTAAACGTAGATTACTAAACCTAAAACATAATGGAGATGAAGAGTACAATTATTTTTCATCTGTTTATATCAGTTCTGATCAATTAGAAATACTTCCATTTCATCGATTTTTAAAACTAAATCATTTATTTGATCATGTTGAAATTATAGGATTTTTACTTGATAATTTTGGGATTACAGAAATTGAGTCAGAAAATTTAATTCCTACAGATAAGCATATTATCGGATTTTATTATCAAAATAAAGCCTACCATATAGATTTTAATAAATATTTGAATAAAAATGTTTTAGAAGATTTAGATGTCAGCTTACTAGAAAAGCTAATTTTAAAACCCTTATTTAATGTGAACGACCCACGTGAAGATGAAAAATTATATTTTTTGGGAGGTGAAATTGACCTGGAATCACATCTTCTGATGATTGATAATGGCAAATATGATTTAGCGTTTTTTCTTTATCCAACATCTATAAAGGATTTGATGGAAATTGCAGATTTAGGAAAAACTATGCCACCAAAATCTACTTGGTTTGAGCCTAAATTTTTAGCAGGGTTAATTACACATCAAATTGATTAATCTAAAGACTTCAATAAGATCCAATATCTAAATGCAGTTAAGGCTTGCTCAAACTTGGTTAATTTTAAAGGGTCTTTTTTAGATAAAGTAGGTAATAATCTTTTATTTAGTTTATTAAGAACTTTGAAAACAACTTTCATGGTTTTTTATAATTCAAATACCATTCCTTTTTTGGGGATAGATACAGAGATATCTTTTTCTTTTAAACTAACTTTTAAAGCGTTCATGTTTTCCTTTTCGCCATGTACTAAAAACACAGTTCTTAAAGAATGATTTGGAATGGCAGTTACATAATTAATTAAATCTTGATGGTCTCCATGGCCACTTAACAAATCTGTTTTCTTTATCGTTGCAAAAACAGAAAGTTCTCTTCCTTTAATATTTACTACAGAATCTCCTCTTAATAAGCGATGTCCTAAAGTGCCTTTTGCGCAATATCCAATAAAGAAAATGGTGGCATAAAAATTTTGAATATTGTAAAAAAGATGGTCTTGAATTCTACCTCCTTCTAACATTCCGGCTGAAGAAATAATTATACAAGGTTCAAAATGATCTGATATTTCTTTACTTTCCTTTAATTCTTTAACATAACTTAAATTATCAAATTCAAATCCATCTCCTTTAGTTTTGTAAAAGGAACGAGCTTCTTCACTAACATATTTGTGATGTTTTCTGTAAATATTTGTTGCCATAGTTGCCATTGGGCTATCTACAAAAACAGGAATAGGAGGGAGCTCATGATCTGTAAAAATCTTGTTTAAAGAAAATACCAAAGATTGAGTTCGCCCGACAGAAAATGCGGGTATAATTAAGCGTCCGGGCTGATTAATACATGCTTCTTTAATGGCTTTTATCAATACATCTTTTAAAGAATCTTTATCAGAATGTAACCGACCACCATAAGTAGATTCGCAAACCAAATACTGAGTTTCGGGCAAATATTCTGGGTTGTTTAATACAGGATAATTTTTACGACCAATATCGCCTGTAAAGGCAATGGTTTTGTTTTCTCCACTTTCTATAATAGTGAAATGTGCTGCTGCAGCACCTAGTAAATGTCCGGTAGGTATCAGTGTAAGTGTAATGTTTTTTGTTATTTCAAAGGGTTGATGAAACGGAATTGGAACAATCCTATCTGCGGTATCATTTACATGTTTTTGAAGATATAGCGGCTGTACATTATTAAAAGCTTTATTTTTATTACGATGAAATTTTTTATGTCTTCGAGATTTGTTTTGTTTTCCCATGAAGATATTCACAGAATCTGAGAGCAGTAATTGTGCTAAATCTGCAGTAGGATAAGTACATAAAATTTGCCCTTCAAAACCATTTTTAACCAAAGTGGGTAAGTTTCCGCTGTGATCAATATGTGCATGAGTTAAAATTACGACATCAATATCAGAAGGATTAAATGGAAAATTCTCGTTTTGGCTTAATTCTACACCACCCTCGTAATTTAGGCCACAATCGACTAAAATTTTATAATTATCTATATCTAAAAGATGCATACTTCCAGTTACCTGTTCTGCCGCACCCCAAACTGTTAGTTTCATTTATAAGTTTTGAAAAATTAAGACAATTTATGATATTAAATGTTTTGATAAACTTGCATCAAATCTTTTGCGATTTTCTCATCACTAAATTTTAAAGCATATTCTTTGCCTTTTAAAATCATTTCGTTTTGTAAAGATTCGTTATCCCAAACTTTTAAAATGCCTTTAGATAGTTCTTCTTCATTATCCTGAGAAATATAAATAGAATTGGGTCCGCCGGCTTCTTCTAAACAAGAACCTGTTGCAGCAATTACAGGAACTCCAGAATTTAAAGCTTCTAAAATGGGTATTCCAAAACCTTCAAATTTAGATGGATAAACAAATATTTTTGCTAATTGATAGATTGCTGGTAAATCTTTAAAAGGAACTTCAGATAAAATTTGAACTCTAGTTTCTAGGTTGTTTTCTGTGATATAACTATTAATCTGATGAACATATTTAGTTTGTTTTCCAACTAAAACTAAATTAATATTTGATGAGGTTTGACTTAAAGCTTTTAAAATAAGTAATTGATTTTTACGGTTTTCTATACTACCAACACAAAGTAAAAACTCATCTGCTAAATTATATTTTTGTTTGATTTTTGCTTTTTCAACAGTAGAAACTTCATTACTAAAAATAGCATCACAACCTTGGTAAATCACACTTATTTTCTCAGAATCGACAGAAAAATAATGAATGATATCTCTTTTGGTTTGTTCACTTATCGCGATAATTTGATCAGCGTTTTTGCATGCCAAACGAAATTTAAAATCATAAATTTTTCTATCTAACCATTTAAAATATTGAGGGTAGCGTAAATAAATTAAATCATGAATTGTAACTACAGATTTGATTTTTGCTTTTTTTAATCCGTTCGGTATTTCATGACTTAAACCATGAAAAAGCTCAATTTTATCTTTAATAAGCTCTTTAATCACACCTTTACTCCTCCAGTAAGATTTTAAAAATTTTATTGGAGCGGTTTTAATGGAAACATTTTGTAAGTCAAATAAAAAATTTGTTCGAGGATTTTTAACCGCTTTTGGGGCGTAAAGAAAATACTGATTTTGCAGTTGATTTTTTGATAAAGTTCTAATTACAAAACGAACATAATTTCCTAAACCTGTAAAATTTTGAAATGCTCTTTTTGCTTCGAATCCTATTTTCATGATTTTTGGTTTTAGGTGGTAAGTTTTAGGTAATAAGTTTTAGCAGCGCCAAAACTTATTACTTACAACCTATAACTTTTTAACTTCATTAAACTGCAACACTATGATCTCTCAAGGCATCGTTTAATGAAGTTTTTTTATCGGTAGATTCTTTTCTTTTTCCGATGATTAAAGCACAAGGCACTTGAAAATCGCCGGCAGGGAATTTTTTAGTATAAGATCCAGGGATTACAACAGAACGCTCTGGTACAACCATTTTATGCTCAACTGGTTCTGGGCCTGTTACATCTATAATTTTTGTGGAAGCTGTTAGTACAACATTTGCACCCAAAACCACCTCTTTTTCTAACCTTACTCCTTCAACAACTATCGCCCTAGAGCCTAAAAAACAACCATCTTCTATAATAACAGGTGCAGCTTGTACAGGTTCTAAAACGCCTCCAATACCAACGCCACCACTTAGGTGCACATCTTTACCTATTTGCGCACAAGAACCAACGGTTGCCCAAGTATCAACCATTGTTCCGCTATCTACATAAGCACCAATATTTACATAAGATGGCATTAAAATAACTCCTTTGGCTAAAAATGCACCATATCTTGCTAATCCATGAGGTACAACTCTAACTCCAGTTTTTTTGAAATCAGTTTTCAATTTCATTTTATCATGAAAAACAAATGGACCAGCTTTGATCTCCTCCATTTCTCTAATTGGGAAATACATAATTACGGCTTTCTTTAACCAATCGTTTACATGCCAAATGGATCCAACTTTTTCGGCAACCCTAAATTCTCCAATATCTAATCTATAAATAATACGCTCAATAGCGTCTCTGTATTCTTTAAAATTAAGCAAGTTTCTATCGTCCCAAGCTTCTTCAACGGCTTTTTTTAATTCGGCTATCATTATAAAATTTGTTTTGATGCAAATTAAAGGTTTTTTTGCCATAGAAGGGAATTTTGCTTTATTTTTGGGATCAATGGCAGAAAAACTAAGAATTGATAAATATTTATGGTCGATAAGGTTATTTAAGACTCGTTCTTTAGCAACCGATGCTTGTAAAGCAGGAAGGGTTAAAAAGGAAGGAACAAATATAAAACCTAGTCACGAGGTTAAAATTGGTGAGGTTTATCAGGTTTCTAAAGCTATAGAAAAGAAGATCATCAAGGTTTTAGAACTTTTACCTAGCCGAGTAGATGCAAAAAAAGCAGTTTTAGCTTACGCCGATTTAACCCCACCAGAAGAAACAGCAAAATATAAGTCTATGTTCCACTCGCCAATATTAACACGAGATAGAGGAACCGGACGCCCAACAAAAAAAGACCGAAGAGAGATTGATGATTTAAGTGATAGTTTTTTTGATGTAGAGGAAGGGGATTAGTTAGTTAGTTAGTTAGTTAGTTAGTTAGTTAGTTAGTTAGTTAGTTAGTTAGTTAGTTAGTTAGTTAGTTAGTTAGTTAGTTAGTTAGTTAGTTAGTTAGTTAATTAGTTAGTTAATTAGTTAGTTAGTTAGTTAGTTAGTTAGTTAGTTAGTTAGTTAGTTGTTAATTAGTTAGTTAGTTGTTAGTTAGATAGTTAGTTGTTAGTTAAAGTTTTTTGTAAAGCTCTCCATCACTTTCAAACTCAATAAAGCATCACTTAAAGAACAAGGGTTTTCTTCTTCGTTTAGGAAGTAATTCACAGTTTTTTCAATCATATTTTGCTGAACGTGAAAAGGATTCGTAAAAATAAAAGCTTCTGTTTGTCCATCTTTTATTAATGCCATTTCATTACCGAAAAAAGAAAAAATAATTTTCCCTTTACTTCCAATAACTTCGCACTGTTCTATTTCGTTATCTGGATAAGCATTAAAATTCCAGATCCCACTAAATGCAATATTGTTCTTAAATAAAATTTGTCCAACTGTAGTGTCATCCGCTTCGTTATTTTGAGCCTGATTTTTTGAAAAACCCTGACTAAATATTGGAGCACCAAAAATATGAACAAATATATCCAATTGATGAGGTGCCAAATCATAAAACAAACCTCCACCAGAAATTTCTGGTTTTAATCTCCAATTCTCATCGCTTTTAGCAATTCTATCAGAATTAGGTTTCTGCAATAATTTTAAATCGATAATCCTTATTTCTCCAATAATACTACTATCTATTAATTCTTTTAACTTAACAAATAGGGGTAAAGCTCTACGGTAATGTGCTACAGTTACTTTTTGTTTGGTCTGTTTTTCAACTTGGATTAATTCTTTACATTCATTAACCGTCAATGTTACAGGTTTTTCTATGTAAACATTTTTACCAGCTTGCATCGCTTTTATAGCATAATCTTTATGGAAAGCAGGCGGAGTAGCAATATAAATAGAATTGATATTTGGGTCGTTTATTAAATCATCAGCGGAAGCGTACCATTTTTCTATTTGATGCCTTTTAGCATAATCTGCGGCTTTACCTGCATCTCTGCGCATTACTGCTTCTATTTTAGAATAAGGAACATTGTTAAAAGCCTGCCCACTTTTCACTTCTGTAACATCGCCACAGCCTAATATTCCCCAGGTTATTTTTTCCATGGTTTTTAAAATTTTAGGTATTAGGTTTTAAGTATAAGTTTTAAATAGAATATCAAATTGGAAGGTTATATAAATTTTAGTATTAAAATAACACTCACCTACAACTTACCACCTAAAACTTTAAGCTCATTTTAATAATTAATTCTCTTCTCACTTTTATCCCATAAGTTAAATGCTTCAATGGCTTCATCTGCTAAAATCTGCTCAGATTTTAATTTTCTTTCTGATGGTTTTAAATCTAATTCTTCATAAATAAAAGCATCATCAAAACCAACATTAGCAGCATCTTTTTTTGTGTTGCCATAATACATTTTATCTAAATGTGCCCAATAGATTGCTCCTAAACACATAGGGCATGGTTCGCAACTGGTATAAATTACGCATCCTTCTAAATTGAAAGTGTTTAAATTTTTACATGCCAACCTAATAGTAGCAATTTCTGCATGAGCAGTAGGATCATTTGTTGTTGTAACTGCATTTGCACTTTTGGCAACAACTTCTCCATTTTTGACTATTACTGCTCCAAATGGTCCGCCTAAACCTTGTTCTACATTTTGGTGAGATAAAGCGATAGCCATTCTCATAAATTCTTGATGTTTTTCCATATTGGTATTCAAAAAAAAAGTCTAGCCAAGGCCAGACTTTCTAAACTATTTTTTAAGTTAATTATTTTTGATCTTTTTTGTAGGCCTCGTTTAAACCTGCAATTACTTCTTTTGTAACATCTAAACTCTCATCAGCAAACAAAATTGCGCTATTTCCTTTAGAATAAGTTAAAACCATTTTATAGCCTTTATCCTTAGCATGAATTTTTAAATACTCAGCTACTTTGTTATATAATTTTTCATTTTCTTTTGCTTCTTCACCTTGCAAAGCAGAACCTGCATTTTGTTGGTAAGCCTGTAACTCTTGTTGTTTTCTGGCTAAACGTTGTTCTGTTTGTGCTCTTTGGTCTGCACTCATTCCGTTTGCGCTTTGTTGGTAAGCTGCAACCTCACGTTGAAAAGCGGCACCTTTATCCTTTAAATCAGCTTCGGCAGTTTTAGATTTACCTTCAAATTTAGATTTGATTTCTTTAAAATACTCGTAATTGGTTAGTAAAGAATCTGAATTTACATAAACAATACCTCCAGTTGCATTAACTGCATTTTCTGTTTTTAAAGCATTAGAAGAAGAATCATTTGATTTAGATTCTTGCTTATTATTGCAAGAAGCAACAGCTATAATTAAAGCTAACCCTACACTAGACTTTACAACATTTGAAAAAATTTTATTCATTTGATATTTTTTTGTCGGCAAATATAAGTAATAGTTTTTTAGTTCATCATCGGAAAAAACATAAAAAAAGGTCTTATTTCTCAATAAGACCTCCCAATAATTTTGCACTAATTAGGCTAATTGCGTATCTAGTTTTCCTGCCAAAACAGATTTAGGAACCGCACCAATTTGTTTATCTACAATCTCTCCATTTTTAAAGAATAATAATGCAGGAATATTTCTGATTCCGTAATTCATAGAAATTTGAGGATTATTATCCACATTTACTTTTCCTATAACGGCTTTACCTTCATATTCTTTAGCTAATTCTTCTACAACTGGCCCTACCATTCTACATGGCCCACACCATTCTGCCCAAAAATCTACCAATACTGGTTTATCTGATTTTAAAACTAACTCATCAAAGTTAGCGTCTGTTATTTCTAATGCCATGATATTTTTTTATTAATAATCGTCAAATATAAAGCCATGAAACCAAATTCCCAAATAGATAAAACTAATCTAGGAATAGCTATATGTTATATATATTTTGGCTTATAGTTTGTTAAAATACCAAAAAAGCATATATAGTTGAATAGATACTTAAAACTAAGTCTTAAAATATTTGCCTGGATTGTGGGATCCATAATTGGGCTTTTTTTATTGATTGTTATACTTATACAAATACCTGCAATCCAAAATATCTTAAAAAACAAAGTTGTAACTTATTTAGAGGGCAAATTTAAAACTCCTGTTAAAATTGATAAGATAGAAATTGGATTGCCTAAAAAATTGGTATTAAAAGGTTTTTACTTTGAAAGCCAAGAAAAAGATACTTTGTTAGCAGGTAATAAATTAGCTGTTGATATTTCATTGTTCAAAATACTAGACAATCAAATTGAAATTAACGCTATAGATTTAGAGGGAATTGTAACAAATATAAAACGAGGGCAAGATTCTGTTTTCAATTTTGATTACATGATAAAAGCATTTGTTAGCGATCAATTAAAACCACCAACGCCAACAGACACTTCTGCCGCAATGAAGTTTTCTATCAACAAAATTAATCTTGATAAAATTAGGCTAAGGTTTAAAGATGCCATCACAAAAAATGATGTTGATGTTTATCTAAATCATTTTGATACTAATATTAAAAAGTTTGATTTGGATAAAATGGATTTTAAAATCCCTAAAATTACTTTTAATGGCCTAAATGTTAAATTAAAGCAGGGATTGTTAGAGAAAACAGCTGAAAGTGTGGTTGCAACTGCGGATGCTGTCTCGTCTTCGCCAGATATAAAATTGGAGATTGGTACAATAGATTTACAAAGAATAGTTTTGGCTTATGATAATGCTGGAACGAAATTAAACACCCAATTAAATTTAGGAAAGCTATTGGTAGATTTTAATGAGATTAACCTCAAAAAACAGTTTGTAGATATTAAATCATTAGAATTTGAAAATACCAAAGGAAATTTGGTTTTAGGTAAAGAATTAAAAGAAGCAGTAAAAAAAGCAACTACAACAGACACTTCTTCTGCTTCTGAAAATGCCAATTGGAAAGTGAATTTAAGAAAAGCAGATATTAATAATATCGATTTTGCTTTTGATGATTTAAATGCTCCTCGCCTTAAAAAAGGAATGGATTTTATGCATTTAGATATGAAAAATATCAACTTAAATGCTGATAATTTTTATTATAGCTTAGATACAATTTCTGGAGACATTAATACATTCACTTTAAAGGATAAAAGTGGTTTAAATATTCAAGAGTTAAAAACCAACTTCTTTTACGGACCAAAAAGTGCTTTCTTAAAAAATCTTTACCTAAAAACGCCACAAACTTTATTAAAAGATGAAGTGCTTGTAAAATATCCTTCAATTGCCTCTTTATCAAAAAATCTAGGCGATTTATACATTGATGCAAACATCAACGGAAGCCAATTAGGATTTAAGGATATTTTATTATTAGTGCCATCGCTTGCTACAACTGCGCCTTTTAACACCATGCCAAATGCAGTTATGAATATTAATAGTAGAGTAATTGGACAAGTAAAAGATATTAAAATACCAAAATTAGAAATATCAGGAATCGGAAATACCCGCATTGCCGCAAGTGGAAACATCAAAGGTTTGCCAAATGTAAATAAGGCTTATTTCGATTTAAATATTAAAGATTTTAGATCAACCAGTAAAGATATCAACGCATTTATCCCAAAAGGAACTATTCCTTCTAACATTCAGTTACCTTCTAATTTTGGTGCAAAAGGATTTTTTAAAGGAGGCATCAGTAATTTTAATACCAATTTAGCTTTGGCAAGTAGTTTTGGTAACGCAAAAATTAAAGCAAGTTTTGATCAAAGAGTAAAAAATAAAGAAAGATATCAGGCTGTAGCCGAAATTGATAATTTTAATGTAGGTAAATTAATAAAGAACGATTCGGTTGGAAGAATCAGTTTAAGAGCAAATATAAAAGGCATTGGGCTTAACCCAAAAACTGCCACCGCAACTTTAGATGGTAACTTAATTAAAGCGGTTTACAACCAATACACCTACAAAAATTTAGCTTTAAAAGGTAATATCGCAAATGGTTTGTTTAAGGCTTTCGCCGATATGAAAGACCCAAATCTTTATTTTAACCTTTCTGCAAACGGAAGTTTTAAGGGTAAATATCCAGCAGTTAAAATGAAATTGAATTTAGATAGTGTGGATTTAAAAGCCTTAAATTTTTATGCTACTCCGTTAAAAGTAAGAGGTTTTTTAGATGCAGATATTGCAACCGCCGATCCAAATTATTTGAATGGAAAAATCTATTTAACCAAACTATTGATTGCAGATGCTAAAGAACGTTACCAATTAGATTCTGTGAAAGTAATTTCTACAGCAAGCTCAGAAAAAAATAGTTTAAAATTAACTTCACAAATTCTATCCGCAAGTTTAGATGGTAAATATCAATTAACAGAAGTTGGAACTGCTTTAAGTAACACAATCGCTAAATATTACAATACCGGAACAGCAACAACAAAACCTG
Source organism: Sphingobacteriales bacterium (assembly GCA_038237895.1). Lineage (GTDB taxonomy): Bacteria > Bacteroidota > Bacteroidia > Sphingobacteriales > Sphingobacteriaceae > Pseudopedobacter. The sequence goes on along the minus strand of JBBRYE010000038.1, from coordinate 15,118 downwards.
ATACCTTAAAAACTCAACGCTTTAATTTTGCATTTAACGTTTCTGACGAACCAATTTTATATTCTTTGGTACCATCACTCACAAGAATAGAACCTATCGCAATTAAAGGGAGATATAATAGCAATGGCGATTCTTTAGTGGTTAACGGAACTTTACCAAAAGTTATTTATGCTGGTAATGCTATAACAAATGGAAGGTTAAATATTAAAACAGATAGCTCGGCATTAAAGTATAGCCTATTAATAGATCAAATTAAAAGTGCTTCCTTACAATTGAACAAAACAAGTTTAACAGGTCAGTTAAAAAATAATTTGTTGGATTATCGATTAAGAGTTTTGGACAAAACCGATAAAGAACAATATTTAGTTGCCGGTAATTTAAAAGCATTAGAGAATAATGATAGTGAATTTAGGTTAAATCTTGATGGTTTAAAATTGAACTATCAACCTTGGCAAGTAAGTAATGATAACTTAATTAAGTTTGGTGTAAATGGAATTTATGCTAATAATTTTGAAATCTCTAACATGGGGCAATCCATCAAAATTCAATCACAACAAACCTCCGCAAACTCGCCTTTGGCAATAGATTTTAGTAATTTTAAAATCGAAACTATTACTAATATTTTATCTAAAGATTCGCTTTTAGCAGGTGGAGTTATTAATGGAAATGTTATTGCAGAAAATTTGACAGCAACTCCAACCTTTAATGCAGATATGACCATTAAGGATTTCAACTTTATGACAGATACTGTTGGTAATGTTGCTGTAAAAGTGAACAACAACACTCCAAATATTTTTAATGCAGATGTTGCTATTACCGGAAACGGAAATCAAGTAAACCTTGCTGGTCTTTACAATACTACAAGCAGTAGTTTTGATATGAATTTAGATATGCAACGTCTAAATTTAAAAAGTATTCAAGGGTTTACTTTGGGTAATATGACGGATGCTAAAGGTTATTTAAATGGTGCATTTACAATAAAAGGAACTACCGCTGCCCCTCAGGTTAGAGGAGATTTAGCCTTTAACGAGGCAGCTTTTAGAGTAACACCTTTAAATTCTTACTTCAAGGTTGGTTCTGATAAAATAGTTTTTAATGGAGATGGAATCTTATTTAATGAATTTGCTTTAGCCGATTCTGCCAATAATAAATTAGCTGTTAACGGAGCAATTTATACTAAAACATTTACCGATTTTAGATTTAATCTTGAAGTTGATGCTGATAATTTTATGGCGGTAAACTCTACCGAAAAGGATAATGAACTTTACTACGGTAAATTATTTTTTGATACTAAAATGCGTATTAAAGGAGATTTAAACAACCCGATAATTGATGGAAGTTTAAAAGTAAATAAGGCTACCAAACTTACCTTAGTATTGCCACAATCTGATCCTGGAATTGCAGATAGAGAAGGGATTGTAGAATTTATAGACCAAGATGATCCTGCTTTCAATAAAGCATTCATATTACCAGATTCTTTAAATCAAGCTCCATTTAAAGGGATGAATTTAGCCATGACTATTGAGGTTGATCCTGAAGCAGAATTAACCATGATAATTGATAAAGGAAATGGAGATTTTGTTAAATTAAAAGGTGAAGCACAATTAAGTGCAGGTATAGATCCATCTGGTAAAGTTAGTTTAACGGGTAAATATGAATTGGCAGAGGGCTTTTATGAAATGTCTTTCAATTTTATCAAACGTCAGTTTCAAATACAAAAAGGAAGTACTGTTTTATGGACCGGCGATCCATTATCAGCAACCCTAAATGTAACTGCAATTTACGTTTCAAATACAGCTCCTATAGATTTAGTTGGCGATCAGCTGGCATCAGGTTCTGCAGCAGTAAGAAATACCTACAAGCAAAAATTGCCATTTAATGTTTTATTAAATATGGATGGCGAGTTATTAAAGCCAGAAATTTCTTTTGATGTGACTTTGCCAGATGGAAATTATAATGTTTCTACGGATGTTTTAACTACCACTAAAACCAAGCTTGCACAGTTAAGAGAGCAACCTTCAGAACTTAATAAGCAGGTTTTCGCACTACTTTTATTAAACAGATTTATTGGTGAAGATCCATTTGCTAGTGAGGCCGGCGGAGGTGGTGCGGCATCTTTAGTAAGATCTAGCGTAAGCAAAATCATCTCCCAACAACTAAATGATTTTGCAGGGAATTTAATTTCAGGAGTAGAGCTAAATTTTGACTTACAATCTACTGATGATTATACCACAGGAAATCGTGAAAACAGAACCGATTTAAACGTTGGTTTATCTAAACGTTTATTAAACGATAGATTGAAAGTCAGCATTGGTAGTAGTTTTGGATTAGAAGGTCCACAAAATAGTAATCAACAATCCAATAATATTGCTGGCGATGTTGCTGTAGATTATTCTTTATCAAAAGATGGAAGATATTTATTAAGGGCATATCGTAAAAATCAATATCAAGTAGCTTTGCAGGGGCAGGTGATAGAAACTGGATTAGGCTTCATCATCACTATGGATTATAATAAGTTTAAAGAGCTTTTCGAGAAATCGAAACAAAAAAAACAAGAGAAAAAAGAACAAAATACCGAGAGCAAATAATATGAAATTGAAGCATCTTATCTATCTACTAACTATATCTTTATTTATTGCTTCTTGTAGTAACACTAAGTTTTTGCCTAAGGGCGAGTTGCTTTACATAGGTGCAAAAATTAAGATTGAAGGAGATAGTGTTACCAAAAAAGAGAAATCTATTTTAGATGCAGAGTTAGAAAGCATTTTACGCCCTCTACCTAATTCGTCCATTTTAGGATTAAAACCAAAATTATACCTTTATAATATCACCAAAACCGATAAAACTAAAGGCTTAAAACACTATTTGAACACTAAATTTGGACAACCACCTGTCTTTTTTTCAAAAGTAAATTTAGATTATAATGTAAAATTGATTGAAAACAGACTAGATAACCGTGGTTATTTTAAAGGCAGGGCTTACGCCGATTCAATATCGAAAAACAAAAGAGCAACTGCCATTTATACAGTTAGGCCAAATTTTCAATATAAAATTAGGGAAGTAAAATATCCAACAGATTCTAGTAAATTAGGGAAAGCAGTTACGGCCTTAAAGGAAAGCTCTTATTTTAAACCTGGAGAACCTTATGATTTAGATAAAATTAAGGCAGAAAGAACAAGAATTGATGCTAAGTTAAAAGAAGAAGGTTTCTTTTATTTTGGTCCAGATTATTTGATAGCACAAGTAGATAGTACAGTTGGTAAACACCAAGTAGATATCATTTTAAAAGTTAAAAATGAAACTCCAAACCAAGCAAAAAATGTCTACACCATAGGTGATATTTTTGTTTATCCTGATTATAGTTTAGGAAACGATAGCATACAAAAAAGTTTAGATTCTGCCAGAAACTATAAAGATCTAATTGTTATTGATCCTAAAAGAAAATTTAAGCCATCAATTTTTGATAGGGCTTTACAATTTAATAAAGGCGATATTTATAACAGAACAGATCATAACCTATCTCTAAATAGATTGGTAAACGTGGGTACATTTAAATTTGTAAAAAACGAGTTTAAACCCTCAGATTCATTAAAGAGCGCTTTAGATGCTTATTATTATCTAACGCCATTGCCCAAAAAATCTATCAGGGTAGAATTATTAGGAAAGACCAACTCGGCAAATTATACAGGATCTGAAGTAAACGTAAATTGGACTAATAGAAACGCTTTTAGAGGGGCAGAACAATTAACCATTACAGCTTTTGCAGGTGTAGAAACACAAGTTTCTGGTCAAAATGGCGGCTTTAATGTGCTGCGTTTTGGAGGTGATGCGAGTTTAACATGGCCCAAGTTTGTAGTTCCGTTTATAAGTATTAAATCTGTTGGTGCTTACACTCCAAAAACTGTAGCGACTCTTGGGTTCGAATATCAAAATAGATCACAATTGTATTCTTTAAACACTTTTAGAAGCTCATTTGGATATTTGTGGAAAGAGAATACTAGAAAAGAACATCAACTTAAATTAACCGAGATTACCTATACCAACTCTTCTAATGTTTCACAACTCTACAAAGACCAGATAAAGAAAAATGAGAGTTTACAAAGAGTTATTGATAAACAATTAATTTTTGGACCTTCTTATAGTTTTACCTATACAACAACTGCAGAAACACAAAAGAAAAACACCATTTATTATAAAGGTCAGGTAGATTTAGCAGGTACAGTCTTTGGATTATTTAAAAAAGGAGATGTTTTAAATGGTGATACTGCAAGAATATTTCAAGTTCCTTTTAGTCAATACGTAAAAATTGAAAACGATTTTAGGGATTATTTCAAAATTGGTTATAAATCTACTATTGCCAGTAGAATAATTGCGGGAGTAGGTTTGCCTTATGCTAATTCTGGTCAATTACCATTTATCAAACAATTTTTTATTGGTGGTACAAATAGTTTAAGGGGTTTTAGGGCAAGATCAGTAGGGCCAGGTAACTTTAAAAAAGAAGTAGATGCAAACGCGTTCTTACCCGATCAATCTGGAGATTTAAAATTAGAGCTTAATGCGGAGTATCGTTATGATTTTACATCAATATTTAAAGGTGCATTATTTACAGATGCCGGCAATATTTGGTTGTTAAACAGAGATGCCCAAAAGCCAGGAGCTAAATTTAGTAATGAATTTTTAAGTGAACTTGCTGTTGATGCTGGTGCTGGGTTAAGGTTAGATTTGTCCTTTTTAATATTACGTTTAGATTTAGCATTCCCTATTAGAAAGCCATATTTACCAAGAGGAGAAAGATGGGTAATTAGTGATATTAATTTTGGAGATAAAGTTTGGAGAAAAGAAAATTTGGTATTTAACCTAGCAATTGGTTATCCTTTTTAGGTTTATTGTTATTTTTGACTTATTAATTCTTTTTGATGAGCCATATATTAGATAATCCTATTTATAATTCTTTAAACTCCAACCATACTCAATTTTCTGAAGGCTTACCTCATATCAAATATTATCAACGTGATATTGCCGCATTTGCTGCAATGGAAACTTATGATGCAGAAAGTTTTGAAAAGCTATATCAACAATCTCCAGAGTTGTTTATTCTATTTTCTCCAAATAATTTATCTATTCCATCAAATTTCAATTTAGTTCGTAAGATAGAAATGCTTCAATTTGTTTATAACAAAAATACTTTGCCTGTTGGCGATGATAATTTTGATATTATAGATTTAAAAGAAGAACATGTTGGTGAAATGATAGATTTGGTTAATCTCACACAGCCGGGCCCATTTTTAATAAAAACAATAGAACTAAGTAATTATACTGGAATTTTTGAGGCCGAAAAATTAGTAGCCATAGCAGGGCATCGTTTTCATCCTTTTAATTATATTGAAATCTCCGCGGTTTGCTGCCATCCTAATTATTTGGGCAAAGGTTATGCTTATGCGATTATAAGAGAGCAAATAAAACGGATTTTAAACAAGCATCAAGTTCCTTTTTTACATGTAAGGGAAGATAATTTAGGCGCTATCAAATTATATGAAAAACTTGGTTTTAAAATCCGATGTAAGTTAAACGCTTTTGTAATTAAGAAAATATAGTATTATCAAGCATAAAGTTGTTTATGTTATTATCAGCGCATAAAACATTCATAAACTATTGTTTTTCAAATTAATAATCTATACTTTTGCAGTCCCGCAAAAAAGCGGAATTAAAAACAATATTGTAAGAAATGAATCAATACGAAACCACTATCATTCTTACCCCGTTATTATCAGAAGAAGTTGCTAAAGAGGTAATTGCAAAATTCTCTAAGTTACTAACTGATAACGCAGCCGAAATTGTTATGGAAGACAATTGGGGTTTGAAAAAACTGGCGTATCCTATCCAAAAGAAATCGACGGGATACTATCACTTAACTGAATATAAATGCTCAGGAGAGGTTATCGGCAAATTAGAAGTTGAATTAAAACGTGATGAGCGTGTAATGAGATTTTTAACAATTAGTTTAAATAAGCATGCTGTTGCGTACAATAATAAAAAACGTGGCGGAGCTTTTAACAAGAAAAAAGACACAGCGGAGGTAGCAAACTAATGGCACAAGACAAAATCCAATACGTTACTGCTCCCAAGGTGGAGGATAACAGAAAGAAATACTGCCGTTTTAAAAAGAATGGAATAAAGTATATCGATTATAAGGACGCTAACTTTTTATTGAAGTTTATTAATGATCAAGGTAAAATATTACCAAGAAGATTAACAGGTACTTCTTTAAAATACCAACGTAAAGTAGCTCAAGCAGTTAAAAGAGCTCGTCATATTGGCGTATTGCCGTTTGTAACTGATGGTTTAAAATAAGGAGGCTAACATAATGGAAATAATATTAATACAAGATGTTAAAAAATTAGGCGAAAAGGATGATATCATCAATGTAAAGCCTGGTTTTGGTCGTAATTTTTTGATCCCACAAGGTCATGCTATATTAGCTACAAGTTCGGCAAAGAAAGTTTTAGCTGAGAACATTAAACAAGCTCAGTTTAAACAAGATAAAATTAAAATGGATGCTGATGCTATTGCTGGTAAATTAGAAGGTGTTACACTTTCAATTGGTGCAAAAGCCGGAGAAAGCGGAAAAATATTTGGTGCAGTAAATACCATACAGGTTGCTGATGCATTAAAGAAATTAGGCTTTGAGGTTGATAGAAGAAGAATTACTTTTGAAACCGATGTAAAATTTGTTGGTGATTATATTGCTAACCTAAACTTACATAAAGAAGTTAAAGTACAAGTTCCTTTCACTGTTATAGCAGAATAAGTTTTTTTATAAATTATTTAAATGCTTCTTGAATTTTTTCAAGGAGCATTTTTTATTTTAGCGCAATGTCATCAAAATCCAAAAGAAAAAATAACCCTATTACGCTAAAAAAAATACTTAGGTGGTTTGGTAAAGCTTTACTTTGGTTTTTTGCTATTACTATTACTTGGGTTTTCCTTTACAAATTTATCAATCCACCAATCACATTTTTAATGGTAGAACGTGGTTTTGAAAGAAAAGCAGATGATAAAAGTTGGAAAATTGATAAAAGTTGGAAAGATTTTGATGAGTTATCCATCAATTTAAAGAAAGCTGCCATTGCTGGCGAAGATGCTACATTCATGTCTCACTATGGTTTTGACTTTAAAGCTATTGAGAAAGCTTATTCTAAAAATCAAAAAGGTAAAAAAGTTAGAGGTGGGAGTACCATTAGCCAACAAACAGCAAAAAACGTTTTTCTTTGGCCAGGCAGATCTTATATTAGAAAAGGTTTTGAAGCTTATTTCACTTTCCTGATGGAAATCTTATGGAGTAAAAAAAGAATTTTAGAGGTTTATTTAAATGTTATTGAAATGGGTGATGGAATTTACGGAGCAGAATCAGCATCTCAAAATTACTTTAATAAATCTGCAAGTGAGTTGACAAAATCTCAGTCGGCTTTAATAGTTGCAGTATTGCCAAACCCCATAAAGTGGTCACCAGCAAAACCAACATCTTATATTTATCATAAGCAATACCTAATTCTTAGAAATATAAAGAATTTAGAAAGGTTAGGAGTTTTAAAGAACGGGTTCTAATTTAAAAACCTTAGTATGCCAACTGTTTTTAAAAGGAATTTCCCAATTAGTTTTTAACTGATTATAATTAGAAACCAAATTGTTAAATACGATTGTTTCTTGATTGATATTTCCGTTTTTAATTTGAAGTTCAAATTCATTTCTAGAACCCGACTTAATATCCCCGTTTTCTTTCCATACTATGTGAAATCTATCAAATAAATTTATATCAAACTGTTTTTCAATATCCTGCATTAAATGAACTGATTTATCAATAGAGCAACCACTTGCACCAGCTTGTTGCTCATCTACTATCAAAATAATAAAACGATTGTATCTTATCTCAAAACTTGCCTTTAATTGTTGATTGTGCGCTGTCCAAGTGTGAGTAAAATCATTTAGAATTTGATTTAAAGAATTTAACTCTCCGCTATTAAAATCACGGTCAGATTGGTAAACCCAAACTCTTGCTGCATCGTTTATCATTTTACAAATTTATAAAAATTAAGAGCTATCCTCAATAAACTAAATGTCATTGTTTTAAGCTTAAAGTGAATAAGTTGAAAACTATTTTTTGTGATGCTGTTATCACTCGATAAATTTATATATGAATTTGATTTTATGCGTTTCAATAATTTTTAACTTTCTGATTACTATTCAGTCTAAAGATATTGATAAGGTAAAATTTGAAAACTGCAAAAAAGAATTGATTGAACAATATCAATTGCATCAAGCAGAAAATTTATTTGGTGCAAAAAAGACGGATTTAGAGGTTAGCGATTTAGGTTTTTTTAGATATAAAAAAACAAATATTGATGGGAAAGTTGAATATTATAGTGTAAAGATTGAAAATTTGCAAAATGTAGATTATCTGGGAAATGAGGATGCAGGATGGTTAATCATGAATTGTAAGCCAGAAACTATAATATTTCAAACCTATAATGATAAAAATGGAAATGAAGATGAGATGATTGATCAGATTAAAATACCACTAAAAAATACAGGTATTGAAAGTTTAAATATCATCAGCCTAAATTTTCAAGAAATCAAAAATTTATTTTCGCAGAAATAAAAACCCCCTATTTAACAAGGATTAATATTAAAGCTCTTTCCTTAATCTAGCCACCGGAATACCTAGTTGTTCTCTATATTTCGCAACCGTTCTTCTGGCAATATTATAACCTTTATCTTTTAAAATTTCAGTTAATTTTTCATCGGCTAAAGGCTTCAATTTATCTTCTTTGCCAATACACTCTTCTAAAATTTTCTTAACCTCTTTATTTGAAACTTCTTCTCCACTTTCTGTTTGGATAGCCTCAGAAAAAAAAGATTTTAATAAAAAGGTGCCAAATTCAGTTTGTACATATTTAGAATTTGCAACCCTAGAAACTGTAGAAATATCCATGCCGATACGATCAGCGATATCTTTTAAAATCATCGGCTTCAAATTCCTTTCATCGCCATCAGATAAAAAGAATTCATATTGATAGTTCATTATTGCATTCATGGTTTTCAAAAGCGTTTGTTGCCTTTGTTTAATAGCATCTATAAACCATTTAGCAGAATCTAACTTTTGTTTTACAAAATGAACAGCTTCTTTTAGTTTTTTATCTTTATCAGATGTTTTTTCATAATGTTGAAACATTTCTTGATAAGACTTGCTAACTCTCAATTCTGGGGCATTTTTAGAGTTAAGCGTTAAGGTTAAAACGGTATCGTTTTTTGCTATATGAAAGTCGGGGATAACTTGCATCTGCTTTACGTTAGATGCGCCAGAGTCTCCAGGTTTAGGATTAAGCTTTAAAATTTCTCCAACAATATCTTTTAAATCCTCAGGACTAACGTTTAAAGATTTTTCTAGCTTGTCATAATGTTTCTTAGTAAATTCATCCAAATGATCTTCTACAACTTCAATAGCCTTTAATATAATTGGATTAGTTTGATCTCTTTTTCTTAATTGAATTAGTAAACATTCTTGTAAATCTCTAGCTCCAATGCCAGCGGGATCAAATGTTTGAATAATTTTTAACAAATCTTCTACTTCATCTTCTTCGGCCATTACGTTTTGAGAAAAAGCTAAGTCATCAATTAAAGAAGGAATAGGGCGTCGTAAATATCCATCGTCATCTAAACTTCCTATAATTTGTTGGGCAATTAAATAATCATTGTCTCCTAAGTGAACCAAATCAAGTTGCGCTTGCAAATTCTCAAAAAAGGTATTTGTTACTGCAAAAGGAAGTTCCTTTTTATCCTCGTCATCCTCGTTATTATCATATTTACTGCCATAATCGTTTATATTATCGTCCTGTAAATAATCATCTACGTTAAATTCGTCGTAATTTTCTTCAGTTTCCTTTTCAGAATAATCGTCTGGATCCTTATCGGGATATTCTTCAACAGGTTCGTTCATATCTGCTAAACTGATGTCTTCTAAAGCGGGATTTTCTTCTAACTCTTCTTTAATACGAGTATCTAATGAAACTGTTGGTACTTGTAATAATTTTATAAATTGGATTTGTTGAGGAGAAAGTTTTTGTAAAAGCTTTTGTTGAAGGTTTTGTCTTAGCATGATTTTTGATTGTGTATCAAAGTTAGAAAAATCTATTTAAACCTGCCTAACAAATATCAAACCACTTCATTTATTAATAGATACAATTTTTTAGTGATATTATTTTTAATTTAACTTCAATTAATATATTTGTAGTTAAATTAACTATTATGGCGTTTGTTAAAGATTTTAAAGATTTTGCAGTTAAAGGAAACGTAGTTGACTTAGCTGTTGCAGTAATTATTGGTGCTGCTTTTGGTAAAATTATCACCTCTTTTGTTTCTGATATTATTACACCTTTAATTTTGCAACCAGCCTTAGACGCTGCAAATCTTAAAAACATAGAGGATTTAACAATAATGGGTAATGTAAAATATGGCAGCTTTTTATCGGCTGTTATTAGTTTTATAATTATAGCATTAGTTTTATTTTTGGTGATAAAAGGAATTACAGCATTAAAAAAGGAAGAAATTGCAACACCAGCAGCGCCCGCTGCTATTTCTAAAGAAGAAGTTTTATTAACAGAAATTAGAGACTTACTTAAAAATAATAGTCTTAAAAACTAGATATAGGAGTTATTATTTTTTTAAAATAAGATTGTTAATTTAAAAAAACTAGCCTATATTTGCATTCTTGTTTTAAAAGACAGATTTACAATATAACATCATGAAAAGAACATTCCAGCCTTCTCAAAGAAAAAGAAGAAATAAACACGGTTTTAGAGAAAGAATGTCTACTGCAAATGGTAGAAGAGTTTTAGCATCTAGAAGAGCAAAAGGCAGAAAAAGACTAACAGTTTCTGACGAACGTCGTCATAAAGCATAATTTTTTATGCTGTTAATTACCATTTTTTGGTAAACAATTCCGGCGTTTACATTAAGACATCGGTAAATGGCATACAAAACAAATAGTTTCAAAAAAGAAGAACGATTATGTAATAAAAAGTTGCTTGCAACTCTTTTCGCAAACGGTTCTTCTTTTTTGTTATACCCATATCGTGTTACCTGGCAATTTTCAAAATCGACTTTAGGTCAATTTCCTGTACAAATTGTTATTGGGGTCCCCAAAAAAAGGTTTAAACATAGCGTAGATAGAAATCTTTTAAAAAGAAGGATGAAAGAAGCGTACCGGTTAAATAAAAATCTAAAATTTTATCCATATTTAATTGATGGTAATTTTAATCTAATAATGGGATTAAATTATGTAGGTAAAGAAATTTTGGATTACACTTATCTTCAAAAAAAGATGATTTTAATGATTGATCAACTTATAGAGATTTTAAAAAATAATGCAAATCCTAAATAAGATTTTTGGTTTTATTTTTTTGCTCATCATAAAAATATATCAATTCCTGATATCTCCATTATTAGGATCTTCGTGTAGATTTACACCTACATGCTCTCAATATGGAGTAGAGTGTATAAAAAAATATGGTGCGTTTAAAGGAGGATGGTTAACTTTGAAACGAATTGGAAGATGCCATCCTTGGGGTAAACACGGTCATGATCCAGTTCCATAATTATTTACAATGTCTTTAATACTCCAAATAGAAACTGCTACCCAAACCTGCTCTGTTGCTTTGGCAAAAGATGGAAATGTTTTGAATACTATTCAAAAAACAGAAAAAAACATTCATGCCAGTCATATTACTTTATTTATTGATGAAATTTTAAGGCAAAGCAATAAAACATATCAAGATTTAGATGCAGTTGCCGTAAGTATGGGCCCTGGCTCTTATACTGGATTGCGAATAGGTGTTTCTACTGCAAAAGGATTGTGTTATGCATTAGATAAGCCATTAATTGCAATTAATTCTTTAGAGGCAATGGCAGCCGGCTTTAAACAAAAATGTTTTTCAGTTAGTGCAAATACTTTATTTTGCCCAATGATTGATGCCAGAAGGATGGAAGTTTATTATTCCATTTTTGATAATCAATTAAATATTGTGGAAGAAACTGCTGCTAAAATTATTGATCAAGAAAGTTTTAATAATTTATTGAAGGATAATAAGATCTATTTTTTTGGCGATGGTGCCGCTAAATGCGAACAGGTTTTAGGTTTAAATTTAAATGCGAGAATTATTGATGATTATTTATGCAACGCCAAAGATTTAACATTTTTAGCATTAGAAAAGTTTAAAAACAATGATTTTGTAGATGTTGCTTATTTTGAGCCTTTTTATTTGAAAGATTTTATAGCCGGCAAAAAAGCTAATTAGCGTTTTCTATTTCTCTTATCAGATTTTCTTGCTCTTTTATCAATAGCTTTATTTTGCTTTTGAACCCTTCTTAATTCTCTTGGGCTTAGCCTGCTAACAAATCCTGTTTCTTTATCGTTTAAACCTGGTATTTCATCTGCATTACCAATGTCTTGCATTTTTTTACCAAATTTCATGTTTAAACCGATGAAAAAAGATATTCTTGGGTTTCCGTTACCAATATTTTCATCTTTTGTAATAAAGCCTTTAGAAAAATAATAGGTAGGAAAAACTTGATCAGAGCCAATGTAAAATTCTGCATTAGGCGATTTAATCATAAACTGAGATCCCAAATTCCATTTCGATATTAAATCATAAACTGGATTAATACTTATATTTAAAGCATTTTTTCTGAAATTATTAACTAAAGCAATTTGACCAGCCTTATTAAAAGTACTTTTATTAAACACAAAAGTAGATTGATAAAAATCAAAATCTTTTGAAGCAGTAAATGTTATTTTAGTATCAATTAAGCTATTGAAATTTTCATTGCTTTGAGTTACGTTTAAAATTTTTTCAAAACTTGAGAAAAATCTATTATTTGCGCCAAATCTATTAGCTCCATTAACCTTAATATTATCATCAAAATTATAAACAGAACTTTTTTTGCTCCAATGTATAAATCCTAAATCTCTGATGTTAAAACTTAAATAAATACCTTTTTTAGAGGTATATGAAGCACCAGCGCTAATTGCGGCTCCAAAATTTTTCAAATTAGGAAGAAGCTTGGAATAAGAGAAAATATCTGTACCAAAACTAGATTTATATTGCCCTTGTAAACTAGCAGTATAACTTGTATCACTATCAATTGTTATTTTAGATGAATTAATAGCAAGATTATTATAGGAAGCACCATTTAACAAGGAAATCTTTGCGCCAAAACCCCAATTCTCATCATAATTTTCACGGTAGTTTAAAGCTAATTGCCAGTAAGATTGATTTGAACCTTTTGAATTTAAAATATTTGAATAGCTACTCTGTTTAAAATTTGAAAAATCATCTAGTAATGCAAAAGTACCGTTGCTAATATTCAAGTTTCCTTCATCTTTAAATTTTAAGGATACACCTATTTCTCTGTTATAATTGGTTGTTTTAAAAATTTTAACGGCAAAAAGATATAAACTTCCATCGTAAATTAAATGGTTATCATTTGTAAAATTGCTAAAATTTGAGGCTCCAAAAACTCTTGTAAAAGCATATTTTTTAAAAGCTGTCTGCGCTTCGCCATCAAAATTTCCAAACATAAATAAAGAGGGTAAAATGTTTATTGCATACTTTCTGCTTAAATCTTTTTGAAAACTTTGTTCTACTGGGTTTTCGAAAGAATCATATAAAGTGCCCGTATGGTTTAATGAAAAATTTTGTGCGGAGGTTTTAAAAACTAATAAAGTAATGAAAATCAAAAAGAAACTTTTTTTCATACCTTAAATTTAAATATAATACCTAGAACGTAAGTTAACTGAATAAATTTTTAAACTAATTGGTGTTTGTTAATAAGCTATCTATACTTGGCGATGTTTTATCAATTTGTGGCATTTTGTTCATATACATATTTGTAAAATATTTATCCTTATCAGCGCTAAATTGTATCGCAAAACCATAAATATCTTTCCAATTAAAATTATCACTTCTAAATTTATCATATGATGTGCTATTTAAAAATGACTTAATTAATGCTTTTGAATTACTATTGTGCACAAAGAAAAAAATGTTTCCTTGGTTTGATAAATATTGTTGAAAAGCTAAATGTTTATCTGTTCTGCTTAAAAACTTCTGATTTTTATAATTATCCAAAAATCTGTTTAAGGCTGTTGTATTATTTGCAAAAACTAAATGATTTTCTATAAATGCAAAATAAGGTCTTCTAAAATTCTCAAAAGGCTGACCAAAGTAAGCTTCCAAAACATAAGAATCATCAAAATGACGAATATTTTCTGTTATCTCTGAGCTTATAGTTGATAATAAAAACTTTAATCTGTTGGTATTATTGGTTTTTACAATCCCAATCTCATCTCCAGAGGCCAATTGAAAAACTCCAAATTCTTTACCAATAACAGGAATTAATTCTTTATCTAAGTTAACAGCATGATTTTTTGAGACGATATCTAATTGATTTTTCAGTTTGTCCCACTTTTTTTGGTCAACTTGTAATTGCTGTAATTTTGTTTTAAAATCTTTATAATTGGATGTGTAATAAAAGCTATAACTAGCAACATCAAAAGGAATAACTTTTACTAACGTATTTGCACCGGGCTGTTGTGATAAAAATAAATTAAAATAATTATTGCTACTTATTTGCGGATTGGTGATACCACTAAACATAAAAGCATCACTCTGATAATTGATATTTAAAGAAGCAGTTGCTTTTATGCTTTTTAGATTAAATGTTTCTTCGGGATTTTTTCTGTCAGAGAAATTATTAAAAAAAGCAGCTAATTGATCAAAGTTGAGATACAAATTGGCAATAGAATTTTTATTACGAATGCTGCTATTATCGATTTTGAATTGATTCCCTATATTTTTGTCTGTTATTAAATTGATGCTTTTGTTTAATAATAAAGAGTCAAAACTTCCTACAAATACAGATTTATTAATAAAAAACCTAAATTTTGATTGGTTACTAAAAACAATTTTATAAACTTTTTCTTCTTTATAATTACTGACGTTTACTTTATATTTACTTTTTAAAATATTTAAAACATCAGTTTCTGCATTTATATTTTTAGCTA